>JAAYHU010000134.1 GCA_012735245.1 Tissierellia bacterium
CTAATATTCCCAGGCCAAGTAATACTAATACCATAGGTTAACATTTTTCGCTCAGGGTGACATTTTGTCATTCTGGGCGAAACTTTTAATCTAGCCTAAGATGGTGTATAATTTAGATAGAATATAAAAAGGGGGAGATAAAATGGCTAAGAAATTAGTGGCAATTCCAGGCCCAACACCTGTGGCAAGGAGTATACAGGACCAAATGGGCAGGGAAACCGTTGCCTTTGGTGATCCTGATTTTGTAAAGGACTACAAAGAGCTGCTGGATGACATGAAGGAGATGTGGGATGCTACAGGAGAAGTATTTGTCATAGCTGGTACTGGAACCATGGCAATGGAAATGGCCATAGCCAATACATTGAAGGGTGGAGACAATGTTCTCATCGTATCCCATGGATTCTTTGGAAACAGGTTTATAGAAATCTGTGAAAGAAGGGGAATCAATGTAGAAGTCTTGCAGGCTGAATGGGGCGAGATTGTTCCCGTAGAAGATATAGAAAAGAAATTGTCTGAAAAGCACTTCCATGCCATAACTGTAACCCATGTAGATACTTCTACAGGAGTAGCAGCACCCATAGCTGAAATCGGCCAGATGATGAAGAAATTCCCAGATACTATTTATATAGTTGACGGAGTATGTGCTACTGCTGGTGAAGAAGAAAAGGTAAATGCCATGAACATAGATATCCTTTTAACTGGTTCACAAAAGGCCTTTGGCGTATGCCCAGGCTTAGCTATCCTATGGGCCAATGAAAAGGCCTTAGAGAGGAGAAAGTCCCTGGGAACCATAGCAGACTACTATATAGATTTTGAAAAATGGATACCTATCATGAATGATCCCTCTAAATACTTTGCAACTCCTGCAGTAAACCTAATCTGGGCCTTGAAGGAGTCTATAAATATTATCAAAGAAGAAGGACTAGAAAACAGGTATAAGAGGCATATAAAATATGGTAGGGCAGCACAGGCAGCTTTGGAAGCCCTAGGTTTCAAGCTTTTAGCTAAGAAGGACCATAGGGCAGTTACCTTATCCAACGCCCTGTATATGGATGGCATAGATGATGTAGAATTTAGAAGGATACTAGCTGAGGAAGGGGCAGTAGTTGCAGGAGGTTTAGGCCCATATGCTGGCAAGATGTTTAGGTTTGGCCATATGGGCAATATAGATGAGCATTTCTTAGTATCCGTTGTATCTGCCATTGAAAGGACCTTAGTTAGATGCAATATAGACATAGAATTAGGTAAAGGAGTAGGAACCCTCCTTGAAAAGTTAAGATAAAGCTTCTGCCATTTTGGCAGAAGCTTATCTTTACTCATATATATTTTTACAATTTGTCTCCTTGACTAGGAAGATTGATACAAAGCCTATGACAACAGCTGCAAAGCAGTAGAGGATAGTCTGCCAGAATTCCTGAAGGAATCTGCATTAGCATATAGGCATAAAAGTAAGTAGAGCTTAAGTTGGCAAAGTCAATATTAGACATGTTGAATTCCTTATTAAATCCTCCCTTACAATACCTACTGCCAACCTATGGAAGAATACAGCCATATATGCTAAGATTAAAACTCCAAATACCATAAGCCTATATAGTTTAAAATTTTTTATCTTTCCTTCTTTCATAATTTTCCCCTCTTATTAATATTTATCTTTCGCATAAATACAAATATATTACCACTTTTGGCAAATTTTTAATCATGGGATAAGAAATAAAATTAAAAATTAGGATGGATTATTGTGGAAAAATGATATAAAATTTAATCATCATTTACTTTGAACTTATTGAAATAGGCTTTTTTAAAATACTTTGAATAGGGGGTATTACATTGGTGCTAAGAAACTTTGATGAAATGGTTGAAAAGGTAAAAGGACTACTGGCTAAAAGGACAGTAGCCTTAGTTGCAGCAGAGGATAGGCATGCCTTAGAAGCAGTACTACATGCAGAAAAGGAGGGAATAGTGAAGGCCATATTAGTAGGAGACGAAGGAAAGATAAGGGAACTACTAAAAGACCTGAATGCCACCGGTGAATACGAAATAGCCAATGAACCAGATAGCAGCAAGGCCGCCTACAAGGCAGTAGAACTTGTAAGGGAAAATAAGGCAGACTTTCTAATGAAGGGGAAAATAGACACTGCAGGGATTTTAAAAGCTGTTGTAGATAAGGAAAGGGGCTTGGGCCAAGGAAGGCTTATGTCTCATGTGGCCATTGTTGAAGTACCTACCTATCATAAACTCTTAGTGGCCACCGATGGTGGAATGGTAATGTATCCAACCCTAGACCAAAAGAAGGAGATAATAAATAATGCAGTAGAGACCTTACTTAAATTAGGCTATGAAAGGCCCAAGGTAGGGGTACTGGCAGCTGTTGAAAAGGTTAATCCAAAGATGCCTGAAACTGTAGATGGAGACAAATTAAAAGAGATGAATATAAATGGGGAGATTAAAAACTGTATAGTGGAAGGCCCCATATCCTATGACTTAGCCATATATGAGGAAGCAGCCAAGATAAAGGGCTATGAAAGCCAAGTGGCAGGAGACGTGGATGTACTGGTTGTACCAGATATTACTACTGGAAACGTTTTAGGAAAAGCCTTGATCTATTCTGCCAAGGGCAAGATGGCAGGTATTGTTGTAGGGGCCAAGGTTCCTATAATTTTAACATCTCGGGGCTCTAGTGCCGAAGAAAAATTCTTATCCCTTGCCCTAGCAGCAGCAACATCTTAGGAGGTGTAAAGATGTATAAGGTATTGGCTATAAATCCCGGTTCCACTTCTACCAAGATAGCAGTTTATGAGGATGAGGACCTAGTATTTAGGTATAGTATAGACCATACAGCGGAAGAGCTGGAAAAGTATCCTTCCATATATGACCAGTATGAGATGAGGTATGAGAGGATAGTAGATAGTTTAGAAAAAAATAATATTAAGCTTGAAGAATTAAATATTGTTGTTGGCAGGGGAGGGCCTGTAGCCCCCTTAGAGTCAGGAGCCTACTTAGTAGATGAAGTCCTGGTAGATAAGCTTAAAAACGACCCAATGATTCACCACGCCTCAAACCTTGGTGGCATAATTGCCTATGAACTAAGCAAGAAACTAGGCATTGATGCCCTAATCTATGATGCAGTATCTACTGATGAATTAGAGGATATAGCCAGATTATCGGGGGTCAAGGAAATAGAAAGAAGAAGCCTAATCCATGCCTTAAATATGAGGGCCTCAGCCATTAAGGTGGCCAAGTCCCTGGGGAAAAACTATACTGATTTAAATTTAATAGTGGCCCATCTAGGTGGAGGCCTGTCTATTAGCATCCACAGAAAAGGCAGGATGGTAGATATTGTTTCTGATGACGAAGGGGCTTTTTCTCCTGAAAGGGCAGGGGTTTTACCAAGCAGTGCCTTGATGGAGTTCTGCTATAAGAATGATAAGGCTACTGTGGCAAAGCTATTGAGGGGCAAGGGAGGCCTGGTATCCTACTTAGGCACCAATGATGCAAGGGAAGTAGAGAAGATGATTGAAGATGGGGATGAATATGCAAAGCTTGTTTATGAGGCTCTGGCCTACCAGGTGGCCAAGAGTATTGGCCAGTTGGCTACAGTAGTCAACGGCCAGGTAGATGGGATTATATTAACTGGAGGCATGGCCTATTCAAAACTGTTAACTGGCTGGATAGAGGAAAGGGTTAAGTTTATTTCTAAGGTAATAATAGTTCCTGGTGAAAATGAATTGGAGGCATTGGCCATGGGAGGCCTTAGGGTCCTTAGGGGGGAAGAAAGGGTCCATAGGTTTGTGCCAGATAAAAAATAAAGCTTTCGCTTTGGCGAAAGCTTTATTTTATCATTAAAATTTAATATTGCTAAATATTCCTTGTAAATCGTCTGCTAATTTTGCCAGGTCATCGGCAGCGGCGGTGATTTGCTCCATGGCAGCCATCTGCTCATCGGTGGCAATGGTTATGTTTTCTATTTGCTTAGTTACTTCCTTAGACAAGTTTTCTGCATTTTCTACGGAAACCGCTGATTTGTCGATGCTTACAGCTACTGCATTTATGGCTTCTATGCTTTTTACCATGTTTAAATTCATATCTTCTATTATCCTGGCCAGTTCATCAAAGGTTTCCTTAGTAATATTGACCTTTTCAATGCCCATATCTACTTCTCTGTTGCTGTATTCCATATTTTCGTTGGCAATGGCTATCATATTGTGGTTGTTCTTAATTATGTTGTTGATTTCCTCAGTTGAATGCATAGTTTGGTCTGCCAGCTTCCTTATTTCATCTGCAACCACGGCAAAACCACGGCCAGCTTCTCCAGCCCTTGCAGCTTCTATGGCTGCATTTAAAGCAAGTAGATTTGTCTGCTCTGCTATGTTTTCTATGACTACTAGGATTTCATCCATTTTAATGGATGCGTTTCTGATATTTTCTAAGGAGTTTTGAACCTTATTTGTACTTGATTTTATATTGTCCATTTGGACTATGACTTCTTCTATGACCTCTTTACCTTTAACTGTACTGTCTAGGGCCTTTTTACTTAGGACTTCAGCATTTCTGCTCTCCTCTAAGGTGTAATTGAACTGCTCTTTAACATTTAGCATTTCTAGATTAACCTATTCCATTTCCTCCAATTGTTTCTTAGATTTTTCATTAATATCGTTGGAGGACTCTGCAATGGCAGTGGAAGTTGCTGCTGTTTCCTCGGTAATAGCTACTAGCTCCTCAGATGAGGCAGCTACAGCCTGGGAGGACTGCTGGGTTTCATGGGCAAAGTTCTTTATGCTGTCGATTACTCTTTGGATAGATTTTGCCATGACTCCTAGCTCATCTTCCCTGTTTAATACCCTTTCATCTAAGGTAAAGCTTAGGTCTAGTTCAGCTAAGTTTCTAGTCTTGTTGCTTATGTCTACAATTTTCTTTGTAATCCTGCGGTTCATAAAGTATGAAGCTATTAAAGCCAAGACCAAGGCAATACTGCTAATTAACAATATGGAAGTTTCCATTGTTTTTATGCTGCTTAAAATATCGCTTTCATCGATGGTGACTACTACAGTCCAGCCCTTAGACAGGATAGGGGCATATCCAATATGCTTCATTACTCCCA
The DNA here is from genome assembly GCA_012735245.1 of Tissierellia bacterium. Taxonomy (GTDB): domain Bacteria; phylum Bacillota; class Clostridia; order Tissierellales; family Tissierellaceae; genus JAAYFT01. The sequence goes on from JAAYHU010000134.1 coordinate 5,099, forward strand.
GTTCTTCAAATTTACCAGTTCCAGGCACTTTATTTAGGACATTTTCTATAATCCTATTAACTTCTTCCATTGAGCCTTCCGATACCCTATTTATTAGAGAGGTAAAGTTTATAAGATTTTGACTATAGGTGGCTCCAGTTGCCCCATCTACAGTACCAATAGTGGCATTGGTAGTTGAATCTACTGCAATAGTTGGATTGGATACAACATCTGCCACATTATTTAAGATATAGGCGAAGCCAGATTTCCCAACCCTAATATCGTTAGCCAGTTTATAGAATTCATTTGCATTATTAAAACCTATTATGGCCCCTACTGCTCTGTTGTTATGGTATAGGGGAGTTGCTATGGCTACTTCCAGGGCATTGGTAATGTCGTTGTAGAAGGGTTCAGAAAAGTAGGAATAGCCTATGCTGGCTTCTAAAAAATAATCATATTTGCTTACGTCTACCCTAGTACCGTCATCTAAGACTAGATTTCCACTTAAGTCTGAAATCCCAATACTGTTTAGTCCTAATCTATCTTTTTCCTTCTCTAGGATTTTAAATTTTTCAGCCAGCTCTATTTCTGGATCACCAAGTACTTCGTTAAAACCTAAGGACTTGATGGAAGAAATATACAATTAATCCTTGCATCTACTAGATTTGCAGAATCCATCGCCTTGTTATAGAGCATTTCCTCCGCTGTTTCAATTAGGGAGCGTTTTGAAATATGGTAAGTTGTAAATCCAATTACTGCAGATAAAAGGACTATGATAATTGCAATGGCAAAAAGCATAGCAGTAGCAATACTTTTTTTGTTTTTTACTGTGGATAGATTTTTTGTTTCCAAGGTACTCACACTCCAATGAAATATTATGTAAGATAATGCAAATTTTTGAAGAATTTGGTATACATATTTAATTATACATCTTTTTTTAGAATATTTACATACTTTTCTATAAAATAAAATATATTTTAATAATATATTTTAGTTAAAGATTTGATTAAAATTGACTTTAACACTTTTATGTAGTACACTAGTAGCATGAAAAATCTAATTTTATTATTTTCCAAAAAAGGGGGATTTAAGATGAAGAGGAAATCAATTTTAATTATTTTGTCTATGGTTCTGATAATGGGGACCTTAGCAGGTTGTGGTGCAAAGGAGACCTCAGGGGGAACCGACAGTGACGTAATTAAGATTGGGGTTTTCGAGCCAATGACTGGAGTCAATGCTGCAGGTGGCGAGATGACAGTTGAAGGCATCAAGCTTGCCCATGAAAAAGTAAACACTGTCTTAGGCAAGAAGATAGAGTTGGTTATTGCAGATAATAAATCAGATAAGGTAGAAGCAACCAATGCTGTTTCTAAGCTGATTGATAAGGATAAGGTAGTGGCCATCATAGGTAGTTATGGTTCCTCCTTGTCCATGGCTGCAGGAGATGTGGTTAAGGAAGCTAAGGTACCAGCTGTTGGCTGTTCACCTACTAACCCACTAGTTACCCTTAACAACGATTATTATTTCAGGGTATGCTTCATCGACCCATTCCAAGGAACAGTAATGGCAAATTATGCTGTTAATGAATTGGGAGCAAAGACCGCTGCCATAATCCAAGACGTTCAGCAGGATTATTCTGTAGGTCTTGCAGCATATTTTAAAGAGGCCTTTATAAAACTAACTGGATCAGAATCTTCCATAGTGGGAGAGGCTTCCTATAATACTGGTGATCAAGACTTTTCAGCCCAATTGACTAATATAAAAGCTTTAAATCCTGATGTTATTTTTGCACCAGGAAACTATGGTGAATCAGCATTGCTTATAAAACAAGCTAGGGACTTGGGTATTACTACTCCAATCCTGGGCGGAGATACTTGGGAGTCTCCAGAGTTCTTAGAAATAGGTGGTGCTGCAGTGGAAGGTGCAGTATTTAGTACCCACTTTACAGCAGAGGCACCTGTAACTGAGGTTTCTGATGTTTTCCTAAGGGAATACAAGGAAAAGTATGGTAAGGATGCCAATGCCTTTGCAGCCTTAGGCTATGACGCCTATATGGTTATTATAGAGGCCATAGAAAAAGCAGGCTCTGCAGACCCAGTAGCCATTAGGGACAAGATAGCTGAAACTGCTAATTTCGTTGGGGCAACTGGAGTCATTACCCTAGATGAAAATGGAGATGCAGTTAAGTCTGCTGTTATTAACAAGGTGGAAAATGGTCAATTTGTTTACCTAACAACTATTGAGCCTGTAAATTAACCTAAGACATTGGAGGAGTTAATATGAACATGAGCATACAGGAGTTCCTACAGCATCTGGCTAATGGAATTTCTCTAGGAAGTCTATATGCTCTGATTGCCATTGGATATACTATGGTCTATGGGATATTGAGGCTAATAAACTTTGCCCATGGAGATATATTTATGCTGGGAACATATTTAACCTTCTACGGCATATTATTTACACCAATACCCTGGTATATAGTCTTTATACTGGCTCCTGCCCTTACTGGCCTTATTGGCCTAGTATTGGAGAAGCTGGCTTACAAGCCCTTAAGGGAGTCTCCAAGGATAACAGTTTTAATATCTGCCATAGGCGCATCCTTTTTAATACAAAATTTAGGGATCTTAGTATTTGGGGGAAGGCCAAAGGCCTTCCCAACTCCTGCAATTTTGGAAAGGGTCCTAAAAATTGGGGGAGTATCTGTTGCAATTGTAAATTTTGTAATTCCAGTAGTGACTGTTATTCTGCTAATAGGATTAAACTTCATTATCCAAAAGACTAAGACTGGAATGGCAATGAGAGCTTTATCTAAGGATTATGAAACTGCCAGCCTAATGGGCATAAATATCAATCAAATCATATCTATAACCTTTTTCATAGGCTCCTTTTTAGCTGCCATGGGTGGCATCATGTGGGGGGTTAAGTATCCTCAGCTTATGCCCCATATGGGGGTCCTGCCTGGACTTAAGTGTTTTATTGCAGCTGTTGTTGGAGGAATCGGCAATATTACCGGTGCAGTTTTAGGGGGTTTTATCCTAGGCTTGGGTGAAATCATGCTTATTGCCTTTTTACCTACCCTGACAGGTTATAGAGATGCCTTTGCCTTTATACTGTTGATTATTATACTCCTATTTAAGCCTACAGGCTTAATGGGAGAAAAAGTTACGGAGAAGGTGTAGCCTATGAGAAAGAAGAGTTTAAAGGATAGTTTGTGGTTAAAAGTTGGTCTTTTAGCCTTAGCCCTAGTAGGCATAGTTATAATAAATCTTTTTCTAGATAGCTATAAGGTAAAGGTACTTAATCTCTGTGCCATTTATGTAATTTTAGGCCTGAGCATGAATTTAATCAATGGTTTTACAGGACTTTTTTCCTTAGGACATGCAGGCTTCATGGCCATAGGGGCATATACTGTAGCAATACTTACTATGCCCTTGGAAGCAAAGGAAATGAACTACTATATGAAGCCGATGGTGCCATTTTTATTAAATCTTAATCTGCCTTTTATTTTTGCCCTGCTCATAGGTGGCCTATTGGCTGCCCTGTTTGGCTTTTTAATTGGGGCACCGGTCCTTAAGCTTACTGACGACTATTTAGCCATTGCCACCTTAGGCTTTTCAGAGATTATTAGGATTGTATTTATAAATCTTCAAAGCATTACCAATGGTTCTTTGGGGCTAAAGGCAATTCCCCAGATGACCAATAAGTTTATAGCCCTGCCCCTGGGCCTAAGTCCAAAGACTAATCTACTGTGGGCTTGGGGAATGGCAATCCTTACTATTATATTTATGCAGCTCTTGATGAAGGGAAGCTACGGTAAGGCCTTTAAGGCAATTAGGGAGGACGAAATTGCAGCCAGGTCCATGGGGATTAATCTGTTTAAGCACAAGGTTATGAGTTTTACCATAGGTTCCTTTTTAGCAGGTATTGGGGGTGGCCTTTTAGCTGTCCACCTTGGCACTATTGACCCTGCCTTGTTTAAGTTTGCCCTTACCTTTAATATCCTCCTAATAGTTGTATTGGGAGGTATGGGGAACATCTATGGTACCGTAATTGCTGCCATAGTCATAACCATTGCCATGGAGGCCTTGAGGTTCTTAGACGAGCCTATAAACTTAGGTTTCCTTACTACGCCTGCCCTGCCTGGACTTAGGATGGTGGTATTCTCCTTAGCCTTAATGGTGGTAGTTATATTTAAGCGAGAAGGCTTCCTCAGGGAAAGTCTAGAGAAGGTCCTAGAGAAGGTGAGGGGAAAATATGCTAAAAATCAATAATATGACCATGAGATTTGGCGGTGTAGTAGCGGTAAATAAGCTTTCCATGGAAATTGAGAAGGGGCAAATTGTCGGCCTAATAGGCCCAAATGGGGCTGGGAAGACTACCGTATTCAATGTGGTCACTGGAGTATATAAGCCTACAGAGGGAGAAGTATTCTATGGGGAAGCCAATGAAAAGATATCTCAGCTTCGTCCCGACCAGATTGCCAAACTAGGCATATGCCGTACCTTTCAAAATATAAGGCTTTTTAAGGAATTGTCTGTCTTTGACAACGTCTTCATAGGAGGCCATTTGAGGCTTAAGTCCGGCCTGTTCTCCTCTGTATTTAGGTTGCCCAAGTACACTGGGGAAGAGAAGAAAATGACTGAAAAGGCAGAATACCTGCTTGAAAAGGTAGGCTTATATGAAATGAGGAATGAAAAGGCCTATTCTCTCCCCTATGGTATGCAGAGGAGGCTTGAAATAGCCAGGGCCCTGGCCACAGAACCCAGGCTCCTGTTATTAGACGAGCCTGCAGCGGGGATGAATCCCCAGGAGACCCAGGAGTTAATGGAATTTATCCATGATATAAAGGATGAATTTGATTTGACCATATTTTTAATTGAGCACCATATGGAAGTGGTCATGGGAATATGTGAAAATATTTTTGTACTAGATCATGGAAATCTAATAGCCCAAGGCAACCCGCAGGAGATTCAGTCCAATGAAAGGGTTATTGAGGCTTATTTGGGGGTGGAATAATGCTTAAGGTAACAAATTTACATGTAAGCTATGGCGGTATAAAGGCCCTGAGAGGGATTAATATCAATATTGAGGAGAATAAGATAGTTACCCTAATAGGTGCCAATGGAGCTGGAAAGTCTTCCACCCTAAGGGCTATTATGAACCTGGTGAAAAAGGATGAAGGAAAGGTAGAATATGATGGCGAAGATTTAACTAATCTAAGGACCATGGATATAGTTAAAAAGGGTATAGTCTTGTCTCCAGAAGGGAGAAGGGTCTTTTCAAATTTAACTGTGGAGGAAAACTTAATACTAGGGGCATATACCAGGGAGGACAAGGACGGGATAAGGAAGGATATGGAAAAGGTATATGATCTATTCCCCCGGCTTAAGGAAAGGTCCTGGCAAAAGGCTGGTACCCTTTCTGGCGGGGAGCAGCAAATGCTTGCTGTAGGCAGGGCCTTGATGGTTAGGCCAAAGGTCCTAATGTTAGATGAGCCTTCCTTAGGCCTAGCTCCTCTCTTGGTTAAGGATATTTTTGAAATAATTAAGGAAATCCATAGGCAAGGCAATACCATTCTCTTAGTTGAGCAAAATGCAAAGAAGGCCTTGGAAATAGCAGACTATGGATATGTATTGGAAACTGGGGAACTGGTCCTAGAAGGGCCAGGGGAGGAACTATTGAACAATGAAAGGGTTAAGGAGGCTTATTTAGGAGAAGCCAAATAGGAATTGACAATGGATAATGGACAATTGAATAAGAAAGAATAATCAAACAGAAAGTGGCAAATCACTGGTTAAGATTTTTCACTTTTTTGTCTAATATGAAGGCTAGATCCTGGCCATGGTCAATTGTCAATTGGTAATTGTAATCATAATGTAACCAAATTTGATTAGCTACTGAGGTATAATATAATCAGATAATGAATAATGAAGTGAATAGAGAAAGGGAAGACTGAATATTTTCTATGAATCTTGGATTATGAATTACTTAACTGTTATCCTGAAGGATAGATAAGAAACTAAGACTTCAAAGCTAGGCACAAGGAACTATTCACTATTCACTTGAATAAAAAGGGGTTGGTCTTATGAGAAAAGTTGTGTCCTTAACTTTACTTATCATAATGGTCTTCAGTGCTACTGCATCTTTTGCTTCCTTTGATGAAAAGATTTCCAATCACTGGTCTAAAGCCTATGTTGAAAAAGATTTTGTGGCCTACTACTTCCCTTACTTAGCAAAGGATGATTTTGAAAGATTTGACCCAGCTGCAGTCCTTGATGAGAAGGATTTTACCCTATCCCTAGCCTCCCTTTCAATGGATTATGACATAGAAGTAACCTATGATGATATTGGGATTTCAAAGAAATTGACTAGAAGTGAAGCAGTAAGCATCATAGGTAGAAAGCTTTTAGAAGACCCTGCAATCCAATATGAAGAAAAACAAATCCCTTTCCAGGATATTAATACTATGGATGAAGAAAGCATAGAATTATTAAGGGTACTATATTCTTTGGGTATTATCAATGGAGTTTCAGCCACAAGTTTTGCACCTGATAAATTGCTTACCCAAAGTGAAGCCATTATAATCCTACAAAGACTGAAAGGAGTTTGGGAAGGTATGAGGGAGGTAGTATTCGATATTAAAGGTATAATCCAAAGCTACAATAGTCAAGAAACTGTAATAGTTAAGGAAGAAGGGGATAAGGTCTTAGTTACTATTACTAAGGAATTTCCCACACCTGGGTATTCTATGGACGTTAGAAGGATACTGAGGGGAAGTAAGGGATATAAGATACAATTGGATATTTCGCCACCAAAGGCAGATGCCATATTACCTCAGGTAATCACTTACAAAACCATGACTGTAGAAATAGACAAGGAAGAATTGGGTCAAGGACCGCCATACGTATTTGTTGTGGAAGACAAAAGGCAATCTATTAGATAGTTTGCCTTTTATTTTTTATAGCTTGTATATTCTAGTAGATGACATAATTTGTCAAATTTGATAAAATATTAATTATAATAATCTGCTAGGATGTGGTTAGATGAGGTTAGATAATAGAATTGATGAGAGGGTCAACCCCCAAAAAGAAGCCCTGATTATTTCAATTATTTATTTGGTTCTAGGCTCAATGTTTACATCTCTATATGATTCAAGGTTTTTTATTGCCATAAGCACAGTCTTAATCTATTTTATCATATACGACAGGGTAAAGAGGATTAAGAAAATGAATGCTGTAGTATATGAAAGCCTAGAAGAACTTTCAGAAGCTACCAAGGGCTTAGTAGAGACTCAGGAAAAGCTGTACATGGAGAAGATGCTAAGTGATAATATTATAAAAAATTCTTCCTTAGTTATATTTACCTGGGACCTGGATTATAAGATCCTAAGCTTTAATCCCTATGCTGAAAGGGTAACTGGGTATAAGGAGGAGGAAGTCATTGGAAAGTCATGGGTAGACTTATTCCTCCATGATGACGAAAAACCAAAGGTTGAAGGCTTAACTAGGTATCTTAAGTCTGGCAAGCCTTTAAAAAACAGTATAGGAGACGTATGGAGGACTAAGGATGGAAGGAATATTGAGCTTATCTGGACTGATTCTCCTATAGTAGATGAAAATAATGATGTTGTAAAAATTATTTCCATTGGAACTGATATTACCGACCATAAAAACCTGGTTAAAAGATTGAATAAAATAGCCTATTACGATGGCTTAACAGGCCTTCCAAATAGGTCCCTACTTGAAAAAGAAGCAGAGAAGATTATCGAAAGGGCCAGGTCTAAGGATGAAAAATTAGCATTTCTCTATGTTGATATAGATGATTTTAAACAAATCAATGATACCCTGGGCTATAGTGCGGGTGACAAGCTACTTATTCATATTGGCCAAGTCCTTAAGTCCAATGAGAAAAACAATTATTATCTTTCTAAACTTGGGGAGGACGAATATTCTATTATTCTAACCGGTGTGAAGGATAAGGAAGATGTAATTGAAAGGACAGAGAGGATTTTAAATGCCATTAGGCAGCCCTGGTGTACAGACAACTATGAGTTTAATATTTCTGCCAGTATTGGCATATCTTTGTTTCCCGATAATGGAGATAATTTCTATGATTTGATGAAATACGGCAATATGGCAATGTTCCATGTAAAGCAGAGGGGGAAAAATGGTTATTTCTTTTATCAGGATGAATTAGGTGAAAGGATATCCTATAATACCTTTATTATAAATCATATAAGAAGGGCCATAGAGGAAGAAGAATTTAAACTCCAATACCAGCCCATTATAAATTTAATAACAGGGGAGCTGTATGGTTTTGAGTCCTTACTTAGATGGTATAATCCAGAAAGAGGATATATTTCACCTATGGAATATATACCCCTAATAGAAGAAACAGGCCAGATTGTAGATGTTACATTCCATGTGTTAAAGATGGCTATTAAACAGAAGAAACTTTGGCAGGATATGGGTTTTAAAGGCTTTGTACTGGGAGTTAACATATCTAATAAGTCCCTTATGAAATGTGGAATAGATGAAGAATTGAAGATGATATTAAGGGAATACGATGTTGATCCTAAGGAACTTGTTTTAGAGATTACTGAAACTGTTTTTGCTGATAATATCGATTACTGTATAGATTCCCTCTTTGGAGTAAGAGAATTAGGCATACGAATGGCCTTAGATGATTTTGGAACTGGCTATTCTTCCCTAGCTCAGTTAAAGAGGCTGCCAATTAACTACATCAAAATAGACAAGTCCTTTATTAAGAATTTGTCAAGAACCACTGAAGATAAGATAATAGTTAGGACTATTATAAATATGGCACATAATTTAGGCTTATATGTAATAGCAGAAGGTATAGAGACTAAGGCCCAAAGAGATGTCTTAATAGAATTAGGTTGTGATTATGGTCAAGGCTTTTATTTTGCTGAACCCTTAGACCCTGTAGATGTAGAAGCTACTTATTTTGTGAAGGTGGAGAAAAATGCCTAAGAGAGACAAATTAGCTTATTCTGCTGCTATGATATCTATTTTAACCCTTATATCCAAGGCTTTAGGCTTTTTTAGGGAAGTCATGATAGCCAATAGATTTGGTTCTGGTATGGAGACAGATACATATTTTGTTGCCGTGACTGGTACCGTGATTATAATGGGGACCTTGGGAGCCGCATTAAATACTACTTTGATACCCATATTTACGGAAATAGGGCAAAAATATGGTAAAAGGGGTAAGTTAAAATACTTTAACAATGTGATAAATATTGTGCTGGCCATAACTTTAATCATTGTAGTCCTTGGCTTTATCTTTTCCCCTATTATAATAAGGATATTGGCTAAGGACTTTGAAGGGGACCAGTTCCTATTGGCTGTAAAGCTACACAGGATAGGCATGCCCATAGCCATATTTCTAGGCCTTACATATGTCTTTTCTGGCCTATTGCACAGCAGCCAAATCTTTGGGCCTCCTGCCATTTCTGGCTTTCCCTATAATTTTGTTTTCCTAAGCTACTTAATTTTCTTCTGCAAGGAAGCCAATGTAGTTACCCTAATGATAGTTTCCGTCATAGCTGCTTTTTTCCAATTTCTAATACTAGTACCTGCAACTATCCATATGGGATATAGGTTTAGGTTGGGCTTCAACCTATATGACAGGTATTTGAGAAAGGCCGTGGGCCTTATATTTCCAGTCCTTATCGGTTCCGCTGTACAGCAGGTTAATGTCATAATAGATAAGACCCTGGCTTCTGGCCTTCAGGTAGGCAGCATTTCAGCCTTAAACTATGCTTCTAAGATTAACGAAGTAGTTATAGCAGTTTTTATCATGGCCATAACTACTGTAGTATATCCCATGCTGGCTGATGCCTTTGCAAGGGATAGTATTGGAGATGTGAAGAAGATTTTGGGGCAGGGTATCAACATCATCCTGATTATTACAGTTCCAGCAACTATAGGTTTAATTCTGTTGGGAGAGCCCCTAGTATATTTATTTTTCCAGAGAAACGCCTTTGATGAGGTTGCCACTTATATGACTAGTCAGGCCTTGATTTTTTATTCTCTAGGCCTTGTGGGGTCCTCTTTAAGGCTAATGCTGAACAAGGTTTATTATTCCTTTCAGGATACGAAAACCCCCATGGTAAATGGCATGATAGCGGTAGTAGTTAACTTAGTATTTAACCTAATCCTTATAAAGCCCATGGGCCATAGTGGCCTTGCCTTAGCAACTAGCATTTCAGCCACTGTAACTACCATTATGCTGTTCATTAGCCTAAGAAAGAAAATAGGCCCCATTGGGCTCACAAGCTATTTAATATGCTTTGTAAAGACCTTGGCAGCTTCATTGATTATGGGAATAGTGGTATTTTTAATTTATTATAAATTAGGAGGCCTGTTGCCAGCCATAAAACCAGTTCAGATAATAGTCCTATTAGCTTCCGTAGCCATAGGGGCCTTAGTGTATTTTGGCCTGTGTATAGTCTTTAGGGTAAAGGAGCTGGGGATTATATTGAGAAAGATTTAGTCAATGGACAATTGAAGTATAGTATATTTATCATATCGTATCTATAAATAGTTGCGACCTATAAAACTCAGCTGGTATTATTAGGGAACTTTATTCAAAGTCAAGGAATTAAATTCCAGCGAGGTGTTTATTGTATGAAAAATATTGACAGGCAAGTAACAAAAATATGTATTATAGCACCATCATTGGAACTCAAAAAGTTAGGTGTGAAATTGTTATTAGCCGTAGGGGCACATACGATATAATCAAAAATAATTTTAAAAATGTTGAAGTGGTTAATATTAAAACAACTTTAATTGATTATTTGTACGCCATAAAACCATATTATAAGTCAAAATATAAGTATGCAGTTTTTGCTAGTGGCTTTAATCAAAACAATTTTAATAGGTTTTTTTCATTATTGGGGCTGGATGTAAAACTTTATAGGTTTACAAGCTACAAAGAGTGTGAAAGATGTGTTTTAGATGCAATAAATGATGGTGCCAATATAGGTGTTGGTGGAACTAGTACAGAAATATTTGCTCAAAAATATGGTTTAAAACATATAGTTGTAGAAAACACAACTGATGAAATAAAGGACGCAATAGATAGAAGTCTCCAATTATTAAAGGTAAAGGAAGAAGAGAATAAAAAACAATTAGAGCTTAAAATTAAATTGGAAAGATATAATTTTATATTAGATTACACACATATAGTAGACTATCAAATATTATAAAATCTGGCAAGAGTGTATTTGGTAAAATAAAAATGTAATAAATGGTCATCAAAAATACAAAAAGTAATTGCCAGTACAATCCCAAAATTATACCCTAGTATTTAAGCTTTTGAAGAAGTTGTTTAAGTAATGGACTTTTATTAAAATTTGTTCTTTGAAAAGCAAGGCTATAAGTCTTGTAGCCTTGCTTTCTTATTGATATTGTGGTCTAAAATGGAGGTGGATTATGCAATTTTCTATTGAAGGTAATTATCCAGTATTAAGGTGCATACTAAACAGGGGTGAAACCATAAAGACCAGCGCCGGCGCCATGTCCTGGATGAGCGATGGCTTTGATTTGGAGGTAAAGTCAGGCGGCCTTCGAAGGGGAATAGCCAGGACAAATTAAACACATTAAGATGGAAGGGCAGAGGATAATAGCCCAAAAGTCAGCATATCTTGCTTCAGAAGTAAGTGTGGAGTTCGAAACGGTCTTTACCAAGAGGTTCTCCTCAGGTCTACTAGGTGGAGAAGGC
>JAAYHU010000135.1 GCA_012735245.1 Tissierellia bacterium
CAAGGAGAATTCCTACCAAAATTAAATGAAATTGGACCTACCAATGTTTTTGCTGAAGGTGTAGGTACATTCATGACTAAGTTTGGTATTCCATTTGAAATCGGAAAGACTTTCGTTGCACTAGCTGTATCAGCATTTGCTCTTACTTCTCTTGATACAGCAACCAGGCTTGGAAGATTCATATTCCAAGAATACTTTGAAGATCCAAAGAAGGAAAAGCAATCTCCTCTTACAAATATGTATGTATCCACCACTATAACAGTTGCATTAGGAGCTTTGCTAGCAGTAGGCGGCTGGAGTAGAATTTGGCCAATATTTGGTTCTGCAAACCAATTGTTAGCAGCCTTGGCGTTAATGTCTGTAGCACTATGGTTGAAGAAATCTAAGAAAAGCTTTAGTATGTTGACTATACCAATGATATTCATGCTAATAGTGACCCTTACTGCACTAGGATTCTTAATAAAGACTAATTTTGAAAATGCCAACTATATAATGGTGGTATTCCCAGTACTATTATTTATACTTGCCATTGTGCTTGCAGTACAAGGCTATAAGATACTATTCGCCAGTGATGAAAGCAAGTTAGCTGAAAACAAATAATGGCTCTTTGTCAAAACTCGAAGCGGGATCGATTAAGATCCCGCTTTTTTATAAGATATGCCTGAATAAAATGTGATACATATGAAATTTCTTGTAATTACCAATAGCAAATCTCCAGTTATTGGCAATAAGCCAACTTGGACTAAGGACTGAGTTGGTCTATTTATTTTCTAGAATTTTGATACAATAAGATTGGATAAGTTAAGGTATGAGGAACCTCGAAGATAATTTTCAGCTTTAATTCAGACTCATGTAGTATCATAATATTACAGAATCTTGGGGGTGACATGCCTTGAGGATACTGATTATTGAAGATGAAAAACTACTGGCTGATTCCATTAAGTCTCTGTTGACCAAAAAGGGTTTTGAGGTTGATGTTGCTTATGATGGAGAAACTGGAAAAGAATATGCAGAATTGGGAATCTATGATTTGATAATTCTAGATATTATGATGCCTAAAATGGATGGATATGAAGTAGCACGAAGGGTCCGTGAAAAGCACATAGGGACACCCATATTGATGTTGACAGCAAAATCAGAATTGGAAGATCGTATCACAGGCTTGAATTCTGGTGCAGATTATTATCTAACAAAGCCTTTCGACATAAGAGAATTATTGGCTTGTATCAATGCTCTATTACGGAGGCAAGGTGCACAAGTAAATGAGCTTAGACTTGGCAATACATCATTGGATCTTTCATCTGCCATGTTGATTTGTGGAGAAGACAGTGTTCGTCTTTCTGCCAAGGAATTTGATGTCATGCGTTATCTCTTTCAGGCTAGAGGAAAAATCCTTTCAAAGGAGATGATTCTTACTAAGGTATGGGGCTATAACTCTAATGCAGTAGAAAACCATGTAGAAGTCTATATCGGTTTTTTGCGAAAAAAGCTTGCAAGTATTGGCTCCAATGTTCGCATCGAAACAGCCCGTAGGTTAGGATATTATCTGGAGGTAATAGATCATGATCAAAAAACTGCAAATTAAGTTTGTCATTATTAATATGAGCATTGTAACTATTATGTTATGCGTGATTTTAGGTTTAGTCTATCATTTTACAAAAGCCAACCTTGAGGCTGAAAGTATCAATATGATGCAAAACATTGCTAGACAGCCATTTCGATTGGAAAACCCCAATGAACTTAGGAAAGATGTCCGATTACCATATTTTACAATTCAGCTTGGGCTTCGTGGTGAGCTCTTGGCAACTGGAGGAGGATATTATGACCTTTCTGATAAGGAGTTCCTTGATGGCCTTATAAATATAGTTATCACATCTCATAAAACATTTGCTGTAATAGAAGAATACAATTTGCGGTATTATCGTTTTGATACACCTAAAAACTATTTTCTTGTGTTTTCTGATATTTCCAGCGAACGTGCAACCCTTAACAACATGATGAAAACCTGTTTTCTAATAGGTGGACTTAGTTTTTGCATCTTTTTAGGTATTAGCATTTTGTTGTCTAGATGGGCAGTAAGACCAGTAGATTTAGCATGGAAACAACAACGTCAGTTTGTGGCAGATGCTTCTCATGAACTTAAGACCCCACTGACTGTTATTATGACAAATGCAGAACTTGCACAGAGCCCTGAATATGATGAGGAAAGCAAGGAAAAGTTTTTGAACAGTATATTGACCATGTCTCGACAAATGAGAAGTCTAATAGAAAAAATGTTGGAGCTTGCAAGGTCCGATAATACTGATATAAAGGAAAGTTTTGATATTGTAGATTTTAGCAAGTTAGTTTCTAATGGGATCCTTCCCTTTGAACCAGTCTTTTTTGAGAGGGGCTTGACCTTGAAATCTCAGATCGATAAGGACATTAAAGTTTCAGGAGAAGAATCACAACTATGTCGGTTATTAGATGTTTTACTGGATAATGCCCAAAAATATTCCAAAGAAGCTGGATCTACATGGGTAACCTTAAAAAAACACGGAAAGAGGCGGTGTCTATTAACAGTGGCCAATGAAGGTGAAACCATTTCTCCAGAGGAAGCTCAAAATATATTCAAACGATTTTATCGGGGTGATAAGGCTCGAAGTAGGACAGGCAGCTTTGGCTTGGGACTTTCCATTGCAGAGGCTATAGTAGCTGGCCACCGTGGAAAGATTTGGGTTGAGAGCAGTAATGGAATCAACTGTTTCTATGTGGAATTGCCATGTTTGTAAATGCCAATTGAAGAAAGGGATGAAGAACACATAACTGTGGCCTTCATCCTTTTTGTTGTGATATGGTCTTGTATTTTAGAATTCATTTAGATGAAACTTAAAATTTTCAGGGTGGTTTCAGCATTAAATATTATAATCATAATGGTTACTATAGAGTAAGAAAAAGGAGGTTAATTATGATAGCAGTTGAACATTTAACAAAGTCCTATGGCGATTTCATTGCTGTCAACGATATTTCCTTTCAAATAGATGAAGGTCATGTATATGGCCTTTTAGGCCCCAATGGAGCTGGGAAATCCACCATTATGAACATCATGACAGGATGCTTGTCAGCTACAGAAGGCCATGTACGAATTTACGGTTACGACATTTTTGAAGAACCTAAGGAGGCGAAGAAACTCATCGGATATCTTCCTGAACAACCCCCATTGTACATGAATGATACCCCCTTAGAATATTTAAAATTTGTGGGTGAAGCCAAGGGATTGCGTGGGGCAAAGCTTAAGGAGCAGGTTGAAAAGGTAATCCAGCAGACGAAAATTGAGGATGTAAAAGACCGCCTCATTTCATCCCTTTCTAAGGGATATAAGCAAAGAGTTGGAGTAGCTCAGGCCCTTCTTGGAAATCCCAAAGTCATCATACTGGACGAGCCGACTGTTGGTCTTGACCCTATTCAGATTATTGAAATTCGAGATTTGATAAAAGAATTAGGAAAGACCCATACTGTTATTTTCAGTTCACATATTCTTTCGGAAGTACAGGCAATCTGCGACAGAATATTGATTATTTCGAAAGGAAAGTTAATTGCCTTTGATGAACCACAAAATCTTGAGAAACTGCTATTGGCACCAAATGAGATCATCATCACTACCGATGCAACGGAGAAAGAAATCAACGAGATCTTAGCTAATATCAATCATATTGTGGATATGTCCATTGAAGAAAAAGAAAGAGAATATCTTGTAGCCCATATAAAAACTGATCATGATAATGTATATGAAATTTCTCGAAGTATCTTCTATGGCTTTGCTGAAAAAGGAAGGCCTTTGTTGGAAATGACTTTGAAAAAGACAAACCTTGAAGATATTTTTGTTGAACTTACAGAAAGCAGTTCCAGAGATATTGAACCTACAGAAAAGGAGGAGACTGACAAATGATTGCAGTTTTAAAGCATGAATTAAGGATGTATTTTCATTCATTGACAACCTATGTTTTTGGAGGGCTACTGTTGGCTTTTGTAGGAGTTGGGGCTGTCCTGTATAACATTCAGGCAGCTGTCAGCAACTTTGAATATGTCCTTAGTTTTGGCAGCCTAATATTTGTAATCATTGTACCAATTTTAACTATGCGGGTTATAGCAGAAGAAAAGAAGCAAAAAACGGACCAACTTTTGTACTCACTTCCAATTACTACTACTCAGATAGTCATTGGGAAATATCTATCATTATTATTGATATACCTAGTCCCATTGTGCTTAATCTGCTTTTATCCTTTGATTTTTTCACAGTTTGGAGATGTTTATTTGCTTACAGCTTATGGTTCTATTTTAGCCTTCTTTATTATGGGTAGTGCCTTGATAGCCATGGGGGTATTTATTTCTTCTTTAACTGAAAATCAAGGCTTTGCTGCAGGTATCAGTATTGCCATAATTTTGCTGAATTACTATAGTGTTAGATTATCAGAATATGTATCGTCTACAGCTTTTGGGTCAGCCATAGCTATGTGTGTTGTTATCTTTCTATTGGGGACTATCATTCAATATTTAACTAAAAATAGCAACTTAGCCTTTGGGATTTGTTCTCTGCTTTTAGTTGGAGTTGTGGTTACATACTTTGTTGATAGTACCAAATTGGAAGGGCTGCTGCCTAGTATCATGAAAAAACTTTCCTTATTTGAACGATTTAATGTATTTGTTAATGGAATTTTCGATATGACAGCTATTGTATACTATTTAACTGTTATTGTATTCTTTTTGTTCTTGTCTGTCCAGTCCCTAGAAAAAAGGAGGTATAATTAATGAAAATATTAGAACTCCTTAAATCTTCATGGCAAACAGAAAGAAATAATGTTGCTTTACGGGGGGGAGCTTATTCCCTCATAATTACAGCAATAGTCTTGGCCATACTGATTATGGTAAACCTATTGGTTTCTTCTTTACCCTCCCCATTTACCAAATATGACATTAGTTCAGCAAAGCTTTATTCTATTACTAGCAATACTAAGGTGGTAGTAAATTCGCTGGATCAAGATGTAACGATATACTGGATAGTGCAAGCTGGTAAAGAAGACTATATTATAGAAAATCTGCTGAGTAAATATGACAGCCTATCTGACCATATTGAAATTGTTAAAAAGAACCCTGATGTTTACCCTACTTTTGCTAAGCAGTATACCGATGAAACTGTAAAAAACAACAGCCTGATTGTGGAAAGCGGAAACCGCAGCCGTTTTATAAGTTATGATGATATCTATATTCAGGAAAACAACTTCTATACATTAACCAGCAAGACATATTTTGATGGGGAAGGTGCAATAACATCTGCCATAGACTACGTTACTAGAGAAGAACTGCCCAAATTATATGTTTTAGAAGGCCATGGTGAAACAGAACTGCCATTTGCCTTTAGTGAACAAATAGAGAAAGATAATATTGAGATTCATACCCTTTCTTTGCTAACAGTAGATTCTATTCCAGAAGATGCAGATGCTGTTATGATTTATGCACCCTCCACCGATATTTCTGACAAGGAAAAAGACCTGTTGGCAGAGTATGTGGATAATGGTGGAAAACTTTTGGTAATAGCTGGACCTACGAAGGATGGAATATTAGAAAACTTATATAGCTTATTATTGGATTATGGTATAGAAACCAATGAAGGTATTGTGGTGGAGGCAGACAGAGAGCATTATGCCTTTCAAGCACCTTTCATGTTGTTGCCTGAAATGAAAAGAAATGTAATTACAAATTCCCTTATAGAAGAAAATTACTATCCAATTATGCCAGTTTCCTTAGGATTAACCATAAAGGAAACACCTACAAATGCAACGGTAACTCCATTGCTTAACACTTCAAATTCTTCCTTCAGCAAGGTTGCAGGATATAGCATTACTAGCTATGAAAAAGAAGAAGGAGACATAGATGGTCCTTTTACTTTAGCATTATCAATAGAAAACAGAAATGATGGTGAGATTGTCTGGTTTGCATCTTCAAAGTTCTTGGAAGATATGTATAACGCTTATTCATCTGGGGCTAATGTGAATTTAGGAATGAATGCCCTATCTTCACTAATTGGAGAGAGTGAAGCAGTTGCAATCCGTAGTAAGTCACTTAATTATAGCTACTTGACCATTAGCGATTCAACTTCCTTCATGTTAAAAGTTATAATGATTGGTGTATTTCCACTTCTATATCTAGGGGTCGGGATTTATATAATTTTAAGAAGGAGGAAGATGCAAAATGAGGCGGTCTAAAAAGCTTTACTTATTATTATGCATTTTAGCTGTTACCTCCATTGCAACATATGCTGTTAAGCAGTTTGAAGAGCATAAAGAAAAGATTAAAAATACCGAAGCGATTATATTGAAAATACCTTATGATTCTGTAAAGGCCTTATCTTGGGAATATGAAGGAGAAAATCTTGCATTCCACAAGGAAGAAAAATGGCTTTATGATGAAGATGAGGCTTTTCCAGTAGATGAAGAAAAAATTAAAAAGCTTTTAGGACTATTTGAGGAATTGCAAGCATCCTTTATAATTGAAGAAGTAGAGGATTATGGCCAATATGGTTTAGAAGACCCTACTTGTACAATAAATTTATCAACAGATGAAAAGTCCTATGAAATAAAGTTGGGTGACTACAGTATTATGGACTCCCAACGTTATATCTCCATTGGCGATGGAAATGTTTATTTAGTAAAAGATGATCCAATGGACTATTTTGATGTAGTTCTCAATGATTTAATTGACCATGATGAAACTCCTATATTTAGTAATAATGTAACAAGGATTCAATTTAAAGGGGCAGAAAACTATAATATTGTATATGAGGAAGATAGTGACAATACCTACGGTGATGATGTTTATTTCGCACAGAAAAGTGGAAGAAATCTTCCACTTGATACTACTAGAGTAAATAGCTATTTAAGCAAAATTACCCATCTAAATCTAACTGATTATGTGACATATAATGCCTCTGAAGATGAACTAAAAAAATATGGTTTAGATAAACCAGAATTAACAGTAACAGTAGACTATAGGTCAAAAAACAAAGAAGGAGAAAAAACAACAGATACCTTTGTTCTAAATATCAGCCGTGATCCAGAGGAAAAGAAGGCAGCTGAGAAGAATTCTAAGAAAGAAAATGATCCTTTAAAGGATGAGAAAATTACTGCATATGCAAGGGTTGGCAACTCTAAAATCCTTTATAGGATTACTTCAGATGATTATAAGGATTTGATGGCAGCATCTTACGATTCTTTCAGACATCTAGAAGTATTTTATGGAGATTTTGAAGATATAGAGCAGATTGATATTTCTTTGGAAGGCAATGATTATACCATAACCTCTGAGAAAAAAGGAAATAAACGTACCTATTATTATAAAGAAGAGGAGCTAGAAATTATAGATTTTCAAAATGCACTTAGAAATTTAAAAGCTGATAGTTTTACTGATGAAAAACCTACACAAAAAAAGGAAATAAGTTTAAAGATCTATTTAGATAACAAAAATTATCCTGAAATCTCAATTGATTTGTACAGATATGATGGAACCTATTGTCTTGCTGTAATTGATGGAGAGCCTGTATCCTTTATTAAGCGCCCAAAGGTAGTAGATTTAATAGAGGCAGTTTACTCAATAGTACTAAATATTGATGAATAGCCCGCTTTTAAGAGCGGGTTTTTTTATTTATAGCTTAAATGGATAGCAATTTTTAGTAAATGTTAATAAATAATCAAACTTTGCAAATTATGTCACAAAAAAAGCAGATAGTGTATGATTTTTTGCATTTCACCCCAAAAACGGCAATCTGAAATAAGTTTAATATATAATTTAATTAAGAATTCTACATACTTACATATTTGTGAAATTCTAATCAAATAAAAAGGAAAGGGGGTAGCTTATAGCTGAATAAATGTTCCTGAAAGGCTAAATTACTTATAACTAGGGGGGAATTATTATGAAGTATTTAAGAGAATTGTTGATTATCTTTGGAATTCTATTTGTTAGTAATCTCATTCAAAGTTTAACTGGAATTCCAATGCCAGGAACAGTATTAGGAATGATTTTACTTCTAGTATTGTTGCTTACTGGAATAGTAAAACTAGAAATGATAGAAAATGTAACCAAGTTTCTATTAGACCATTTAACTTTCTTCTTTATACCAGGAGGAGTTGCATTAATATCTCAATTAGATTTAATAAAAGATGAATGGTTAAGCCTGTTGATTGTAATTGTTGCAGCTGCTGTTTTAGTCATAGCGGTGACAGGGCTTACAGTTCAGGCGTTGAAAAAGGTTAAAGAGGGGGCTAAGTAAATGGAATTCTTAGATACACCAATATTTGGACTTTTATTATCCATATTGGCTTTTGAAGTAGGTTTATTTATAAATAAGAAGACTAAGTTACCAATATTGAATCCACTAATAATAGGGATTGGATTAATAATAGGATTTCTTTTAGCATTTGACATCGATTATGAAGTATATAACAAAGGTGGAAGTGTAATATCTTTCTTCTTAGGACCAGCAACTGTGTCCTTAGCTATACCATTATATAAACAGATAGAAAAGCTTAAAGAAAACGGGGTCCCAGTAATAGTAGGGATACTGGCTGGATGTATAGTTGCAGTTGGTATCGTAATCTATTTAGGGAAAATATTTGGTCTCGATGAAGTTCTTATCCTATCCTTAGCACCAAAATCTGCAACAGCAGCAATTTCTTCAGAAATATCTAAACAAATAGGAGGCTTACCTTCATTAACTGTGGCTGTAACGGTACTTACAGGTATTACAGGGAATGTATTAGGACCCTATATATGCAAGTTGTTTAAGATTAAAGATGAGGTGGCAGTAGGAATAGGAATGGGAACTGCATCCCATGCTATTGGAACAGCTAAGGCTATGGAATTAGGTGAAGTACAAGGGGCTATGAGTTCCCTTGCTATAAGTGTAACAGCCTTGCTAACTGTATTTATAGCACCTTTGCTAGTAAAAATATTGTTATAAAAACTTTTAGGAGGGGGATTTAAATGATTAAAAGAGCAGACGAATTAAGAAGGGACACTGTTGAGGGTTTAATGGGTGGTGAAGGAGTTGTCAATAGAATTCATTTATTAGAAGTAGAAGATTTTCATGGCAAGGGTAGATTATACGCAAGACATATCCTTGAACCAGGCCATTCTATTGGATTTCACGTTCATAAGGGTGAACAAGAAGCTTATTTTATCCTAAAAGGTGAAGGCCTTTATAGCGACAATGGAGAAGAAGTAACTGTAAAAGCTGGAGACTTTTGCCTATGCAGAAGTGGG
>JAAYHU010000136.1 GCA_012735245.1 Tissierellia bacterium
ACCATAGGCTATCACCAAATAAAATTGGATTTTGGGGTATATTAACCATTTTCATTCTCCTTTCCACCTTATCTATTCCTATCTTGTTTTCCCTATTCACTAATAAAACGATTGAGAAGTTAAAAGTGTCCAAATAAATTTTAAATTTTATATAAAAAATTTTGATTTCAAAAAATAAGATGCATGGCTTCTTCTATATGGAAACCATGCATCTTTATACAAATACTTAAAATTAATTGTCAACTTTCAATCTTTAATACTTTTCTTTAGTTCTCGCAGTTCTTTAAAGAAATTAGATAATATACTGCTACATTCTTCCTCCAAAACTCCAAATTCCACTTCCAACCTATGGTTAAACTTAGGATGGTTAGTCAAGTCCTCTACTGTACCGCAGCAACCTCTTTTCAAGTCCCTAGTTCCTATAACTAGTCTTCCTATTCTAGAATTCACTATGGCTCCTGCACACATGGCACAGGGCTCTAGGGTTACATACATAGTACAATCCAAAAGCCTCCAAGAGTCTAAAAACTTGCTGGCTTCTTTAATGGCTAGGACTTCTGCATGGGCTGTTGGATCCTTTAATGTCTCCCTTTGATTATATCCTCTACCTATAATTTTGCCCTTATATACAATAATAGCACCTACTGGTACTTCGTAGATGCTATAGGCTTTTTTAGCTTCTTCTAAAGCTTCTCTCATATATATAAAGTCCATTATTATCACCTTGGCGCACCCAAGAGGAATCGAACCCCTGACCTACGCCTTAGGAGGGCGCCGCTCTATCCTACTGAGCTATGGGTGCATACTTTACCTTAATATTCTACAATAATTTTAGAAAAAAGTCAAATATTTTTATACCTAAATCCTATTGTGAATACATGTGAAAACTAAAATTAATCCTTTAACCTTTTAAGATATATTAGATAAACCATGGTGGGTGGGCAGATTGTAAACTTGCATATATATATATATCTGGCATACTCATACTTTTCCAGAAACTGTAATCATACTTTTTGTCATAGTAAATTATAATCCTGCTTATTTCCCTTAGAAGCCCTAATCATCAATCCCCATCATCTCCTTTGCCATAATATAGTATGGCTTATCTGCTATCTTAGGCATGGCCCAATTAGGGTTATCATATCTTATATTGGATAGGCTTGATAGGGCCTCAAACTCTCCTATGGTATCCAGCCATGTCCTTATTAGGCTGCCTGATTTTTTCTTCCAGCCCTCTAAGGCAATCATACATTGATAATCCCAAAGGGTAAGAATATTAATAGGTAAAAAAATATGAGTTTTTTCTATTGAGGATATTGTCTGAAATCTTTTCCAGTTCTTTTATCTGGTCACAAGCTTTAAGATTATCATCATTCACAAGCCTGTCTTTAAGTTCCAAGAGATATTTAGATTTAAACTTTTTTCTTTCTATTTGATAAAGCATCTTACTGTATAGCTTTATACTGTCCTCATATTTCTGGACTAGATTTAAGATTCTTGACCTTTCTTTAGAGTCAAATTTAAATACTAAAAATTCTACTGCCAATAATAAAAGGGGTACCTGGTATGGAATAAGTCCAAAATAATAGAGTAATATGGCTCCTATACTAAGTGCAGGAATAAGTCTGGCTCCAATTATTAACCAGGCTTTTGTATATCTTTCATACCTTGTTTCAAAGAAGTCATATAGGGGTTGATTATCCTGGGATTTATCTGGTACTATCAAGCCTTCCGCCATAAATCTTTGTCTCCAAGCCAATTGGCCACTTAATTCATCAACAGCTCCCTGCCTTTTAATAATCTCTTCCTTGTTTTTACAGGGTTCAGTCAGGTATTTCCTCAATGTCTCCCTTCCCATATATGTTGTAGTAGTATTTATATATTGAAATAAGGAACCCTGTCCAAAAATATCTAGGTCACTTGAAAAACTATGGCTATCGTCTATATATTCTAACCCAGTGTCTTTGAAATCCTTCCAATTGCCGCTTATACGCTGTATTGCATATTCATTAATCTCATATAAGGCATGGAAATACTTATTATTTTGTTTCATCCTATTATGTATGGCAACCACATATGTAAACAAGGGTATATATATATATCAAAGATATATAGTAGATATAATTGAAGCCACTTATAATATATAGATATATTATATTTCCTATTCCGGCTAAGGCTATAATTAGCCTTATATTGCTGAGTTTATTGATTTCCCTAGTTTGTTTCTCCAGTAAACTATAATAGGCTTTTTTCTTTTCTTATAGGTTTCTAGAGGACTTATAATTTTTACCCCTCCTTATTACTTGCTACAATAATTATATTAGAATAATATATTATTTATATGCAAGAAACAAGGCCCAATAGAATGGCCTTTTAGATTAATTTATATAATATCTATACTTTTTATCAGGATTTGTCCTATGCCCTTTGTTTTATTCTGGAAAAATACAATCCCATTAGCAAGAAGGCCAGGGCAAATAATAATTGCATCAAGATTTCATATTTTACATCTAGAAATGACCTAATATGTGTTCTATTGATTCTAACATAATAATAGGTTGGAAAGAACTTAGATATGGTAACTACCTTTTCTCCAAGTAATTCTTGGGGTATCATAACTCCTGATATAAAGGAAGTTCCTAGGGATAGTACTGTACTTATTCCGTTTTTTACAAACCTATTATTGGTGATAGTGTTAATTAAAAAGGTTAAGCTTAATATGGTAAAGGAAAATATAATTGTGTTTACTACATATTTGCTAAATTGAACTTCTCCTATATATTTTCCCCTAAAGATAATGCTGCCTAAGATGAAAATTGAAGTTATTATGGCTGCAAGGGTAAACTGGCCAAGGTAGATTTCTTTATTGAATTGAATATTTTTCTTGGAAGATACCCTTCTCCTACTTTCAATATTAGCCTCGGAGAAATCAGTCATAACCATGCCTATTACTGTTATATAAATGGCTATTATTACATAGGAGGTAAAGTTGAAATAATAGTAGAACCATTCATTAATACTTTCATTAGTTTTTTTAGACTCTAGCATTTTCACATTTGCTTTTTCCTTCAAGGCTAAATTTACAGCCTCTAAGTCAAATTCACCATTTTCTCTGCTTGCATTTACAAAGGAGATAAACTTGTTGATTTGGTTCTGTATTTGGTAGGATTCTATCTTCCTATCATCTCTATAGACTTCTATAGCTTTTTCCTTATTGATTACCTTTTCTTCAAAGTCTTCAGGAATAATAATTACTGCATCTGCAATTTCTAAAAATATGA
>JAAYHU010000137.1 GCA_012735245.1 Tissierellia bacterium
AATGGATTTAAAGAAAGGCACCTATTTTCTACAGCCAACACTCCAGAAGGGTATTTTGACTATACAAATACCATTTTAGAATGGGTTGAAGATATTTATTTTATAAAGGGAGAAATAGGGACAGGAAAATCTACATTATTATATAGGATATTGGAAGAGGCAAAGCTTAGAAACTATCATGTTGAAATATATCATAATTCATTAATACCTGGAAAATTAGAATCCCTATATATAAAGGAATTGGACACCATAATAACTTCTAATAATCATGGGAAGGAAAGGGCAAAATACACTCTAAATCTGAATAACTTCTTTGATAATAGTAAACTAAACAAAGAGGATTATAAGATATTTAACCTATTATTAGATAAGGGTATAAAGAGCCTCAGTGGAGCAAAGGAAAACCATTTTATCTTGGAAAAATCCTATAGGCCTTGCATAGATTATTTGCAAATAGATAAGTTAAGAGAGGAAATATATGAAGAAATACTAGCTTTCATAGATTAAGGGCAGAAAAATCTGCCCTTAGTTTAATTCTTCTTTTATCATTTCGTAAAATTTCTTTAAAACTTCTTCTAAGTCTCCTATCTTACACCCGCCTTGGACAGTATTGGCGTTGCCACCACCTTTTAAGTCAAATTCATTGGACACTTCCTTTAAAATATCTTTTAGATTTATATCTATATCCTTAGGCACGGAAACTAAAAACTGGCCCTTGTTATCCTTATTTGAACCTAGTATATGAATTGAACTACTTACATTGTTCAAAAAGGCGGAGATAGCATTAATTTCCTTCAAATCTTTATCTGTAAATATCTTTGATATAAAGGGCTTATTCTTTACTTTAAATGCGCTTCTCAAAAGCTCCTTACCCTCATATTTAACTATTTCCTCTTTAAGGCTTCGATTTTCCTTCTCCAGGGCTATTTTTTGATCTAATAGGGTCTTCACTTTATTGTATATATCCTTATCTTTAGAGGATAATAATAGGGAAATATCGTTAACAGCTTTATTCTTCCAACTATAATCGGCTAAGGCCCTATTACCACAAACAAATTCAAGCCTAATATTACCCTTATACTTTTCCCATTTTCTTATTTTTATAAGGCCAATTTCTCCAGTTTGCCTTAAATGGGTGCCTCCACACGGTGAAAAATCAATATTATCAATTTCAACAATTCTAATATGAGAACTTACAGAAGGCTGTTTCCTTACTGGAATTTTATCTATATCCTTCTTTTCAATATAATACGACTTTATATCGAAATTTGAAAAAATAATTCTGTTGGCATATATTTCAACTTTTTTTGCTTCTTCTTCTGTAAGTTCAGGTAGAGTAACGTCTATATATACATAATCTTCTCCAATATGAAAGCCAACGGTTTCACCATTGTAGAGTTTATAAAAAGCTGCAGATAAGAGATGCTGTCCTGAATGTTGTTGCATATTGTCTAGCCTATTATCCCAGTCTATGTTTAGCATTACCTTGTCACTGTGGATATTATCCCTAGTTACATGGACGATATCCATATTGTCTTCGTATACTTCCAAAACTTCAACTCCGTTTATGGTCCCCTTGTCTCCTGGTTGTCCTCCTGATAAATGGGGGTAAAAAATAGTTCTATTTAGTTTAATATAGTATTTTCCGTTCTTGTAGGTTTTCTCTACAATCCTTGCATCGATTTCCCTTAAGTATGGATTGTTTAAATAGAGCTTTTCAGTCATAGCATTATCAATCCTTTCAATATTATAAATATATCTTACCATAAAAATGTAAAAACAATATAAAAATATGGACTTTATATGTTATAATCATATAAACAATATATAGGGGATGATAATATGCCTGATGGAAGTATGTTTGTATTACTAGGTTTAATCCTTTTAATCTGGAGCTTAAATAGAATCCACAGAAAAAAATAATTGGAGGATTTTATGTATAGGCCTTTTCTATTTTTAACTGCTCCTTTGCTTATAGGGATAATATTATCCTATAGTTTTTCACTAAATATCTTATCATTATTATCTATACTTGTCTTCCTGTTATTAATATATTTTATCAACATTATTAGGGATAAATCAAACAGAATAGCAACACTTTTACTTTTTCTTTTTTTAGGGACCATTATGGGAACCTATCAATTAAATAATAGCATATTAAAAAGCAAAATCGATGAAAATCTAGTATTTATAGGAGTAGTTCATGACATTTCTTATCAGGATGAAAACCAGGAGAAATATATTATACTGGTAGAAGGGCTTATAGAAGGGGAAAAAGCAATAAACCTTAGGGAAAAGACTGTACTTAAAATCTTAGGGAAAAAAGAGCTACAATTGGGTGATAAAATAGTATTTGAAGGCATATTAAGAGAGCCCATGGAAAATACCAATCCCAAACTATATAATTACAAATTAAATCTACTGTCTAATAAAATCTATACAACTATAAGTATAAGGGAAAGCGGAATATTAGAGATTAACAGAGAGGACAAGCCGCTAAAATACATTTTAAGAGATAGTTTCGAAGAAAAGGTCAATTCGACATTTAATAGATATTTAAATGAAGATAATGCCAATCTAATAAAAAGCATAGTATTAGGGGAATATTCTTATTTAGATGAGGAAGATATTACAAAATTTAGGGAACTGGGGCTTGCTCATATATTAGCAGTTTCAGGATTGCATATTGGCATAATAGCTGGATTCATAGTATTTGTTCTTTCCCATTTTGGAATAAAAAGAAAGATAACCATAATAATTACCTTAACTACTATTTGGTTCTATGGATTTTTAATAGGGTTTCCTCCCTCCATATTAAGGGCTAACATAATGTTTAGCTTATTATATTTAGCCTTCCTAAGGAAGGAACCCTATGATCCAATAAATGGCTTGTTTTTTTCACTGTTTGTATTATTGATTATTAACCCATTTTGGATATTTAACCTAGGCTTTCAATTATCCTTTATAGCTACTTTTTCAATAATCTATTTTACGCCTAAGCTTAGGGACTTTTTCTATTTATATAAAGGTAAATTTTTTTCTGTATTGTATGGGCTTTTAGCTGTTCATATAGGACTTCTACCAGTACAAGCCTACTATTTTAATAGGATATCAATTATTAGCATATTATCTAATTTAATACTGGGGCCTATTTTCGGATTAGCCTTAGTCCTGGGAGCTGGGATGGTATTTTTATCTTATGTATTTCCTTTTTTAAATATATTCATTGGAAAATTTTTAAATCTAATACTGTCAATACAATTTTTTATAGTAGACTTATTATACGACATTCCCTTTGGTGTAATAAAAATACCATCTCCTGATATATATGAATTTGTATTATATTATATTTTAGTATTATTAATCTTTGGTAGTATTGATTTAAAGAAATTAGATTTGCCTGTTTCTAGACTTGTTATGTATTTTTTAGTCTTCATAATTATATTTAATTCTATATCCATAATGACTGATAAATCTATGGAAATACATTTTATAGATGTGGGCCAAGGGGACGCAATTCTTTTGAGAACTAAGGGGGATGATTACCTAATTGATACAGGAGGAAATATATTTGATTCCTTTGATATAGGGAAGAATATAACCTTGCCCTATTTAGAAAAAAATGGCGTAAAAAGGTTAAAGGCCATCTTTATAACCCATTTTGATGAGGACCATTGTGAGGCTTTACCCCTATTGCTGGATAATATTAAAGTAGACAATATAATTATCTCCTATGAAGATTATGGAAATCCAGTATATGAGGATATAATAAGTAGGAAAGTACCAATTGTAATATTGAATGAGAAAGATAGGGTAAATTTAGCTACTAATATATATATGGAAGTCTTAAGTCCAAACCAGGGTATGATGAACAGGTGGAGTAAGGGGAATAATCTGTCCCTAGTTCTCTTACTTAGATATTACGATAAGAAAATACTTTTAACAGGTGATATGGAAAGGGAAGTAGAATGGGAAATAATTGATAAGTTTAAGGAAAGGGTGGATATAATTAAAGTTCCTCACCATGGAAGTAATACTTCTTCCACTGAAGAATTCCTAGATATTATTAGGCCTAAAATAGGGGTTATCTCCGTAGGAAGAAATAATTTTTTCCATCATCCTAGAAAAGAGGTCCTTGAAAGGTATGAAAAAATAGGCACATCTCTTTATAGGACAGATATTCATGGAAGGGTTAAAATTATATTAGATGATGATAAAATATATATAGAACCTTTTATAAAGGAAAGTCTTAGTCTATTAGATTTTTTATATGAAAACATATTTATTATAACTTTTTACATCATATATTATTTAATATCTTATATTTTAATTAAGAACTATTCATATTTAAAAGAAAGGTTGGAAAAAGGTGAATTACAAGGAACTTATTAATGATATAAATAATAATAAATTGAATACAGTTTATTTATTTACAGGTATAGAAAAATATTTAATAGATAAGACCATAGATATGTTAAGGGAGAAATACATAGACAAATCCTTTGAAACCTTAAATTATGTGGTTTTAGATGGAAAGGACATAGATTTTGATAATATCTTAGATGCCTGCGAAACCCTTCCCTTTATGGCAGAGAAAAAGCTGGTAATCATTAAGGATATAAATGAAGTTATGGAAAACAAGGGAACAGATTTTGATAAAAGATTGGGGGAATATATTTCAAAACTTGACCATTACCTTACCTTGATAATAATTGATAAATCTAATAGCCTAAATAAAACAAGCAACATATATAAAGCAGTGAAGAAATTAGGTGGGGTTGTTGAGTTTAACAAATTAAAGGGGAGAGACTTAAACGCTTGGGTAGAAAAGAAATTTAAGGAATATAACAAGAATATCTCATATGGAAATATATCATACTTTATACAATCTTCCTCCTATAGTACTTATAATAGCCTAAACACCCTTTATGATTTAGAAAACGAAATCTTGAAGATTGTTAATTATACACAGGAGAAGGAGATTTCAAAGGAAGACATAGATTTGGTCCTTTCAAGGACCTTAGATACTAATATATTTAACCTTCTTAGCTATTTAAACAGGAGGGATAGTGAAGCTGCCTTAAGGACCTTTAACGAGCTATATATATCCAATGAACCAGTACAGCGGATCTTGGCAATGATCATCAGGCAGATTAGATTAATGCTAAGCTACAAGCTCTATAGGGAAAGGGGAGATACTGAAGGGAGTATACAAAAGAAATTACAAATAAAGGACTATGAATTTAAGAGAATTTCTAAGGAGTCTTCTAGCTTCAGCAAAGAATATCTATTACAAGCCCTAGAACTTATACTAAGGTTGGATATAAAGCAAAAGACTAGTTCTCAAGATGAAAAACTAGCCCTTGAAATGCTGATTATTCAATTATCTCAAATAATGTAAGAGAGAGTGAAAAAACTTCGGTCTGCCGAAGTTTTATTTTATTACATTGCATTATTTAATTTCTTAGTTAAGCGACTAATCTTTCTAGACGCATTGTTTTTGTGAATAACATTTTTATGTGCAGCTCTTTTAAGCTTTTTATCGATAATTTTTAATAATTCTTTAGCTTCGTCAAAGTTTTTATTTGCTAGTGCATCTTCAAATTTTCTAATATATGTTTTAATTTCAGATTTTCTAGCCTTATTTCTAGCTGTTCTCTTCTTAGTAATTAAAATTCTCTTCTTAGCTGATTTAATATTAGCCACTATTTCACCTCCTCTAATCTAACACTGAACATTTTACCATGAAGAAGGATAAAATGCAAGGATATTTACATTATATATTGAGAAAAATATAAAAGAAAGATAAAAATTGAAAGGAGAATGAAATTGTATAAGGTACGAACAGACTTAGCTGTAGAAAATAGAGAAATTTATAAGGAAGTTTACAAGGAGGATTCAAAGGGAGTAGATATAGAAAAGGAAGAAAAAGAAAATTATACAGTAACTAGAATCAAGGTATTAAATGAAGAGGGAAGCAAGAACCTGCAAAAGCCCATAGGTACTTATATTACCATAGATGTGCCTGGACTAAATAAATCTGATGAAGATTTAAAGGATGAGATATCTCAAGTAGTGGCCAAGGAGATTAAGGGACTGGGCAAAAGCCATCCCCATAGCAAAATCTTAATAGTAGGTCTTGGAAACTGGAATATTACACCCGATGCTTTGGGACCAAAGGTGGTAGAAAGGGTCTTAGTCACAAGGCAATATTTTGTCAACTATAAAAAAGAAATAGATGAAACAGTGGCTAATGTGGCTGCCTTATCTCCTGGTGTTATGGGTATAACGGGTATAGAAACGGTTGAAATTGTAAAAGGAGTAGTGGAAAAGGTAAAACCAGACTTAGTCATAGCAGTAGATGCCTTAGCTTCTAGAAAAATGGAAAGAGTGTCAACTACCATTCAGATTTCAGATACTGGTATAAATCCAGGGGCAGGAGTAGGGAATAATAGGATGGAAATGACAGAAAAAGCCTTAGGTGTTCCAGTCATTGCCATTGGGATTCCTACAGTAGTAGATGCAGCTACCATTGTAAATGATACCTTGGACCTAATAATAGACTCTTTAAAGAAGGAAGCTGAAGTAGGAACAGAGTTTTATAATCTATTATCTGAAATTTCATCGGAGGAAAAATATAGCTTAATCCGTGAAGTACTCAATCCATATATGAAAAATGTAGTAGTGACCCCTACCGACATAGATGCAGTAATAGATGATCTGGCTATAATAGTTGCCAATGGATTAAATATGGCCCTTCATCCAGGAATAGATCTTAAGGATGTTAATAGATATATAAGATAAACTAGAATATTTGACTCCCTAGAGGAATATAATTTTTATATTGATAGGATAATAGGGAGTGTTAATATGAGAAAGTCAAGAAAGTCCGATTATATTATCATGGCCTTAATATGTGTATTGACATTAAATATTGGAAATTTAATAATTAGATTTTATATTTCCAGCAAAGACCCTAACTACTTGAAGGGTAACAATTTCTCTACTTTTATATCTACAGTTAATACTGTAGCTAAGGCTTTTAAAATAGATGGGTTTTTGCAAAAGACAATAAATTCCCTATTTCCAGTGGCAGAGGTCTTAAATCCTAATTTAGATGATTTAAATGATAATGAAGAAGATATGGGAGAATTTAATGAAGTAGATGAGAACCACTACGATTACACAAATGACATTATAATCGAAAGCTTAGATGAATATGAAAGTTTAATAATAATAAAAGATTCTGATGGAGTTAATAGGGTAGAAAATATACCTGAACCTTTAATGCTAGATAAAGTAAAAGTAGATAGAAGCAAACCATATATCCTGATATATCATACCCATGCCACAGAATCCTATTTACTTGCAAAGAAGGATAATTACCGAAGTTCAGATAAAAGATATAATATGATAAATATAGGAAGTATTATCTCAACAGTCTTAGAGGCTAATGGACATAAGGTGGAACATGTGGAGACTTACCATGACCTACCATCCTATAACCAATCCTATGCAAGGAGCTACAACACCATAGTAAAGAAAAGGGAAGAATCTGATAATCTGAAAATATTATTAGACATACATCGAGATGCTATTGCGGAAAATAGCCCTAATATAGAAAGTATAAAGAAAAAATCAAAAATAGAAATTGATGGCAAAGAAGTGGCTACTTTCTCTTTAGTAGTAGGACCAGATTCACCCAATTTTGATAGGGTTTTAAGTTTTGCAAAATATATTAAAGCAGTATCTGATACCCTTTATCCTAATTTATGTACAGGTATAATCATTAAGCCTGCAGGCAGATATAATCAGCATATATCTGACTATTCAGCCTTAGTGGAAGTTGGTTATAATTTTAATACCTTGGAAGAAGCAAAAGAGGGAGCTAAACTTGTAGCAGAAGTTCTTGCATTGGCTATTAATAGCATATTAGATGAATAATCTTTTCAAAATACAACACAAATGATATAATATTTTTAAGAAGTGTAGGAGGGAACAATTATGGAAGAAAATAATAAGGACATAAAAAAGGAAGTTTTGGAGTGGATAAAAAGTATAGGTTTGGCTGTAGTAATTGCCATTTTTATAAAAACCTTCATATTTAATACAACCTATGTATTAGGCAATTCCATGTATCCAACACTTCATGAAAGAGATAGGTTATTTGCCAATAAAATAGCCTTATATTTCGGCGGACCTTCTAGGGGAGACGTAGTTGTACTGGAAGCTCCCGATGTTCCTAAAAAGGATTATATAAAAAGGGTAATAGGTATTGAAGGAGATATAGTCGAGATTATAGACGGTAAGGTATACTTAAATGGCTCTTTGCTTGAAGAAGATTATATAGAAGAAGGTGCCTATACACATGTTTATGACAAAAATAGATGGGTAGTCCCTGAAGGCCATGTCTTTGTACTGGGAGATAATAGGGATGAAGGGGCCTCAAAGGATAGTCGATATTTTGGATGCATACCTATTAAATCTATAAAGGGGATTACTGGTTTTAGATATTTTCCCTTGGACCATAGATTTGGAAGAATTAAATAGCCCAAGTATAATAAGTCAATAAAATGGCAATTCTAATCTTGGTGATATTATGGAAACAAGATTAGAAAGAAATAGAAGGATAAGAAGAGAAAAAAGGATTAAAAGGGCAAAAAGATTGTGCATATTACTTTTATTAATATTTTTAATTTTAGGACTTGAAATTGTAAATCAAAATATTGTAGAATTAAATTGCTTAGATAATCCCAATATATTTAGATTTGATTTAAAAAAACGACAGCTAGATATTTTTGGAGAATCTTATATTATAGATTTAGACATAATAAGAAATTTATTAAAGACCAGTTCTCTGGTCTTTTAGTTTTACATTATTAGAATTATTTGTTATAATTGGTTATTGGAAACTTCATAAGGAGGAAGAACATGGAGAAAATTAAACAAGAGAATATAAGAAACTTTTCCATCATAGCACATATAGACCATGGGAAATCGACCTTAGCCGATAGATTAATAGAAAAGACTGGCATGTTAACTTCAAGGGAAATGCAAGAACAGGTATTAGATAATATGGAATTGGAAAGGGAAAGAGGCATTACTATAAAGTTAAAGGCTGTTAGACTAGTATATAAGGCAAAGGACGGTAATGAATATATTTTAAACCTTATAGATACCCCAGGACATGTGGATTTTACATATGAAGTGTCTAGATCCTTAGCAGCCTGTGAAGGTGCAATTTTAGTAGTAGATTCTACTCAAGGAATTGAGGCACAAACCTTAGCCAATGTATATTTGGCCTTAGACGAAGATTTGGAGATTGTCCCTGTTATAAATAAAATAGACTTGCCTAGTGCAAGACCTGATGAAGTCAAAAAAGAAATAGAAGACATAATAGGTATAGATTGTGAAAACGCACCCCTCATATCTGCCAAAGATGGATTAAATATTGAAGATGTTTTAGAAGCTATAGTAAAATATGTGCCTGCTCCAAAGGGAGATCCAAAGGCCCCATTGAAGGCATTAATATTTGACTCCTATTATGATAGCTATAAGGGTGTAGTTTGTTATGTAAGGATTTTTGAAGGTACTTTAAAACCTGGTATGGAAATTAAAATCATGTCAACAGGTAAAACCTATGAAGTGCAAGAAGTAGGTATAAATACATCAAAGCACGTATCAGTAGATAAGTTAGAAGCAGGAGATGTTGGTTATGTAACTGCCAGCATAAAAAATGTGAAGGACGCCAGAGTCGGGGATACTATTACAGATAAAAACAATCCCACAAAGGAAGCCCTGCCAGGTTACAAAAAAGTAGTGCCTATGGTCTACTGTGGAATCTATCCTGCTGAAGGTGAAGATTTTAACTCCGTTAGAGAAGCCTTAGAAAAACTGCAGGTAAATGATGCTTCCTTAGTATTTGAACCTGAAACGTCTGCAGCCTTAGGTTTTGGATTTAGGTGTGGATTTTTAGGCTTACTGCACATGGAAATTGTCCAGGAAAGGCTGGAAAGAGAGTTTGACTTAAACATAGTTACTACAGCTCCATCTGTAATCTATAGGGTGACGAAAACTACTGGTGAAGTATTGGAAATACAGAACCCATCTAATCTTCCTCCAGCTACAGAAATAGCTTCAATGCAAGAGCCTATAGTTACAGCTAATATAATGACACCTTCAGATTATGTAGGTGCAATAATGGAATTATGCCAAAACAAAAGAGGCAAGTTTTTAAATATGGAATATTTGGAGGAAAAAAGGGTTGTCCTACATTATGAAATGCCTTTAAACGAAGTTATTTACGATTTCTTTGATGCTC
Source organism: Tissierellia bacterium (assembly GCA_012735245.1). GTDB lineage: Bacteria > Bacillota > Clostridia > Tissierellales > Tissierellaceae > JAAYFT01. The sequence continues at coordinate 10,322 of JAAYHU010000137.1, forward strand.
TAAAATCAAAGACTAGGGGATATGCTTCTCTTGACTATGAATTAAAAGGTTATGAGGAATCAGAACTGGTTAAATTAGATATTCTAATAAATGGAGAATTGGTAGATGCCTTTTCTCTAATAGTTCACAAGGATAAGGCCTACGAGCGAGGTAGAAGTATAGCAGAGAGGTTGAAAGATGTGATACCGAGACACCAATTTGCAATACCTATACAGGCAGCCATTGGTTCAAAAATAATTGCAAGGGAGACCATAAGGGCTCTGAGAAAAGATGTTTTGGCAAAATGTTATGGTGGAGATATCACAAGGAAGAAAAAATTATTAGAAAAACAAAAAGAAGGAAAGAAGAGGATGAGGCAAATTGGTTCCGTGGAAGTTCCACAGGAGGCCTTCCTAACAGTACTGAAATATGATGAAAATAAATGATTTAGGAACGACCTATCGTTCCTATTTTCATATGGAGGATAAAATGAAAGAGATATCGATTTATATTCATATTCCTTTTTGTATAAGGAAATGCTATTATTGTGATTTTACTTCTTTTTCAAATCTGAATGAGAAAATCCCCCTATATATGAATAGCCTAAAAACTGAACTAGAATTATATAGGGAAAAATTACTTGCCTATTCCATAAAAACCATATTCATTGGAGGAGGTACTCCTTCAGCCATAGAGGGAAGATATATCTATGATTTACTTGTTCATTTATATAAGAATTTTAACCTATCTAAAGATATGGAGATAACCATAGAAGTTAATCCAGGAACCATAGACAAGGAAAAAGCTAAAATATATAAAGAGGCAGGCATAAATAGAGTAAGTATTGGGGTCCAGACCTTTAATAATAGGCTATTAAAGTCCATTGGCAGAATCCATGAAGTGGAGCAAATCTATGAAAGTTATAAATTATTAAGGAAAGAAAAGATAGAAAATATAAACATGGATTTAATATTTGGCCTACCTAATCAGACCTTAGAAGACGTACTATTTTCCATAGAAGAAGCCATAAGGCTAGGAGTGGAACATATATCCCACTATAGCCTTATTCTAGAAGAAGGGACCCAATTTTATAATCTCAATAAAAAGGGGAAACTAAATTTGCCAGATGAAGATGAAGAAAGGCTAATGTACCATAAAGCCACTGAATATTTAGTAGAAAAAGGGTATAGTCACTACGAAATATCAAATTATGCCTTACCTGGATTTGAATGTAGGCATAATTTAGTTTATTGGGACTTACTTCCCTATCTAGGTATAGGCTTAGGAAGTCATTCATATATGGAAAATAAGAGGTTTTTTAATACTTCTAATATCTTAGATTATATTGAAAAACTAGGCTCAAAACTTTTACCCATAGAAGGAGAAGAAATTATTAATAAGTCTACAGAAATTGAAGAATATTGTATCTTAGGCCTAAGAAAAATAAAAGGTATTGATAAAAATGAATTTAAAAAGCGATTCAATGTGGAAATAGAAGATATATATGGGGATGTTATAAATAAACATATTAAAAACGGATTAATAATAGATGATGGAAGAAGTATCATGTTGACAAAAAAAGGCTTAGACCTATCTAATTTAGTGGAAGTGGATTTTCTTAAATAATTGAAAATTTTAGTAAAAAGTATTGACAAAATTTATAAGTAATGGTAACTTTAAATCAGAAGGATTAGCACTCAACGAGATAGAGTGCTAACAATTAATCTAGTGTAGTTTTTTTGAGGTGATGGTATGCTAGATGAGAGAAAGCTGAAGATCCTTTATGCCATAATCAATTCCTATATATTAAGTGCAGAGCCAATTGGGTCAAGGACCATTACTAAGCAATACGATTTAGGAATTAGTTCTGCCACCGTTAGAAATGAGATGTCTGATTTAGAGGATTTGGGATATTTAAACAAACCCCATTCATCTGCCGGTAGGGTTCCTTCGGATAAGGCATATAGGTTATATGTAGACCAATTATTAAAGATGATAAAACCTAAAATAGATTATGATAGGAAAGAGGAAATTAAGAAAGCATTATTAAAAGAAGCAAGGGAAATAGACCAACTGTTGCAAAATTCCGCTAAGATCCTATCTGCTATAACTAGTTATACTGCCCTTGCAGTATCACCTAAGATGATGGGGGCAAGAATTAAGCTTATTCAATTGGTTCCCATAGATGAATTTCAGGTTCTCTTGACTATTGTCAGTGATACAGGGGTAGTAAAAAATTCTATTTTTAGGTTGGATATTGGCGTATATGAGGACCAGATAAATACCATATCTAATATGTTGAACCATAAATTAAAAGGCCTACCTATTGATAAGGTTAACGATGACTTAGCCAATGAAATTATGATGGAAATCTATGAGTATAAGAATGTCATAGATGAGATAATTCCAATAATAAGCAAATCCTTAGAGGATGTACAAGATGTGGATATTTATGCAGATGGCATAACTAAAATCTTAGACTTACCCGAGTATAAGGATTTAGAGAAGGCAAAAACTTTCATTTCCTTTATAGAAGATAAGGATACGATTATAGAATTACTGTTAAACAATTCCTTAACTCAAGATATTGAAATTTCAATAGGTAGCGAAAATATCTATGATCCAATTAAAGATTGTAGTCTAATAACTGCCAACTATAGGTTAGGTGATAGGGTTGTAGGGAAAGTTGGGGTTATCGGCCCTACTAGGATGGACTATTATAATGTAATTAAAAATCTCTACCTTGTTTCATTAAATATATCTGAAATAATTGATATGTTATTAGGTAGAAGGGATAGTATCTAAAATTTTTTTACTAAGGAGTGTGATTTAATGCTGGAGGGAAACGGAGCAAATAAAGAAGTAGAGGATATGCAGGAAAAGGAAAATGAAATTCCTGTTGAAGAAAATATTGAAGAAACAATTGAAGATAGGGATGACAAGGATAAGGAAATTGAAGAATTAAACAATAGGTTATTAAGGCTTCAGGCTGATTTTATTAATTATAGGAAAAGGGCAGAAAAAGAGAGAGAAAGTACCATAAACTATGCCATAGAGCCTTTTGTTTCCAGCCTATTACCTATTATAGATAATTTTGAAAGGGCCTTAGAATCTGAAACGAATAAAGAAGACAATTTCTATAAAGGTGTAGAAATGATTTATGGTCAATTGATGAAGGCCTTAAAAGATAATGGGGTTGAAGAGATTGTTGCTTTAAATGAAGATTTTGATCCAAACTATCATCATGCTGTATTTATGGAAGAGACTGATGAATATGAATCTGGCAAGGTAATAGAAGTCTTACAAAAAGGATATATATTTAAAGACAAAGTCATAAGACCATCAATGGTAAAAGTTGCAAAATAAGAACTATTAGGGAGGTATATTTATGGGAAAAATAATTGGAATTGACTTAGGTACAACAAACTCATGTGTAGCAGTTATGGAAGGTGGAGAACCTATTATAATACCAAATATTGAAGGAAATAGGACTACACCATCTATTGTTGCTTTTACAAAAGATGGAGAAAGGCTAGTTGGTGAAACTGCAAAAAGGCAGGCTATTACAAATCCTGACAGAACTATAATTTCTATTAAAAGAAAAATGGGAACAGATTATAAAGTTGATATAGATGGTAAAAAATATACTCCTGAAGAAATTTCAGCCATGATTTTACAAAAAATAAAAGCTGATGTGGAAGACTACTTAGGCGAACCTGTAACTGAAGCTGTAATTACAGTTCCTGCATATTTTACAGACAGTCAAAGACAAGCAACAAAGAATGCAGGAAGGATTGCAGGCCTAGAAGTAAAAAGAATTATTAACGAACCAACAGCTGCAGCCTTAGCTTATGGTATGGACAAAGAACAAGGTCAAAAGAAGATCATGGTATTTGACCTTGGTGGTGGTACCTTTGATGTTTCCATCTTGGAAATTGGCGATGGAGTATATGAAGTATTGGCTACCCGTGGCAACAATCATCTTGGTGGAGATGACTTTGATGAAAGAATAGTAGACTATATAGCCAGTGAGTTTAAAAAGGAACATGGTGTTGATTTAAAGCAGGATAAAATGTCTTTGCAAAGATTGAAGGAAGCTGCTGAAAAGGCGAAAAAGGAATTATCATCTACCATGTCCACAAATATTAACCTGCCCTTTATAACAGCCACACAAGCAGGCCCCTTACATTTAAATATGGATATAACTAGGGCAAAATTCAATGAGTTAACAGCGGATCTAGTTGAAAAAACCTTAGAGCCAGTTAGAGATGCCTTAAAAGATGCAGGATTAAAAGCATCAGATATAGAAAAGGTTATTTTAGTTGGAGGTTCAACTAGAATACCAGCTGTACAGGAAGCAGTTAAGAACTTAATTGGTAAAGAACCTCAAAAAGATATAAATCCCGATGAATGTGTAGCCTTAGGTGCAGCTATTCAAGGGGGAGTCTTGGCAGGAGAAGTAAAAGACTTGCTATTATTAGATGTTACGCCCTTGTCCTTAGGTATTGAAACCTTAGGTGGAGTAACTACTAGGTTAATTGAGAGAAATACTACTATACCGACTAGAAAGAGTCAAATTTTTACAACTGCTTCAGACAATCAAACTGCTGTAGACATACATGTAGTCCAAGGCGAAAGGCAAATGGCTGCTGACAATACTACCTTAGGCAGATTCCAATTAACAGGTATACCACCAGCCCCAAGAGGAGTACCACAAATTGAAGTAACCTTTGATATAGATGCCAATGGTATAGTAAATGTAAGTGCAAAGGATTTAGGTACAGGTAGAGAACAAAGTATAACCATTACAGCCTCAACAAAGCTGTCTGAGGAAGAAATAGAAAAAAAGATAAAAGAAGCAGAAATGTATGCTGAAGAAGATAGGAAGAAAAAGGAAAGGATAGAAATTAGAAATAACGCTGACTCCTTGGTTTATCAAACTGAAAAAACTTTAAAGGAATTAAAGGACAAAATAACCGATGATGAAAAGTCACAAGTAGAAGAAAAATTAAATGAATTAAAGAAAGCCTTAGAAGGTGAAGATTACGACGAGATCAAGAAGAAAACAGAAGAATTAACTGAAAGCTTCTATAAGATTTCTCAAAAGATATATCAGCAACAAGCAAATCAAGGGACAACATCAGATGGAAAAGATGATGACGATGTAGTCGATGCTGACTACGAAGTTGTAGATGAAGATTAATAATTCTTTTCAATTAAGCTAAATCATTTGATTTAGCTTAATTGTTTGATATAATAGTTATAGTTTATAAAAAGGTTGGTGAAAGGATTGGCAAAGAGGGATTACTATGAAGTTTTAGGTGTAGCAAAAGATGCAACAGAAGCTGAAATAAAAAGAGCATATAGACAGCTAGCCAAGAAATATCATCCTGATTTAAATCCAGATAATAAAGAAGAAGCAGAAACAAAATTTAAAGAAATATCGGAAGCCTACGAAGTTTTATCTAATCCTGAAAAAAGAGCTAATTACGATAGATTTGGCCATGCAGGAGTAGACCCTCAAAATGGTGGATCCTACAGCTATGACTTTGGTGGCTTTGGAGATATCTTTGATGATATATTCGACTTTTTTGGTGGCGGATTTACCAGTAGCAGAAGAAGGCAAGGACCTGTCAGAGGTGCAGATCTAAGATATGACTTAACCCTCGAATTTAGAGAAGCAGTCTTTGGTACAGAAAAGGAAATACAGATTAGGAGGACTGAAAACTGTACTACTTGCCATGGAACTGGTGCTAAGCCAGGGACAGGAAAAACAACTTGTCCTACCTGTAATGGTTTAGGGGAAGTTAGGTATGCCCAAAGAACCCCCTTTGGTCAATTTGTAAGGACTTCCACCTGTAATACATGCGGTGGAACTGGTGAGGTAATTAGAGAAAAGTGTAATACTTGTGACGGTGTAGGTAAAGTAATAAAGACTAGAAAAATCAAGGTAAAGATTCCAGCAGGCGTTGATACAGGCTCTATTATACCTGTGAAGGGAGAAGGAGAGGCCGGAGATAGGGGAGGACCCAATGGAGATTTGTATGTTTATATAAATGTTTTAGAAGATAATATATTCAAACGTTCAGGGAATAATATTTATGTAAATATTCCCATTTCCTTTACTGAAGCTGCCTTAGGAGCAGAGATTGAAGTTCCAACCTTAGAGGGAGTTGAAAAATTCCATATTCCTGAGGGTACTCAAACGGGAACAAAATTTAAGTTGAAGAATAAGGGTGTACCGAATCTTAAGAGCCATGGTAGAGGCGATTTATACTTTACTGTTGATGTGCAGGTTCCAACTAAATTGACAGAGAAACAAAAGCAACTCCTCAGGGAGTTTGCAGAGGAAATGGGAGATAGTTACAAAGAAAGTAAAAAAGGATTCTTTAGGAAAATGAGAGATGCCTTTAATTAACAATAAAATAACAATAATTATTTAATTTTTTTTCTTCTTTGGGTATAATTAACTTATACTTTATAAGATGGGAAGTGTAATTATGAATTGGGCTGAGGTTCAAATAAAAACTACACCAGAATATGAGGAGCTAATTTCTAGTATTTTATATGATGTAGGGGCTTCAGGCTTAGCCATAGAAGATCCTAGAGATATACTAGAATTATCTCAATCTCAAGAAAGTTGGACTATTATTGATCCGGATTTGATCAATGTAGAATCTGATGATATATTAATTAAAGCGTATTTTGCTGAAGCAGAGGACTTAGATTATAGGATTCAGGAAATAAAATATAGAATAAATAACAATCATGTTTTAAAGGAAGTTCAACCTGAAATAACTGTTACCATGGTAGATGATGAAGAATTTGCAGAAAATTGGAAAAAATATTATAAACCCACTAGAATTGGAGAAAGAATTATAATTAAACCTACTTGGGAAGATTATACTCTTAAAGAAGATGATATATTAATAGAGCTAGACCCTGGTATGGCCTTTGGTACCGGAACCCATGAAACAACTATCTTATGCACTGAAGCCCTGGAAAGATTTGTAAGAGCAGGAGATATTGTTTACGATATTGGTTGTGGCAGTGGAATACTTAGTATAGTTGCTGCAAAACTAGGGGCTAAAAAAGTAGTAGCAGTAGACTTAGATGAAGTCTGTGTAAAGGTCTCAAATGACAATATTAAATTAAACCAAGTTGAAGATATTGTAGAAGTTAAAAAAGGCAATCTCTTAGATGTGGTAGAAGGTAAGGCCAACATCATTGTGTCAAATATAATTGCTGAAATAATAGTAGAGATGGTAAAGGATTTAAAATACCATTTAGAGGCTAGGGGAACTTTTATTGCATCTGGTATTATTGAAGAAAAAATCCCTATGGTGGAAAAGAGCCTTATGGAAAATGGTTTTAAAATATTGGAAATAACTAAAAAGAATGAATGGGCTATGATTATAGCTACTAATGATTAGGTGAAGAAAATGCATAGGTTTTTTGCAAATAAAGATCAGTTAATGGAAAATGAAATCCTAATTACAGGTAAAGATGTTAAACATATAAAGGATGTTTTAAGATTAAATCCCAAGGATAAAATTGAAGTAGCAATAGAGGGATATATATATATTTGTGAAATAATTTCATTAAAAAAGGATAAAATCTTAACTGGAATTATTGAAAAATACAAAGGTAGCAATGAATCTCCTATTCATATAGTTTTGTATCAGGGACTTGCCAAAGGGAATAAAATGGATACAATCATACAAAAATGTACAGAAATCGGAGTAAAGGACTTTTATCCCGTAGCATTAAAGAGGTCAGTAGTAAAGGTAAATGACATAAAAAGGGAGCAAAATAAAGTTGAGAGATGGAATACAATAGCAGAAGAAGCTGCAAAACAGAGTAAAAGGGATATTCTCCCAAAGGTTAATAAAATACTATCTTTCCCTGAAATGATAGAAGTACTAAAAGGAGAAAAGAATATAGTAGTTCCTTATGAGGAAGAGAAAAACAATTTCATAAAAGGTAACTTAAAACTAGACGGGAATAAAATACATTTAATCATTGGACCTGAGGGAGGATTTGAAGCAGAAGAAATAGAGGCATTAAAGGCTATAGGAGCCAATATAGTAACCTTAGGGCCTAGAATACTTAGGACAGAAACTGCAGGAGCCGTTGCAGCAACTATCCTATTATATGAATTTGGAGATTTAGGAGTGATTTAATGAATACAGTGGCCTTTTATACCCTAGGATGTAAAGTAAATCAATATGAAACAGAAGCTATGGAGGAATTGTTCGAAAAAAAGGGTTATAAAATTGTAAATGAAAATGATATTGCCGATGTTTATGTAATAAATACTTGTACAGTTACAAACCTATCTGATAGGAAATCTAGACAATTTATTTCTAGGGCCAAGAAAAAGAATAAGGATGCCTTAATTGCCGTAGTAGGCTGTTATTCTCAGGTTGCTCCAGAAGAAGTTTCTAAAATTGAAGGAGTAGACGTTATAATTGGAACTACAGATAGAAACAAAATAGTAGAATTATGTGAGAAAGCCAAGGTAAATAAAGAGAAAATCAATATTGTAAGAAATATAAAAACCCAAAAAGAATTTGAATCCATAAATATACAGGACATAAAATCTAAAACTAGGGCCTATATAAAAATACAGGATGGTTGTAACCAGTTTTGTTCCTATTGTATAATACCCTATGCTAGGGGGCCTATTAGAAGTAGGGATCTAGATGATATAATAAAAGAAACTAGAAATTTAGCTGAGGCAGGATTTAAGGAAATAGTCCTTACAGGAATACATGTTGCATCTTATGGAAAGGACAAGAAGAATATTTCTTTAATAGAAGTCTTAGAAGAAGTTGGCAAGATAGATAAAATTGAAAGAATTAGACTTAGCTCCATAGAACCTACTTTAATAGATCATGAGTTTATGGAAAGGATTATAAAAATAGGAAAAGTATGTGACCATTTCCATTTATCCTTACAGTCTGGCTCTCCTACTGTTCTAAAGAGAATGAATAGAAAATACACTCCTGAAGAATACAGGAATATAGTAAATATAATTAGACAATATATGCCAAATGCAGGAATAACAACAGATATAATAGTGGGATTTCCAGGAGAGACAGATGAGGAATTTAAAGAAACCTATGACTTTGTTAGGGAAATTGGTTTTTCTAGGATCCATGTATTTAAGTATTCTCCTAGGCGAGGAACACCAGCAGCCAAATATGAAAACCAAGTAGATGGGAATGTGAAAAATATTAGATCAGAGAAATTAATCTCCTTAGGGGAAGAACTAATGAAGAGATTCAACTCTAATTTCATAGGCGCCACCTTATCCGTATTGTTTGAAGAAAAGAGCAAGAAGGATGAGGATTTAATGGAAGGCTATACTACAAACTACATTAGAGTTAAGGCAAAGAAGGATTTAAGCCTTATTGGAGAAATAGTTGATGTAAAAATCAAAGAAGGCAAAGATGACTACTTGGTAGGAGAAATAATTAACTAAGGGTAAGGAGGTGGAAAGCATGGATAATTGTATATTTTGTAAAATCATAAAAGGAGACATACCTAGTACCATTATCTATGAGGATGAAAAAGCCATAGCCTTCGAAGATATTAACCCTCAAGCTCCAGTCCATTTTTTAGTTATTCCTAAGGAACATATTATATCTGCCAAGTACATTGATGAAAGCAATAAGGATCTTATGGGGCATCTTTTATTTATAGCCTCAAAACTGGCTAAGGAAAAGGGACTTGATGAAGGGTATAGAATAGTTAACAACTGTGGTATAGATGGAGGACAAACTGTAGAACATATTCACTTCCACGTTTTAGGTAAGAGAAAAATGCTGTGGCCACCAGGTTAAATACTAGTTGAAATATTTGAAATTTTAATGTATAATGGTCTAGTGCAACCCTTGGTAGATATAGTATCGTGTACTCTTGTAGTAGAGAGGGGAGGGAGAAGTCTATGGCAGAAATTAGAGTTGGAGAAAATGAATCTCTTGATAGTGCTTTAAGAAGGTTTAAAAGACAATGTGCTCGAGCTGGCGTCCTAGGAGAAGTCAGAAAAAGAGAACATTATGTAAAGCCAAGCGTTCGACGTAAGAAGAAGTCCGAAGAAGCTAGAAGAAAGAAATATTCCAGATTCTAGTAAGAAGGTGAATTTATGTCTCTTAAAGAAAAGTTAATGGAAGACTTGAAAGACTCCATGAAGAGTAAAGATAAGATTAGAAAAGATACTATAACTATGGTAAGGGCAGCAATCAAACAGAAGGAAGTAGATGAAAGAAGAGAACTTTCTGATGATGATATATTAGACATTATTGCTAAGCAGTTGAAGGAAAAGAGAATGGCCATTGAAGAATTTAAAAAAGGTCAAAGAGATGATTTGGTTAAATTAACCGAACAAGAAATAGATATTCTTTTAAACTACTTACCTGAACAGCTTACAGAGGAAGAAGTAGAAAAAATTGTTTTTGAAACTATAAAGGAAGTTAATGCAAAATCTATTAAGGACATTGGCATTATAATGAAGGCTGTAATGCCTAAGGTTAAGGGTAGGGCTGATGGCAATATTGTAAATAAAATAGTTAGGAAGATATTAAACTAACCTGGGTTAAACCCAGGTTTTTTTGTTGAATTTTTTTCTTATTTTTGATTATTGTTATTAATTTTGCAAATAAATGGGTAATAGTATAATATAAAAGCTGCTCATAATCTAGCAGTACATAGAATAGGGAGGTGCATAAATGAAAAAGAAATTTATCGGAATACTTCTTTTGCTTATAATCTTAGTACTGTCGAGTATAAGCTTTGCTGATACCAATGATGTTTATGTCATTCCAGTAAAGGGACAGATTAACCGTGCAACTTATAATTTTCTAAATCATACTATGGATAAGATAATTAAGGAAAATCCTAAAGCCATTATCTTTGAAATAGATACCTATGGAGGCCTAATAGTAGAGGCTGAAAAGATAAAGAACTTAATCATTTCTTCACCTGTTCCCACCATATCCTATGTAAATAATAAGGCAGAATCTGCTGGTGTACTAATAACTATTGCAGCAGATAAAGTTGTAGTATCTAAGACTGCCACTATTGGTTCAGCTGAAACAGATCCCAATACAGAAAAAATCCTTTCAATGTGGAGAAGTATGTTAAGGGACACAGCCCAATATAGAAATAGGGACCCAGAAATAATCGAGGCTATGGCGGATAAGGATATTGAAATAGATGGCCTAGTAGGCAAGGGCAAGTTGTTGAATTTAACTTCTTTCGAAGCAATAGAATATGGTATAGCAGATCTGGCAGCTGACAGTTATGATGAAATACTTAAGTTCCTTGATTTGGGAAATGTAAATATAAATGTTGTAGAAGAAAGCTTGCAGGTCAAGCTAGCAAAATATATTTCTAATCCATATATAAGCAGCTTGTTGCTTACCTTAGGATTCGTTGGCTTGGTCATTGAAATACTGACTCCAGGCTTTGGCGTAGGTGGTACCCTTAGCATCATAGGTTTTGGCTTATACTTTGGAGGCAATATTTTAGCAGGAAATTCCCATTGGACATCTTTAATATTATTTGTTACAGGACTCATACTATTGGTTATAGAGGTAATGATACCAGGCTTTGGTCTTCCTGGTATTAGCGGAATAATTTTAGTAGCCATAGGTACTGTCCTTGCCATGGATTCTATAAAGATTGCCATATTGTCTTTAAGTGTGGCCATACTGTTGACAACAATAGTCACTATAGTTCTCATTAAAATGGGATTTAAGAGTAAATTGTTGAATAAAATCGTATTAGATACATCACATAAGGCTGAGGAGGGGTATTTAAGTGTAGACTCCCCAATAGACTATCTAAATAAAGAAGGAAAATCTATTACGGAACTTCGCCCTGCTGGGTTTATTGAAATAGATGGTGAAAAATTAGACGCATTATCTGACGGAGCTTTCATTCCAAAGGATATGCCAATAAAAGTAGTAAGGGTAGAAGGCTCAAAATTATTTGTAAGGAGGTTGTAATATGCCATTTTTTGTACCAGTAGGCTTAGCCCTATTAATTGTTATCCTTGTAATACTTTTCTTCACATTTATACCAGTAGGATTATGGGTAACAGCTTTTTTCTCAGGAGTAAAGATCTCCATGTCAACCTTAATAGGTATGAGACTAAGAAGAGTTGCCCCATCTAGGATTGTTAATCCAATGATTAAGGCAACTAAGGCAGGTCTGGAATTAAAAATCAATGAACTGGAAGCCCATTATCTAGCTGGAGGGAATGTAAATACCTTAGTCGATGCTTTAATAGCTGCCCAAAGAGCAAATATACCTCTAGTATTTGAAAGGGCTGCAGCTATAGACTTAGCAGGTAGAAATGTATTGGAAGCAGTACAAGTATCTGTTAATCCGAAGGTTATAGAAACTCCTCAAATAGCAGCAGTTGCTAAAGACGGTATAGAGGTAATAGTTAAGGCAAGGGTTACAGTAAGAGCCAACATTGATAGGTTAGTTGGAGGAGCAGGAGAAGAAACTATCATAGCAAGAGTTGGAGAAGGTATTGTAACTACAGTAGGTAGTTCTGAATCCCATAAGGATGTGTTGGAAAACCCAGATAGTATATCAAAGACAGTCTTGGATAAGGGATTAGATTCTGGAACTGCATATGAAATCCTATCCATAGATATAGCAGATGTTGATGTGGGAAGAAATATAGGTGCAAAACTAACTATGGATCAAGCTGAGGCAGAAAAGAGAATAGCTCAGGCCAAGGCAGAGGAAAGAAGAGCTATGGCAGTAGCAAGAGAACAAGAAATGAGGGCAGAGGTTCAAGCCATGAAAGCCAAGGTAGTCGAAGCAGAAGCAGAAGTTCCATTGGCATTGGCCCAGGCTCTAAAGGAAGGAAAACTTGGGGTAATGGATTATTATAATATGAGAAATTTATTGGCAGATACAGATATGAGGTCAGCCATATCTAAGATAGTTGAAGAAGACAAGAAAGAAGATTAAGGAGGGATTTTATGCCCAGACCCATACTGTTCTTTATATTCATCATAATAATAGACATAATACTTAAATCCCTCAAAGATAAGAAGAAGATAGATATGGCTATGGAAAAAAGGCAAAGAGAATTAAATAAGGGCCAGTCTCCTAAATCTAGGCCACTTGCAGATTTAAGAAGGATTCTAGAGGAAGAAATAGAAAAAGAAAGACAAAGACAAAGGTCAAGACAAAGAGAGATTACTAGGGAAAGGGTAGAAACCCAGCCTAAAACTGTTGTGGAATTAAATAGGCGCCCTGATACTTCAGTTGTTAGTGCCAGTGAAACTAATGATTCAATTAGGGCAGAAGCAGAAAAAATAGGTAAAAGTGAAGTTAAAGTATTAAACACACAAGAGTCTAAAATAGATCCCAAGAAAGATCTTGTAAAAGGGATAATATTTTCAGAAATATTATCTAAGCCAAAAAGTTTACAAAATCAGAGAAGAAGCCTGTAATTTTTCCAGGCTTCTTTTTCATTGGTATAGTCTATATTTAAGGGGCATAGAATTTATTGGAGGGGTTGGGATGAAAAAGAAGATAGAGAATCTGAAGTATAATATCTCTGAAGCATTTGAATTACCTAGAGATATAATAATGGATTTACCAAAATTAACGCTTATAGGTGATAAGGAGGCCTCTTTGTTAAATCATAAGGGGATTATTGAATATTCCCGGGAAACCATTAGAATTAATACAAAAAATGGAGTATTTAAAATAACAGGGGAAGATTTGGAGATAAAAACAATACTTTCCGAGGAAATAATAATTGTTGGGAAAATAAAAAATATTGAAATTATAAGCTAGGGAGTGTGGATATGCTAGCTATAAAAATATGGAATTATTTTAAAGGATATGTTATTATAAGGGTTGAGGGGTTGACCCTTGAGAGATTATTAAATTTAGCTGCCAATCATGATATATATCTATGGGATGTAAAAAGAATTAACAATATAGTCTTAGAGATGAAGTCTACTACCAGGGGTTTCAAAGAATTAAAAAAGATAGTGAAAAAAGTAGGCTGCAGAGTAGAAATCATAGGAAAAACTGGATTTCCTTTTTTGCTTATGAAGCTAAAAGAAAGAAAAATGTGGGCAGCAGGTTTTTTATTGTTTTGGACAATCATCTTTTTTCTATCCTCTATCATATGGAAAATAGACATAATTGGTAATGAGCAAACTCCGAGGGAAGAAATAATATCCTTATTAAAAAGCAATAATATAACTACAGGAAAAATAAAATATAGTTTAGATAAGGAAAGTATTAAGGACCTCCTATTAGAAAACTACGATTATTTTTCCTTTGTTTCTGTAAACATTAAGGGGACTAAGTTGACCATAGAAGTAAAGGAACAGGATTTGCCGCCAGAAATGGTAGATAAGAATTATCCTTGCCATATTGTAGCCAAGAAGAAGGGAGTAATAGTAAAAGTAGTGCCTAAAAATGGAAAAGCAGTGGTGGAAAAGGGAAAGGTAGTAAATCCCGGAGAAATACTTATTTCAGGTATAATTACCAGTGAATTGGGTGGAGAAACCTTATTAGTTCATGCAGAAGGGGAAGTCTTAGCCCTTACTAGATATAGTAGTATTGTTAGAGAACCTATTGTTAAAAATGAAGAGAAATTTACAGGGAGGGTTTTTACCCAAAAAGGAATAAAGATTGGGGATAAGGGGATTCAATTTATGAAAGGTGAGATTCCCTTTGAAAACTATAGGGAATTTGTCGAAGAGAAAAGCATCATAAACTTAGAAAAATATGACATTGATTTTCCAATAAAAATAGTAAACCATGAATATAGGGAAGTTGAATTAAGAGAAGTTAAACAAAATATAGATTATTTAAAAAATGCAAATCAAATTGCAGCTACTAAGGAGATAAATAAGGAGCTACCACCTAAGGCCCAAATACAGTCAAAAAATATAAGGCATCAAATAGATGACAATATATTGACAACCCAGGTTATAATAGAAACAATAGAAGATATAGGAAAAAAACAAATTATAAATAACAGGGAGGATTAGATTTGCAAGATAACTTACATGACAATTCTATATTAATTGAAAACACACAGATACTTAGAGAAATCTTCGGAGATTTTGATGAAAATATTGATATAATCAAAGAAGAATTAGGTGTTGATATCCATATAAGGAATGGGGAAATCAAATTATATGGAGAAGAGATTGCTATAGATCTTGGGAAGAAATTAATTTATAATTTAATTGAAATAATCAAAACCCAAAAGAAATTAGATAAGCAAGATTTAAGGTATTCCATTCAACTTCTATTAAATGGTAAAGAAGAATATGTAAAGGAGCTTTTGAAAGAAGTTGTTTGCGTAACAGCTTCAGGTAAAAGCATTAAGCCAAAGACCATAGGGCAGAAAAGGTATTTAGATGCAATTAGAAAAAATGACATCGTTTTCTGCATTGGGCCTGCTGGTACAGGAAAGACATATTTAGCCATGGCCATGGCAGTACAAGCTTTAAAAAATAAGGAAGTCAATAGGCTTATACTTACTAGGCCAGCAGTTGAAGCAGGAGAAAGCTTAGGATTTTTACCTGGAGATTTGCAGGAAAAGGTAGATCCATATCTAAGACCAATCTACGATGCCTTATTTGATATACTTGGGGCAGAAAGTTACAATAGATATATAGAAAAAGGCTTAATTGAAGTGGCACCACTTGCTTATATGAGGGGAAGAACCTTAGACTCATCTTATATTATCTTAGATGAGGCTCAAAACACCACCAATGAACAGATGAAGATGTTCTTAACCAGATTAGGTTTTGGCTCCAAGGCAATAATCACCGGTGATATTACTCAAATCGATTTGTCAAAGGGAAAGGAGTCGGGACTAAAAACTATTACAAAAATCTTAGACAATGTAAAAGGTATTGATTTTATATACCTTTCAAAACATGATATAGTTAGACATCCACTAGTCCAAAGAATAATAGAAGCCTATGATAAATATGAAAGCACACAAGGTTAACCTAAGGAGGATACCTATGGCAAATAAGGGGAGATTTTTAAAAGAAAATAGAAGATTCTATAACGGGTTACTGCTTGTAGTCTTTACAGCAACCCTTTTTTTTATAACTATTTATAAAATAGAGATGGATAAATTAGATTTAAAATTGGGGGATAGAGCACCAATTGATATTAGGGCTACCAAGGATTTAGAAGATATTTATACCACTGAAAAATTAAAAAAAGAAGCAGCAGAGAAAGTAGAACCAAGGTATAGAATCTACCCATCTGTCCAAATGTCTATGAAAAACAAAATAAAGGATTTTTTAGATACAACAAGGGATATAAAGGCCATTGAAAATTTAAGCATAAGTAGAAAAGCAGAACAATTAATGGAAAGCCAAAGTCTAGGATTGACTAATAATGAAATTTTAATTGCCTTAAGGATGGATTATAAGACCCTTAACAGTCTAGAAAATAATTTATTCGACTTGATAAATCAGATCATGGGAAATGGTATTAGGGAAGCTGACTTAGAATACGAGAAAAACAACCTGGAGAGCACCTTCCAATCTCTGGATATGACTGATGCAGAGAAACAGTTGGGACTTGCCCTAATGCTAGCTACCATTGAACCTAATGAATTTATAGACACAGCAGAAACCCAAAGAAAACAAAAAGAAGCTGCTGATAAAGTAGAAACTGTCATCCTCAAGGAAAATGAGATTATTGCTTCACAAGGTTCATTGATTGGAGAAAGGGAATTGCATTTAATAAGAGAGTCAGGTCTCTTAAAGGAAGATAATAAAATACCAGTGGTAACCACATTAGGTATAGTCATTTTAATTTCTTTAATATTGGCCATTATTTTTGGTTATATCTATTATTACAATAAGGAAATACTAAACAATAATAGGTTGTTAATTGTCTTAATTATTACCTTAGCAGTTATTTTGATTAGCAAAGAAATGTATAAGATCTCACCCTATATAATGCCCATAGGAACAGCAGCCTTGTTAATATCCATATTAATTGACCCAAGGTTAGGTTTTGTAATTAATATTTTCCTATCCTTTTACTTAGGTTTTCTTCTAAAACTTGATGGAAGCATTTCCACCATGTACATTGTTTCTGGTAGTATTGCTTCCCTATTGGCAGTCAAACAGGATCAGAGATATAATATTTTAATAAGTGGATTTGTAATAGGAGTTGTCAATATACTAAGCCTAACATCCTATGGCTTAGCATTAAATGTAGGAGGTATAGAGTCCTTTTCACAAGGAGGGTATAGCTTTTTAAATGGAGTTATCTCGTCTGTTTTGGCTTTGGGTTCCTTACCTATTTGGGAAAATGTATTTTCCGTATTGACTACTGTTAAATTACTGGAATTATCCAATCCCAATCAACCACTGCTAAAAAGACTATTATTAGAAGCTCCTGGCACTTATCACCATAGTATTCTTGTAGGTAATCTAGCTGAATCTGCGGCAGAGTCGGTAGCAGCAAACCCCTTATTGGCAAGGGTAGGAGCATATTATCATGATATAGGAAAATTAAATAGACCTTTTTACTTTGCAGAAAATCAATTTGGTATGGAAAATCCCCATGATAAATTACAACCTATGCAGAGTACAGCCATAATTACATCCCATACCACTGATGGAGTAAGTTTGGGCAAGGAAGAAAAACTGCCAAAGGAAATACTAGACATTATAGAACAACACCATGGAGATACCTTTGTAGCATATTTTTATCATAAAGCTAAGGAATTAAATGAGGATATTAATATTTCAAAAGATGAATTTAGGTATAAGGGGAAAAAGCCCCAATCTAAGGAAGCTGCCATAGTCATGTTGGCAGATTCTGCAGAGGCAGCAGTTAGGAGTATGAAGGATATAGATAAAGAAAAGATTGAAGATATGGTAAGAAAGGTTGTACAAGGGAAATTGAAGGATGGTCAGCTAGATGAATGTGATATAACTTTGAAGGAAATAGAAGTCATCATCAATTCCTTTGTAAAAGTCTTAACTGGAATTTACCATGATAGAATCGAATATCCTAAAACAGAAGAAAAATCGGAGGCTTAAATATGGAAATATATATCGATAATAGGCAGGACAAAATAGTATTAGATGATAGTATTTATGAATTAATAGAAAAAACTATTAAAGAAGTATTGTTGCTGGAAGAAGAATCATTAAACTGTGAAATCAGCATATCCTTTGTTGATAATCAAGAAATAAGGGTATTGAATAGGGAATATAGGGGAATAGATAGGGAGACTGATGTTTTGTCCTTTCCTCTTGGAGATACCCTATTTACAGATGGACCAAAACTCTTAGGAGATATCATTATTTCACTTGAAAAAGCCTTAGAGCAATCCCAAGATTTTGGACACTCCTTAGAAAGAGAAATTGCCTATTTGACTGCCCATTCCATGTTACATCTCTTGGGATATGACCATGAAGCTGAAGAAGAAAAATTAGTTATGAGGCGAAGAGAAAAGGAAATAATGAAAAGGCTAGGCATATTTAAAGATTTAAAGGAGAATGATGATGAGAAAATCTCTAATTGACAGTTTTAACTATGCTGTCAATGGAATTATATCAGCCCTTAAAACCGAAAAAAATATGCGAATCCATTATCTTTTAGCAATTATCGTTGTAATATTAAGTCTATTTTTTGATTTTTCTAGAACAGAACTCCTAATCCTTATCTTTGCCATATCTCTAGTAATTGTAGCTGAGCTATTTAACACAGCCATAGAAAAGGTTGTAGATTTAATTACAGATAAGTATCATCCCCTGGCAAAATTGGCAAAGGATATTTCTGCGGGAGCAGTACTCATTGCAGCCATAAATTCCATTGTAGTGGGCTACCTGCTCTTTTTCGATAGACTAAGCTCTTATGCTGATTTTTTATTGATTAAAATTACAAATTCATCTACCCATTTGACCTTTGTGGCATTAATTGTAGTAATTCTTTTAACCGTAGGCTTAAAGGCATTATTTTATAAAGGGAAAGGTACCCATTTTCAAGGTGGAGTTGTCAGTGGACATTCTTCAGTAGCTTTTTGTATAGCCACCATAGTATCATTACTAGCCAAAAATACCTTAGTGACTACTTTAACTTTTGCTTTGGCAATATTAGTAGGAGAAAGTAGAATTGAAGGAAAGATACATACTTTCATTGAAGTCTTCTTTGGTGCTATTATAGGCATCTTAGTAGGCATTATTATATTTAAAGTCATAGGATAAGGGGGAGAAAAATGAAACTGAAGATTAAAATAATATTAATAGCAATATTTATAGCACTACTCCTTAGTAGCTGTAAAAAGGAAGTAGAGGAAGAACCTGTAATAGTAGAAGAGCCAACAGTTATTGTAGAGGAGGAAGAAGAAAATATAGAGGAAGAAATACCTGAAAAAGTTGGTATACCATCACCATTAAGTGGAATATATGTAGAGGAAGAAAGGGTAAATCGCAGACCAGTGGCAGTTATGTTCGATAATCATCCTAGGGCTAGGTGGCAATCAGGGCTTAAAGATGCTGAAATAGTCTATGAGTTCTTAGTAGAAGCTCCCTATACAAGATATATGGGTATATACTTAATAAATGATCCTCCATCTATAGGACCAATTAGGAGCGCTAGGCCCTATTTTGTAACTACAGTCTTAGAATATGATGCTGTATATGTAAGGGTAGGGGGCAGCAATCAAGCCATGAAAGATGTGAAGGACTTAAAAATAGCTGATATAGATGGATTAAGTAGTTCAAATAAGGTTTTTTGGAGAAAATCCCATAAGAAAATGCCCCATAATCTATACTCCAGTATGGAAGCCATTAGGGCAACTCAAGCAGAAAGAAAATATAGGATGATAGGGGAATTTACACCCTTTAAATTCCATGAAGATGAAATAGATATGGAAGGTAGTGTTGCCAATAAGGTTATAATAAATTATAGGAAGGACAATAATACTGAATATATTTATGATAAGGATAAGAAAGTTTATACAAGATATAAAGATGGGAAATTACATATAGATGAAAGTGATGAAAGTCCTATTATAGCCAAGAACATTATAATTCAAGAAGCAAAAACTAGAGTAATAGATAATGAGGGCAGGCTAGATATTCAATTAGTAGGAGAAGGAAATGGAAAATATATAAGCAATGGGAAAGTTATAGATGTGAAATGGGTAAAAAAATCTAGAGAAGGAAAAACTATATTTTATGATTTAGGAGGAAATGAAATTATACTAAATCCTGGAATCACATGGATTCAAGTGGTAGAGCCAAAAACAGAAATAATAATAGAATAAATTCCTATGTAGTTGAACTTGTAAATTGTAAACAGGGAGGTATTTATGGATAATAGAGATTTAATCAAAAAAGCCTTAGAAGCCAAGAAAAAGGCCCATGTTCCATATTCAAATTTCCGTGTAGGCGCAGCCTTAATCACAGATGATGGTAAGGTTTTTACCGGCTGCAATATAGAAATTTCTTCCTATTCTCCTACCATCTGTGCTGAGAGAACTGCCATATTTAAGGCTATTTCTGAGGGTCATAAGAAGATAAAGGCAATAGCAGTAGTTGGAGATAGTGATTTTACATATCCCTGCGGAGTTTGTAGACAAGTAATTAGAGAGTTTGGGAAGGATGCTACTATAATCGTCGCCAATTCTGAAGATGATTATAGGGAACATAAGTTAGAAGATTTATTACCTTATAGTTTTGGCCCAGAAGATTTAGAAAATAGTAGGAGTGAAGAAGATGTATAGATCTGGATTTGTAACTATTGTAGGCAGACCAAATGTAGGTAAATCAACTTTGCTTAATAGAATAATTGGTGAGAAAATTTCAATTATATCAGATAAGCCTCAAACAACTAGGAATAAAATACAAATGGTATATACAGAAGAAAATTGCCAAATCGTATTTCTTGACACACCGGGAATACAAAATCCAAGGAATAAACTTGGAGAATATATGTTAAAGGTGTCCAAGAGCACCTTAGAGGAAGTAGACATAGTTACTTTTATGGTAGATGATAGTATGGAAATTGGACCTATGGACAATATGATAATCGAGGATTTAAGAAAAATTTCCACTCCCATTGTATTAGTAATAAATAAGATAGATAAATTAGAAAAGGATGAATTATTACAATTAGTAGATAAGTATAGTAGATTAAATTTATTTGAAGAAATAATACCCCTATCTGCACTAAACAACGATAATGTCCACAAATATATAGAGGTTTTAAAGAGCAGACTACCAGAGGGGCCCCAATATTTCCCAGAAGATATGATAACAGATCAGCCTGAAAGGTTTATTATTGCAGAGATAATAAGGGAAAAGGCATTACTTAATTTAGATGAAGAAGTACCTCATGGTATATTTGTTGAAATCCAGAGTATTAAGAAGAGGGAAGGTAAGGAGATTATAGACGTATTTGCCAATATATATTGTGAAAAGGAATCCCATAAAGGCATTGTTATTGGGAAAGGAGGTAGTATGTTAAAGGAAATAGGAAAGAGTGCCAGAATAGAAATAGAGGCCCTTTTAGGAAGTCAAGTAAATCTTCAACTGTGGGTAAAAGTAGAAAAGAACTGGAGAGAAAAGGAAAACAAAGTTAGATATTTTGGTTACAAGTATTAGGAGAGGATTATGTTAAAAACAGAAGGAATAGTTTTAAAGGAAATGAGATATAAGGATACTAGCAAGATCCTTAGTATCTACACAAAAAAACATGGAAAGATAACGGCCATGGCAAGGGGGGCTTATAGGCCTAAGTCTCAGATAATAGCCAATACTCAACCGTTTTCTTATAACGAGTACCAATTATACAAGGGAAAAAATTTCTATTACATTAATCAAGCAGATATTATTGATTCTTTCTATTCCATAAGAGAAAAAATAGAAAGGGTCGTTTATGGCCAATATATGCTGGAGTTAATTGAAAAATCCATGGAAGAAGGACAAGAAAATCCAAAAATCTTTATGCTTTTATTAAAGGGCTTAAAATTATTATCTGGTATGGATAAGGACTTTCTAAAATTTATAACAGCTTATGAGTTAAAATTCATTTCTTTTTTAGGATATAGGCCTTTATTGGACAGATGTGTATTATGTGGTAATAAAAATGTTAAAAATATAAGATATAGTCCCAAGGAAGGAGGCATCATCTGTTATAACTGTTCCAGCTACGACTCTTCTAGTATTTATTTAGATGACAACTTATATAGAGGTATAAATGAATTATTATACATCCCCTTAGACAGGATTCATAAAGTTAAACTTCCCGATGAAACTATTAAAAAAATCCACTATATAATAGTGCAACATATACTTTATAATATAGATAGAAACAAGCTAAATACTTTGAATTTCATCAAAGCCTTAGAGTCAACTTAAATACTTGACAATGAAAAACTTTTTTGTTAAATTATTATTCGTAGAATTGCACACTGATATACGATGACGAAGAAGTATCAATAGTGATTGTTTAAGAGAGTCTAGGATGATGGGATCTAGATATAATTACTATTGAGGAAAGGCCCTTCTGAGTATTTTTTTTTAAAGTGAACACCTTTTGTAGGTGTTAAATAGGGTGGAACCGCGGAAGTTAACCTTTCGTCCCTATGGGGATGAGTAGGTTTTTTTGTTATAAACAATAGGAAAATTCTACATATCAATTATTACATTTAAGAACTTGCTGCCAATGAATTACAAGAAAAGCTACCTTAATTAATAATCATTAGATAGAAACTTTTTTATTAATTGAAAGAGGAGGTTATTTTATGTATTTCCAGGATTTAATGTTGAAATTACTGGACTATTGGGGAAACAAAGGTTGCATAATATTAGAACCTTACGATATAGAAAAGGGTGCAGGTACCATGAGTCCTTATACTTTTCTTAAAGCCTTGGGACCAGAGCCTTGGAAGGTTGTTTATGTAGAACCTTCAAGAAGGCCTGCAGATGCTAGATATGGGGAAAATCCTCATAGGGTTTACCAGCACCATCAGCTACAAGTAATATTAAAACCCTCCCCAGATGATATACAGGATTTGTACCTGGATAGTTTAAAAGCCATTGGGATAGATCCCTTAAAGCATGATATTAGATTCGTTGAAGACAATTGGGAAGCTCCAACCCTTGGTGCCTGGGGCTTAGGTTGGGAAGTATGGTTAGATGGTATGGAAATTACACAATTCACATATTTTCAACAAGTAGGTAGTATAAACTGTGAAATAGAGTCTGCAGAATTAACCTATGGCTTAGAGAGAATTGCCATGTACTTACAAGATGTGGACAATATTTTCGATATAAAATGGAATAAAGACATAACATATGGAGACATCTTTAAAAAAGCTGAATATGAGCATTCAGTTTATAGTTTTGAAAAGGCAGATATAGACACATTAAAAGGCTTATTTAATACCTATGAAGAGGAAGTTAAAAAGATCTTAGATGATGGCCTTGTATTACCAAGCTATGACTATGTTCTAAAATGTTCCCATACCTTTAATATCTTAGATGCCAGAGGAGCAGTATCTGTATCAGAGAGAACAAACTATATAGGACGGGTTAGACAATTAGCCAGATTAGTTGCAGCTAAGTATTTAGAACAAAGAGAAGAAATGGATTATCCTCTATTGAAAAGGGAGGGTCAATAATGAGTAAGAAATATTTGCTAGAGATAGGAGTAGAAGAATTACCTGCAAGATTTATAGGTGATGCCCTAGATCAATTAAAAGAGAATACCATGAACATATTGGCTGAGGAAAGAATAAAATATGAAAAGGTAAGTGCTTATTCTACGCCAAGAAGATTGACTATGATAATAGAAGGTCTAGATGAAAGACAAGAGGACATGGAGGAAATAGTTAAAGGGCCAGCAAAAAAAATCGCCTTTGATGAAGAAGAAAAACCAACTAAGGCCTTGCTAGGATTTATGAGAGGCCAAGGCATTGATATTTCTTCAATTTATGTAGATGAGCATAATGGTGTAGATTATGTTTTTGCAAGAAAAACAAAGAAGGGAAAAACCATAGAGGAAATACTAAGTGAAAATATGCCTAAGGTAATTAGGGGCATTAATTTCCCTAAATCTATGAAATGGGGGGGAAAAAACCTAAGGTTCGCAAGGCCCATTAGGTGGATAGTATCCTTGCTAGATGATAAAGTAATACCTTTTGATTTGGAAGGCATTCAAGTTTCTAATATAACTAAGGGACATAGGTTCTTAGGCAGTAACCATATTGTCGTAGAAAAAGTAGATGATTATGTTGAAATTCTAAGGGAAAACTTTGTCATAGTGGACCAAGAGGAAAGAAAAGAGATAATCAAATATGGTTCTGAAAAACTGGCAAAAGAAAGAGGAGGAAATATCCAAAAGGATGAAAAGCTTTTAGATGAGGTTACAAACATAGTTGAATATCCAACTCCAATTATCGGTAGAATAAAAGAGGAATACCTATCCTTACCTCCTGATGTCGTCATAACTCCAATGAAGGAACATTTAAGATTTTTCCCTGTTTTCGATGATAAAAATAGGTTGCTTCCATATTTCATCACTGTGAGAAATGGAAACAAAGACTTTATAGAAACGGTAATAAAAGGGAACGAAAAGGTTCTAGGAGCAAGGTTAGAAGACGCTAAATTTTTCTATTTGGAAGATATAGAAAAACCCTTAGAATCATATGTAGAAGAACTTCATAAAATAGTCTTCCAAGAAAAACTAGGCACAATGTATGATAAAACTAAAAGGATACAAAAACTAGCTATGAAAATTGGAGAATATTTAGAAGTAGGAGAGGAAACAGAAAGGAACATAGAAAGAGCAGGATATTTATCTAAGGCAGATTTAACGACCAAGATGGTAACAGAGTTTACAGAACTACAGGGTAAAATGGGTATGGAATATGCTCGCCATTCAGGAGAAAATGAGATTGTAAGCTTGGCTATCTTTGAACAATATTTACCTAGATTTTCTGGTGATGATTTACCAACAACTACTGCTGGATCAGTTCTAAGCATTGCTGATAAAATGGACTCAATTGCTGGGCTATTCGCCATAGGTATACATCCTACTGGTTCACAGGACCCCTTTGGCCTAAGAAGGCAAGCCCTAGGGGTAATAAATATAATAATAGATAAGAAGCTAAATATATCTATTAAAGAACTTATAGAAACAGCCCTTTATATCTATGTAGAGGTAAATGGCTTAGCCTTTGATTATGACAAGGTAAAAGAAGAAATTGAGGAATTTTTCAGAGGTAGAATCAGAAGTATGTTCATCGATATGGGTATTAGATATGATATAGTAGATGCAGTCTTAGCTTCAAATATCGATGACATTTACGATATGAAGATTAGGGCAAATAAGCTTTATGAATGGCTGAAAAAAGAAGGTTTAACTGAAATATTAACTGCTTTTAATAGGGTTGCTAATTTGGCAGAGAAAGCAGTTTCTGATGAAGTACAAAGGGATTTGCTAAGTGAAGACGAGTTTGACCTATTTGAGGCTTTCAATAACATAGAAGAAAAGATAGACAATTTCATTAGTAAAAAAGAATATGACAAAGCTTTAGATAATTTAGTAACTCTAAAGGATCCTATTGACAATTTCTTTGATAAGGTTATGGTAATGGTAGAGGATGAAAAAATAAGAAATAATAGATTGGGATTGCTTAGAAAGATCTACAATATGATGATTAGAATTTGTGATTTGTCAAAGATTGTAAATAAATAGATACTACTTAAATTATCAAAGCCTAAATGTTAGGGGGAGTTTACTATTCAATTAAATGAGAGACAAGAAAAGATTATAGAAATAGTCAAAAAGAATCAACCCATTACATCAGAGGCTATAGCAAATAAGTTAAACCTAACTAGGGCAACTTTACGACCAGATTTAGCTATTTTAACTATGGCAGGCATCCTAGATGCTAGACCAAAGGTTGGATATTTTTATACAGGCAAAACTAAACTTTCATTTATATCAGAAAAAATCAGAAATATAAAAGTATCTGAAGTTAAATCTGTTCCCGTCGTTGTAGATGAATCTACTAGTATCTATGATTCCATTGTTTTAATGTTTTTAGAAGATGTAGGTTCTATCTTTGTTACAAACAATGGATTTTTGTCAGGAGTAGTATCGAGGAAGGATTTCATTAAATCTGCCCTAGGAGGTGTAGATTTAAATAAAATGCCAATTGGGATGATAATGACTAGAATGCCAAATGTTGTCTACATCAAAGACGATGACGATGTTTTAGAGGCTGCAATTAAGTTAATTGACCATGAAATAGATAGCCTGCCTGTTGTAGAAGAAGACGATGAAGGAAAGGGCTATAAGGTAATTGGCAGAGTTACTAAGACAACTATTACTAGATTATTTGTAGAACTAGGAAGAGATGAATAAAGGGGGGAAATGGATGAAAAACTCTTTAACTGTATATGTACTATCAGACTCTATAGGTGAAACTGGAGAATTATTGGCCCGTGCTGCTTTAAGTCAATTTAATTCAGTCAAGTATCATGTTAGGAGATTTCCTTTTATTACTGAGGAAGAACAAATAATAGAAGTGTTTAATGAGGCTAGAAAAGAGCCCAGTGTAATTATTTTCACCATTGTAATAGAGAGATTGAAGAAATTTATAGAAGATTTAGGCAGGGAATACAATATTCCTACTGTAGACTTAATGACACCAGCCTTAGATGCCATGTCTTCAGTATTACAGTTTCAACCTAAAAGAGAGTCTGGGTTAATTAGAAAATTAGACGAGAATTATTTTAGGAAAGTAGAAGCAGTAGAATTTGCAGTTAAATACGATGATGGGAAGGACCCGAGAGGAATAATGAAATCAAATATAGTACTAGTTGGTATTTCTAGAACCTCAAAGACACCCCTGAGCATGTATTTAGCACATAAGAATTATAAAGTAGCCAATGTACCCTTAGTCCCTGAAGTACCACCTCCAAAGGAATTGTTTCAAAAGGACAGTCGCAGGGTAATAGGTTTAGTGGCAAATCCTATTAAGCTGAATGAGATTAGGCAGGAAAGATTGAAATCCTTAGGTTTAGACAATAACGCTAATTATGCCAATATAGATAGAATTAATATGGAGCTGGAATACTCCAAAGAAATTATGAAAAAAATTGGATGCTTAGTAATAGATGTATCCCATAAGGCAATAGAGGAAACTGCAGGGATAATTATAGACCATTTAAAGGAAAACTTCGGAGACAAGGTCTTCGATTAGAAGTGTTAATTTAGCACTTCTTTTTCTTTTGTAATTGAAAAAAATATTCAACAAAAAGAAGGATTAATAAAACTTATGTTGTATATATATAATATAGGCAAAAGTATTAGTTATACTTTATACCTAATTGAAAAGGGGTAAATATATGAATATGAGATTGAGGATAGAAGAGATAGAAAAAAAACTTTTATCTCCATTTGCGGCTTTAAGCCAAAACTCAAAGGGAAGAAGGTTTCCTGAGGAAAAATGCAGTGTTAGAACTGATTTTCAAAGAGATAGGGATAGGATAATCCATTCCAAATCATTTCGTAGACTAAAACATAAAACTCAGGTTTTCATAGCCCCAGAAGGGGACCATTATAGGACAAGACTTACCCATACCCTGGAAGTGGCTCAAATAGGTAGGACTTTAGCAAGGGCCCTTAGGTTAAATGAAGACTTAGTAGAGGCTATTGCCCTAGGCCATGACTTGGGACATACCCCATTTGGCCACACGGGTGAAAGGGTATTAAACTATTTAAATCCCAAAGGCTTTAAGCATAATGAGCAATCCATAAGGATAGTAGATTTTTTGGAACAAAAGGATGATAAAAGGGGATTAAATTTGACCTATGAGGTTAGGGATGGCATAAGAAACCATACAGGTAGTACTAAACCTCAAACTTTAGAGGGACAAGTTGTTAGATTGGCAGATAGGATTGCATATATTAACCATGATATAGATGATGCCATTAGGGCTGGAGTCATAAAAAAAGAAGATCTACCTAAGGAAGCCATTGAAATCTTAGGTAATAGCCATGGAGAAAGAATAAATAATATGATTTTTGATATAATTAACAATAGTATGGAAAAAAATACTATTGCCATGAGCCAGGAAGTAGGCAATGCAACCAATACATTGAGAGATTTTATGTTTGAAAACGTTTATCTCAGCAAAAAAGCAAAATCAGAAGAAGAAAAGACAGAATATATAATTGAGCAATTATACAATTATTATTTAAAAAATAATAATGCCTTACCAAAGGAACATCTGGAAATCTATAAAGATATGGATACTACCATAGAAGATATAATATGCGATTACCTTGCAGGGACTACCGATAGATTCATAATAAACCTATATTATAATATTTTTATTCCAAAACCATGGCAAAAATATTAAAAAAAAGAAGGATTTTTATAAGTTTTGTCGAATATATATCATAGTGACAGTTAAGATAGGCATGGTGAGTGAGATACAGGGTGATTATATGACATTTTATATAAATGATGAAACAATAGAAAAGGTCAAAGATGCCTCAGATATAGTAGATATTATTTCAGAATATGTCCCTTTAAAAAAATCAGGCTCTAACTTTGTAGGTTTATGTCCTTTTCATCATGAAAAGACCCCTTCCTTTACTGTTTCCCAAACAAAGGAATTTTTTCATTGTTTTGGATGTGGTGAAGGAGGAGATGTAATAACCTTCATCATGAAAAGAGAGAACCTATCCTTTTATGAAGCAGTTAAGTTTTTAGCTGATAAAGCAGGTATCCCCTTAGAGGAGAGAAAATCCATAGATAATAAATATATAGAAGAAAAAAACAAGGGATATGAAATTAATAGGGTTGCTGCTAGGTTTTTCTATAGCAATTTAACAAAAAATAAAGCAGCACTGGAATATCTGTATAGGAGAAAAATTAGCAGCAGGGTTATAAAGCAATTTGGTTTAGGTTATGCTTTAGATAATTGGAGTGCCCTATATAACTACTTAAAATCCAAGGGCTATAAGGATGAGGAAATTCTAAAAGTAGGATTAATTGGAAAAAGATCTACTGGTGATGGGTATTATGACATATTTCGCAATAGAATAATTTTTCCCATAATTGATATTAGGGGTAGGGTTATAGGCTTTGGTGGTAGGGTCTTAGTCGACTCTATGCCTAAATATCTAAATTCACAAGAGACTTATATTTTTAGTAAAGGGAATAATCTATATGGATTAAACCTTGTAAGCAAGCTTTCGGATAGGAAAAGAATCATAATAGTGGAAGGTTATATGGATGTTATCTCACTGTTTAATCATGGTATAAACTATGCTGTAGCTAGCCTTGGCACTGCCCTTACAGAACAGCAAGGAAAATTGTTGAAAAGATATGGACAAAATGTATATATTTGCTATGACACAGATAAGGCAGGGATTAAAGCAACTTTAAAAGCAATAGAAATACTAAGGAAATTAGATATTGAACCTAAAATAGTTATCTTAGACGGCTATAAGGATCCAGATGATTTTTTGAAGGAAAATTCTATTGAGGATTTTGAAAGCAAATTAAAATCAGCATATAACCATGTAGATTACAAAATATTCCTTTACAAAAATAAATATAACGTTAATGAAACTGAGGGAAAGATAGGGTTTACTAAGGAAATAGCAAAGGTGATTAGGGGATTAAAGTCTCCCATTGAAAAAGATGTATATATAGATAAAATATCTAGGGAAATGAATATTTCAAAAGAAGCAATAGAGAAGGAAGTATTTGGCAATAATAATAGAGTGTTTAAACAACAGAACACAGTGGTAAGGAAAAATATCTCTCCATTAAAAGTATCTTTGCCTACAGCAAACCTCAGAGCAGAAATGGATTTGTTGAGACTTATGATTTTCAATAAAGAGTACCATGATAAAGTTATGCAGGAGCTTTCCTTAGATGATTTTGAGAATTTTGAATGTAAAGAAGTTTTGAAAATAATATCAGATTTATATATAGAGGATGAGATTTTAGATGAAGATATTCTTTTCGAAAGGGCAATGGATATTCCTAATCTTGACATGGAATTAATTGAAAAGATAATAAGAAAACCAATTAACTTTTTGCCTGAAACTGTAGAACAGATGATTAAAGACTTAGTAACTACTTTAAAAACTAATAGATTAGAAAAGGAAAGAGATAGGATAAAGGAGAAAATAGAAGAAATGGAGAAAATTCAAAACAAAGATCCTCTTCAAGAAAAAGAATTTCTTCAACTATGTGTGGAGCTAACAAACTTGAACAAAGAACTAAACCTCATTAGACATGAGGAAGGGAGGTAACTTAAGTGGACCAAATAAATAAGGACAATGGAAAAGCAAAGATGGATAACATAGAATCTGTTAAGAAATTAATTGAAAAAGGTAAAAAGGATGGTTTTTTAACATATAGCGAAATAATTGAATCTCTAGAGGAAATTCAGTTGGATGCTGAGCAAATAGAAGATATTTATCAGCTCTTTGAAGACATGGGGATCGATGTAGTAGGTGACAAGGATGATGATGTATTATTGGAAGGTGCTGATATAGACGAAGACATAGATGAAATTGATAAAGTTGATGAGGAAGAGGATGATACAAAAGAAGATTTGTCAGTACTTAGGGGTATTACAGTAGACGACCCAGTAAGGATGTACTTAAAAGAAATTGGGAAAATACCCCTATTAACAAGCGAAGAAGAAGTTGAGTTGGCAAAAAGGATGCAAGAAGGTGACGAAACAGCAAAGAAAAAACTAGCTGAAGCAAATTTAAGATTAGTTGTAAGCATTGCCAAAAGATATGTAGGCAGAGGAATGCTTTTCCTTGATCTAATACAAGAAGGAAATCTGGGCCTTATGAAGGCTGTAGAAAAATTTGACTATAGAAAAGGCTTTAAATTCAGTACCTATGCTACATGGTGGATTCGACAAGCTATCACTAGGGCCATAGCGGACCAAGCAAGAACTATTAGAATTCCAGTCCATATGGTTGAGACAATAAATAAATTGGTTAGAATTCAAAGACAATTAGTTCAAGAATTAGGAAGAGATCCAACACCTGAAGAAATAGGAAAAGAAATGGGAATGGAAGTAGAAAAGGTAAGAGAGATTATGAAAATTGCACAGGAGCCAGTATCCTTAGAGACTCCAATTGGTGAGGAAGAAGATTCTCACTTAGGAGATTTTATTCCTGATGATGAAGTTTTGGCACCTGCAGAGGCAGCTACCTATACTATGTTGAGAGAACAGCTAATAGATGTCTTAGATACTTTAACACCAAGGGAGCAAAAAGTACTCAGACTTAGATTCGGTCTAGACGATGGTAGAGCTAGGACCTTGGAAGAAGTAGGGAAAGAATTTGATGTAACTAGGGAAAGGATAAGGCAAATAGAAGCTAAGGCCCTAAGAAAGTTGCGTCATCCAAGCAGAAGTAAAAAATTAAAGGATTTCTTAGAATAATTAAAGATTCGCTCCTTGCGAATCTTTAATTATCCCTATAGAAAGGAAGGAAGAGATGAAATTATCTAATAGATTAATAGCCATAGCAAATTTTGTACCTAAGAACTCAATAGTTGCTGACATTGGCACTGACCATGGATATATTCCAGTATATTTAGTGGAAAATAATATAGCAAAAAAAGTAATAGGTACCGACATTTCAAAGGGTTCCCTAGATAAGATAATAGATTACATAAAGACATTGAACCTAGAACATATAATAGATGCAAGACTTGGAGACGGTTTAGAGGTTATCAAGCCATATGAAGTTGATACAGTCATTATTGCAGGAATGGGAGGCCTCCTAATCAGAGATATTTTAGAAAAAAATAAAGAAGTAACTGACTCCATAGCAAACTTCATATTACAACCTATGGTAGCAGCTAAGGAATTGAGGCAATACCTAGTTGATAACAATTTTGAAATTATAGAGGAAGAATTAGTTAAAGAAGATGGTAAATATTATGAAATAATATTTGCAAAAAAGGGTAAGTCATATATTGAGAAAGAAATCTATTATGAAATAAGCCCATTATTAATTAAGAAAAAACACCCTTTGCTGAGGGAATTTATTCAGTTTAGATTAAGAGAATTAGAAAATATAATAGAGGAGATAAAAGATATTAATACTGAAAAATCAAAGGAAAGGTATTTAGAAATATCTGCTAAAATTAAGGACTATAAGGGGGTACTAGAAGAGATTGAAGGCTAAGGAAATAATAAAATTAATGAACAATTGGGCACCTGCTGAATTAATAGATAATTGGGATAATACAGGGTTTCAAATAGGAAACGATGAAAAGGACATTAAAAGGATACTGATATCCTTAGACTTGGATGAAAGAGTCTATAACAGGGCCTTAGATGGAGACTTCCATATGATAATAACCCATCATCCAATAATTTTTAAGCCTATTACCAGCATTACAACATCCACCTATAAGGAGAAATTACTATTCAATCTAATACAGAAGGACATAGTAGTCTACAATGCCCATACCAATTTAGATAGGGCTAATAATGGAGTAAATGATGAATTGGCAAAACTATTAGGATTAAGGGACCCTCAAACACTTGAAATGGGAGAAGATGAAGATTATGGATACGGAAGGGTAGGTGATATAGAAGAACAAAGCCTGAAGGATTATTTAACCTTTATTAAGAAACGCTTAGATACAGAATTTTTAATAGTTTATGGAGACATGGATAGGACAGTTAAAAGGGTAGCTCTATGTGGTGGAAGTGGCAGTGGATTTATATATGATGCCTATAAAAAAGAAGCTTGCATATACATTACAGGAGATATAAAATACCATGATGCACAGTATGGAACTGAATTGGGTCTAACTATAGTAGATGCAGGACATTATCATACTGAAAAGATTATCTTGCCAATTGTAAAAGAATACTTAGAAAAGAATATAGAGGATGTATATATTGAAATTTGGAAGGAGCCAAGCCCACCATATGGTATATTTTAGCCTTAGGAGGCGAGGAGATGGAACAACTTAATCTACTCAGTAGTTTAGAGACTCACCATGAATTACTTAAATCCTATGAAAAGGAATTAATAGAACTAGAAAACAAGCTAAAGATAAGAGACTTGGAAAAAAGAATAATGGCTATAGAAGAAAAGCTAGAAAAAGCTAAAATTAAAAGAGATGAAATTAGGAAAAGTTTAAAGTCACGTAATAATATCTTAGTAGAATATAACTATAGAATTGAAGAAATAGAAAAGACTTTGTATAACGGACAAACTACAGATATTAAGCAGCTAGAATATTTAAGCAGGGAAAAGGACAGGCTTAAGGAGATTCTTAGCAACAAGGAAACAGAAACTTTAACCCTGATGGATGAAATGGAGTTTCTAGAAAAGGAGATATTGGAGATAGAAGATTTTCTTCAAAAATATAAGGAAATGATTATTAAACAAAAAAGGAAATATAAGATCTTAGAACAAAAATTAAAAGAGAAAATAGAAGATGAAAAAAAAGAAATTTTATCAATAGAAGACAACATAAACAAGGCCTTATTGGAGAAATATTATGCAATAAGGAATAGCAAAGGAAGTGGAATATCAGTTCCTCAAAATGGAGTTTGTAATAGATGTTACATGATTGTACCCATGATATTATTAGATAGATTAAACAAAGGTGAAGTTGTTTTCTGTGAAAACTGTGGTAGAATATTATGTAAAGAAACCCAGATTTAACCATTGAAACTTAATTCTAATTATGTTATATTATTTAGGAGTAAGTCGAATGGTCGCGTGCATTTGCATGAGGAAAGTCCGTGCTCCACAGGGCAGGATGCTGGATAACGTCCAGTGGGGGCGACCCCAAGGATAGTGCAACAGAGATATACCGCCAGAACTCTTAACTTGGTTTATAATTTAATTTATAAACTAGGTTTGGAGTGAAATAGCCTATGAAATTTATTTGAGGCTATCTGGCAAGGGTGGAAAGGTGAGGTAAGAGCTCACCAGCATTTAGGCGACTAAATGGCTATGTAAACCCCATCCGGAGCAAGACCAAATTAGAACTTAAAAGATGGTGGCCCGCCATCGTTCGGTTGGTAGGTCGCATGAACCTATTGGCAACAATAGGTCTTAGATAGATGACCATTAAAACAGAACACGGCTTACGGACTTACTCCTAAGATACATAAAAAACCCAGCATAATGCTGGGTTTATTTATTTTTCTTAAATTAATGGATTGTCTTACTGCAATGTTAGCCAAGATTTTACCTTGGGTTTACTATTTGTTTAAATCTTTCTATATTGGTGGATGGCCAAACAATAATCCTTGGAATTTCATATTTTTCACTATTGGGAGATGCGTATCCTTCTTTTACAGTAAAAGCAAGTTTATAATTTAGCTCTTTTAATACTTCTATAGTATTCTCATTATAACCGCCAAAAGGATATGCCAAATATTTAGTTCCTAGCTGTTCCTTTATCCTATTCAGGTCTACAAGGATCTCTTCCTTACTTAATACAGTTAAGGCAGGCATATTATTTATCTGTTTATGTAAATCATAAGTGTGGCTGTGGAATTCAAATACATCAGAGGTATTTTTTATGTCTTCATATCCTAGACTCCTTAATGTACTAGACATGTTAGTTTCACTTGTGGCATTTTCCACACCTTTTCCAACTACAAATATGGTAGCTTTTTGACCATATTCTTTTAAAATTGGGTAAGCATATTCAATATTGGAATAATAACCATCATCAAAGGTTATGACAACTGTTTTAGCAGGCAGGTCTATTTCTTTTGCTAAAAACCTTTCTAAGTCTTCCAAAGTGGCTGTGTAAAAACCATTATCTTTCAAGTACTTCATCTGCTCCCTAAAGCTATCTACACTAACAACAGCCCCATTCCCCTTGTATGGACTCTTATCTAAGTCACCATCATATAAATGGTGGTACAATAAAACAGGCACTTGTTTAGCTACACCCTGTTCTGTTATCTTCAATAGTCTTAGGTTTTCTTGTTTCAAACTTAGATTTTCCTTTTCTAAAACCTTTACTAATTCTAAGAGTTCTTCCAATCCCTGCCTTAATTCCGCAAAGCTTCTATCTTTAGTTTCTTCTGCAAATGCGGCTATAGGATTAATTAAGATACTAAAAAAGATTAAAAAAGATAAAATCCTAACAAAAAATCCTTCTAGAATTCTTTTATTTCTTTTCTCATGCATAACAATAGCAGTCCTGAAACTGCCCTCACCTCCAATTTTTGTCATTTTTATTACATTATGTCATTTCTTGGCACAAAAGGCAATACTTCAAATTATAAAGGATACTTATTTATGAAAAAATAATCAAAAGAAGTAAAAAGAGGGAGATGTATTATAAAGAAAAGGCAATAAAAGAAGGTAAGATAGTCTTAGGCACTGCTAGACGACATGTAAATAGAATAAATAATTCATTTTGACTTTATAGATAACTTGCCTAGATAGAGTGGAACTGTGGAATTCAACTTCTGCCTCTAAATAGTCAGGGCAGGGAGGGTTTCATTACAATGAGGGTTCTAATGCCATGGGCTTCCCAGTAGGCTTAGTAGGTTGATAACAGCTATTGAGCCATTATAGATATGGGTAGAACAATGGTTAATGTTAGGGATTCTATGGTGGCAGGCCTGTATCAAGCAAACTTATGGGAGATTTAAATATGAAGTATACAACAGTAAATTGAACTTTGGTGGTAAATAATGACCCTAGGTTTAGCCTAGAGTTTTCCCTTGTAAATTATTAAAATATCCATTATACTCAAATTAGGTCATTAATTTTGTCATGCTGGGAGGGAGGGTATGGAAAATACTTCAACAAGGAAAGAAAGGGTAAAAGCCATTATATACACTATAATTGCTGCAGCATTGCTTAGTACTGGAGGTATTTTATTAAAATTCATAGATATGCATCCTATGGCCATTGCAGGCTCCAGGGGCATAATCGCCACTGCCATAGTATGGATGTATCTTAAAAAGCCCAACTTTACCTTTTCAAAAGCTCAAGTAATTGGAGGTATTTGCTATGCCTTAATGGTTACCGGTTTTATATTGGCAAATAAGCTTACTACTGCTGCCAATGCAGTGGTTCTTCAATTTACAGCTCCTATTTGGGTTGCTATATTGGGAGTTTGGATATTGAAGGAAAAGATTCGTTTTTATGATGGAATATCAATAGTAGTTGTTTCTATAGGAATGGTACTATTTTTCTTAGAAGATATGGGAGGAGGAACCCTAGCTGGAAATATAGTTGCCATCTTAAGTGGTATAGCCTTGGCAGGATCAACAATAGGCATGAGGCTTCAGAAGGACGGTTCTCCAGTTGAAACTACTTTACTAGGGCATATAATAACTGTTTTCCTAGGATTGCCATTTATTTTTCGAGCAAATTTTACTTTCCAAAACATTATTGGCATACTATTATTAGGGGTTTTTCAATTAGGTATATCTTATATACTATATGCTTTAGCCATTAAACATCTTAAAGCCCTTGAGTCAATGCTTATAATGTTTTTAGAACCTATATTAAATCCCATCTGGGTTGCCATTTTTTATGGTGAAAAGCCAAGCCTATATTCATTAATAGGTGGTATAATAATTTTAATTACCTTAGCTATAAGGAGCGTCTTAGCTAGTAGAGATGGGGAAGTAGAAGAAGAGGCACTGTAAATCAGTGCTTTTATATATGGTTTAAGAGGTGTACAATATGAAACTTAATTTAGGAAAGATATATGAAAAAAGTATGGATAAGGAAGTGCGAAAGGCCTTAGGCCAGTATTATACGCCGGAATTTATTATAAAATATATCGTAGAGAAAACCTTAGCCAATATTGATGTCTTAGATAAGCCTTTTTTAAAAATAATAGATATTTCCTGTGGAGCAGGCTATTTTTTACTAGCTGCCTATGATACTCTTAAGGAAAAATTTTTAGAAGAAATCCATAATCTAAAAAATATGTATGGGGAAGAAGTTTATACCTTAGAAAAAGATGGAAAGAGAATAAAGGTCCTAGGTAAAGACTATTGGGTAGAAGAAAACATCCATTATCACATAATTAAGAACTGTATCTATGGGGCTGATAAGGATAGTTTAGCTGTAGAAATAACCAAGGCCATGTTATTATCAAAAGGTGAAAAAGCTGATGTAGATGATTTAAATATAATTAACTGTGATAGCCTAATTAGGTGGGAAAATAAAACAGATTATGAAAATCATGAAGAGCTTTTAGTAAAGTTTTGGTCTAACAAGTTTGATGTGGTAGTAGGTAATCCTCCCTATATTGGCCATAAGCAATTGAATATGGATTACAAAAAGTGGTTATTAGAAGAATACGAGGATGTGTTTAAAGACAAATCGGATATATCCTATTGTTTTTTTAAAAGAATATTAGAGATATTAAGTCCTAGGGGTGTAGCTGGCATAATTACATCTAGATATTTTATGGAAAGTCCAACAGGAACCCAGTTAAGGGGATACCTAAGGGACAATGCAAGGATTTTAGAGATAGTTGATTTTTATGGTGCTGAAATATTTAAGGATGTTGGAGTGGCAACAGCCATATATATTTTCACAAAAGAAAGGTTAATGAATAACGAAATCCAAGTAAAAAAACTAGTAGATGATAATTATAAATTTTCAAATACAGATGATTTAAAGGAACTATTGGGAACAGATTTGTTTGAAGGATTCACAATAAGACAAAACAGCTTAAGCCTAGCTAGGTGGGTATTGGTATCTAAAGAAAAACTCAATATTTATAATAAAATAGAAAGAAAAGCTCAGTATAGCTTAA
The DNA here is from genome assembly GCA_012735245.1 of Tissierellia bacterium. GTDB lineage: Bacteria > Bacillota > Clostridia > Tissierellales > Tissierellaceae > JAAYFT01. The sequence continues at coordinate 48,141 of JAAYHU010000137.1, forward strand.
GGGATGTAGCCTTAAGCTTTCAAGGTATTATTACTGGTTGCGATAAGGCATTTGTATTATCAAAAAAAGATATATCTGAATACAATGTAGAAGGGGAAATAACTAAAAATTGGATTAAAAATAGTGATATAGAAAAATTTACAGTTAAGGATTCAAATCTATTTTTGATATATGCTGATTCTATTGAAAATGAAAGGGATTACCCTAATAGTATTAAATATATTGAAAGGTATAGAAATAGACTGGAAAATAGAAGGGAATGTAAAAAAGGTATAAGAAAGTGGTATCATCTCCAATGGGGAAGGGATAGCAGGCTTTTCGAGAATCCTAAAATAATTTTTCCCTTTAAATCCAGTGAAAACAGGTTTGCCCTGGACTTAAATAAAAGCTATTTCAGTGCAGATATTTATGCCCTTATCATAAAAGACGAATTTAAGGACAAAATTACCTTAGAGTATTTATTGGGATTACTGAATTCAAATCTTTATGAATTCTATTTTAAACTATTTGGCAAAAAAATGGGAAGAGGCATGTATGATTACTATCCCAATTCAATTTTAGATTTAAAGATAATTACGGGTGACATTACAGATGAAATCACTGACAAGGTGCGAAAAATTTTAAGCTTAGCAAAGAAGAAAAACCAGGTTGAAAATGATTTAGCAAAAAAAGTAATGCTCCTTAGGCATGATATAGATGAAATCTTAAACTCATATTTTAATTTAACTAAAAAGGAAATAGAAATTATAAATAGCATGGTTAATCCACCTAAGGTTTTGTAACCTTTTTGTAATCTTTTATTGCAATAAATAGTTAAATATAATAGAATATATATAAGTATTTTTATAAAACTCAAGGGAGTGTTTAAATTGCAAACAACAAAGCACAAAATACCTATGGCCATAGTAGGTATTTGTATTATTGGATTAATTGGGTTTAAGGACACTGGAGTATTCGTAAAGGATTATCTTAGTATAAAAGATGATGAGACTGAAATCCTGTTTAATAAGGAAGAGCAAGTAAAGGTAATAAAAGAGACAGATAGGAGTTTTATTATAGAAAAAGATGGGAGCAGGTATGAAATTCCCTTGGATGTTATGATCAGAAAAGATAGGATAACTCAGAAATATAAGGTACTTGAGGGTACATCAATATTAGACAAACCCCTAGGTAATCCCATTAGATTTTTAAACAGAGACGAGATTGTACAAGCATTAGAATTCAGTGGAGATTATGGATATTTTACTACTGAAGAGGGCACAAAAGGTTATATACTATTATCCCACTTAGAAGCAATAGTGGAGGACAATATTTCATATGGAATTTCTAAAGTTGACAAGATTTTAGTAGAAAATAATACATATTATACCTTAGTTAAGGGTGAAGTTGTTGCTATTAAGGATTTTAAAGAAGATACCTTTATAGTAGTAGATGAAAATAACAATGAATTTGGAGTAAATAAGGATTATATAGAACTTAAAAGGATTAGAGATACGGTCAATAGAAGCAATGTGTCTAGAAGGGCTTCTAATATAACAAAAGTAATAGAAGCAGCTTATAATGCCTTAGGGAAACCATATGTCTATGGCGGTACTGGAGCAAAGGGCTATGATTGTTCGGGCCTTACTTATTCCATATATTTAAATACTCTGAACATAAAATTAAATAGATCATCTAGGGCACAGGCATCTAATGGGGTTGCAGTTAACAGACAAGACCTGATTCCAGGAGATTTAGTTTTTTTCAGGACCAGTGGAAAAAACATAGGCCATGTAGGTATATATATTGGCGATGGAAAGATGATACATGCTTCCTCTGGTAGAAAAAAGGTGATTATTTCCTCCTTAGATGAGTCTTATTATAGAACAAGGTATGTCACTGCAAGAAGAATAATAAATGATTAAAACCACTGATTTTAGTCAGTGGTTTTCTTGTGTTCAATTTTTCCACTTTTACCTTGCTTTTCTTGAATAATAATAAAAATATGTTATAATTTGAGTAGTCAATACAAATATTTATGTAGATAATATAGGAAAGAGGTGTTATTAATGGCAGAGATTTTAAAGGGCAAAGTTGTTGCTGACAAAATAAAGGAAAAGATGAAAAAAGACATTGAAGAGCTGAAAAAAAATGGCAAAACTCCTACTTTAGGTATTGTTAGGCTTGGAGATAATCCAGATGATATTTCCTATGAAAGAAGCATAATTAAGAACTGTGAAAGGATAGGCATTGAAGCAAAGGTATTTGAAAGAGATATAAATATGACTACAGAGGAATTAGTTTCTTTAATGGAAGAGTTAAATAATGATAACACAATATCAGGTGTCTTAGTCTTTAGACCCCTACCTAAACACATAGATGAAGGCAAGGTAAGAGAAGCCCTTTCCCCAAGTAAAGATGTGGACTGTATGCATCCAATGAATTTAGCTAGAATATTTGAAGGTGACTTATCAGGCTTTGCTCCATGTACTCCAAAGGCTGCTATGGAAATACTATTAGACTATGGTATAGACTTAGAAGGTAAGAATGTAGTTATTGTAAATAGGTCAATGGTTTTAGGCAAACCTCTTGCTATGATGATGCTTAAGCAAAATGCAACTGTCACAATATGTCATTCAAGAACTAAGGATTTACCTGAAATAACTAAAAAAGCTGATGTAGTAGTAACAGCCTTAGGAAAAGCTAAATTCTTTGATGAAAAATACTTTAATGAAAATTCTATTTGCATTGATGTAGGAATTAGTTTAGATGAGGAAGGAAATTTAAGTGGAGATATTGATTTTGAAAAAGTGTCTGAATTAGTATCCAAGATTACTCCAGTTCCAGGAGGAGTAGGTTCTGTAACTACATCCATACTATTATCCCACGTAGTAGAGGCATGTAAGAGAATGTAAAGAGTCTTTTTTAAGACTCTTTTTTTCATTTATCAACAAAACTAGTCAATATTCTTTGAAGGAGATTTCATATATTTATAGAATATATACTTATGATAAATTATGGGGAGGGGATATTTTGTATATATCAGTTGAAAAACATAAGGACAACCTGTTAATCCAGTTTAAAGGGGAGTTAGACCACCATAGCTCTGAAATAGTTAGACAAAAAATAGATCAACAATATCTTGACCAAAGAATTAGAAATATTATATTAGATTTAAGAGGATTAACCTTTATGGATAGTTCAGGAATTGGACTTATAATGGGTAGATATAAAAATTGTCTAGAGAAAAAAGGGAAACTGTCTATAGTTAATGACAATCCACAAGTAGATAAGATGCTTAAAATGTCTGGATTACTCAAGATAATAAATGTATATCCAACAATTGAATCAGCAATTGAAAATATATAAAGGAGATGAATACCATGGAAAAAAATTATATGAAATTGGAATTCTTGAGCAAATCTAGTAATGAATCTTTTGCAAGAGTAGTAGTTGCGGCATTTGCATCACAGTTAGATCCAACCTTAGAAGAATTATCTGACATAAAGACTGCAGTTTCAGAAGCAGTTACCAATGCCATCATTCATGGTTATGAATATGGGGAAGGGATAATAATACTAGAGGCTAAGATAATAGATGATGAAATAGAAATACTAGTGGAAGATAAGGGGATGGGGATTGCGGATATAGAAAAGGCAATGGAGCCCTTTTACACGTCTAAACCTAATTTGGAAAGATCTGGAATGGGGTTTACCGTTATGGAGACCTTTATGGATAGCCTTGAGGTAGAGAGCAAAAAAGGTGAAGGTACAAAGGTTAGGATGAGGAAAAAATTCAAAAGCCTCTCATCTAAGGAGTAGATAATATGGGTTCCAGTGCAGAGAAAAAAAACCTTTTATCCCACGAGGAGACCATTGAACTTATTAAAAGGGCGCAAAAGGGAGATATGGAAGCAAAGGATATATTGGTATCATATAACTTGGGACTTATTAGGTCAGTACTTAAAGGCTTTGCTAATAGGGGATACGAAATTGAGGATCTATTTCAAATAGGGAGCATAGGATTACTTAAGGCCATTGATAAATTTGACCTGTCTTATGATGTAAAGTTTTCTACCTATGCAGTACCGATGATAGTTGGAGAAATAAAAAGATTTCTAAGGGATGATGGCTTATTAAAGGTAAGCAGGTCCCTGAAACATACAGCTGCTAAGGCTAAGGGGGCAGAAGAAAGGCTATTTCATGAGCTTGGGAGAGAACCTACAATACAAGAAATATCAGCGGATATAGGCGTAGATAAGGAAGAAGTAGTAATGGCTTTAGAAGCCTCCTACCACCCTGAATACTTATATGATGTAGTACATCAAAACGATAGCAATCCTTTATACTTGATAGATAAAATAAGCCTTGATGCTAAAGACGAGGGAGATGTTATAGACAATATAGTTCTAAAGGAAATGTTATCAAAGTTAAAACCTAGGGACAGGCAAGTAATTATTTTAAGGTATTTTAAAGGCAAGACCCAAACTGAGGTAGCAAAGCAGCTGGGCATTTCTCAGGTCCAAGTGTCTAGAATAGAAAAGAAAATTATAGAAGAAATGAGGAAAAATTTGACAAAGGCATAATATATGCCTTTTTTTGTATGAATTGAAACAAATTGTAGATAATATTTTTATGAGGTGGTTATATGAAACTTAAACATAGTCACAAAAAGATAATTATTCTGTTATCAGCTGTATTAATGATATTAACTGGATTCTTATGGTATAAAGAACAAAGTATCAATAAAGCAGCCCCTACTAGGGCAAAATTTGTAAAAATAATGGGGAATTGGTGTAATAGAAATGGCTAAGGAAAAGGTATATCTTTTGATAAATAGTAAGGCCACTGTAAGTCCAGATAAATTAGTATATTTAAAGGATATAGGGGAAGTATATTGTACAAATGAAAATTTAAAAAGGGATATTGAAAATATAAGGGTTGGAGAAAAGCACAATAAAGAAGACTGGGGCTATATGAATGCCATAGAAATAAGTAGGAAGGTTTTAAACAAATATCCTAATATAGACCTGGAGCTAATTGGAGAAACAGAAGTTTTAATAGAATATAAGTCAAAGGAAGAAAAAAAGCCTCTTTGGGAATTCATTAAAGTGGCTTTTGTCTGTGCAGTCCTTTTTTTCGGAGCAGGTTTAGCCATTATCAATTTTCACGAGGATGTAAATACTAGTAAAACTATGAAGGAACTATATTACACCTTTACAGGGGAGAAAAAAGACAATCCTCTGCTTTTAGTCATTCCATATTCTCTAGGCATTGGTGTTGGCGTTATGACCTTTTTTACTAGAGTACTGAGCCCTAGCCAAAGAAGGAGAAAGGAACCTGGACCTATGGAAATAGAATTATATTTATATGACAAAGATATGGAAGAAAGCATATTAAACGATACTAAAAATAAAAAGGGGTTTTAAAAATATGATGAACTATTTGGCATTAATATTAATTGCCTTTGGTGGTGGCGTTACGGTGGGGACTGCAACATCTGCCTTTATCTCAATACTTCAAATAGTACCTAGACTTACTCAAATTACCAATACTAGAGAAAAAATTAATCTCTATCAATTTACAATAGTAATTTCATTTATCTTATCTATATTAGTTTACTTTGGAGATTTTTCCTTACATCTTCCCCAAATACTTACTGTGCCAATTGGGCTTATATGTGGCATATTTGTTGGCCTATTTTCCTCTGCCTTGGCAGAGGTCTTAAATGTGATACCGGTTTTATCAAAAAAACTAAAAGTAAAAGACAGCCTAAAGCTTATTATATGGTCCCTTATGGGTGGGAAAGTTGCAGGAGCTTTGATCTATTGGTTATTACTTAATTAAGGAGATGATCATATGGAAAATATGACTAATAAGGAATATCAGAAATATGCTGAAAAGAAGGTACCTAAACCAACATATTTTAAAAATATGTTAATGGCATTTTTAGTAGGAGGGATAATATGTACCTTTGGTCAGTTTATTAGAAACCTGCTTTTTAAAAGTGGTTTAGATGAAAAAGCTGTAGCAGGGGGAACAGCCATAATCTTAGTATTTTTAGGCGCCTTGCTTACTGGACTTGGTGTTTATGATAAAATTGGGAAAATAGGCGGTGCAGGAGCAGCTATACCAATAACAGGGTTTTCAAATGCCATAGTATCTCCAGCAATGGAACATAGAACTGAAGGTCTAATCTTTGGAGTTGCATCTAAAATGTTTATAATAGCAGGACCGGTATTGGTATATGGAGTAACTAGTTCAGTTCTTGTAGGAATACTATATCTATTATTAACAAAGGGGAGGTAAATATGGCATTAAAAAAACTCGGTTCACAAACAGTGAAATTTCATAATCCACCTTCCATAATAAGTACTTATACAATAGTTGGGCCTAAAGAGGGAGAAGGGCCTTTAAAAGATTATTTCGACTTTATTCTAGAAGATGATATGTGGGGGCAAGCATCCTTTGAAAAGGCAGAAGCCAAAATACAGGAAGAAACAATAAAGGCAGCCATAAATAATGGAAACTTGACTAATCAAGATATCGATTTTATATTATCAGGAGACCTATTAAATCAAATCGTATCTTCAACCTATACTGCAAGGCAGCTAAGCATTCCCTATTATGGTCTATACGGTGCTTGCTCCACTATGACTGAAAGCTTATCCTTAGGTGCCATGATAATAGACGGAGGCTTTGCAGATAAGGTAGTTTGTGCCACATCTAGTCATTTTTCTTCTGCAGAAAGACAATTTAGATTTCCTCTAGAATATGGTAGTCAGAGAAATTTCTCATCCCAATGGACTGTTACTGGGGCAGGAGCCACCATATTGTCCTCTACTGGAGATGGACCATATATAACTTATGCAACTACTGGCAAAATTGTAGATAAGGGAATTAAAGATGCTAGCAATATGGGGGCTGCCATGGCACCAGCTGCAGTTGACACTTTAATAACCCATTTTAAAGATACTGGATTTTCTCCATCAGATTATGACTTAATAATATCTGGAGACTTAGGGAAAATTGGAAAGTCAATAGTTTTAGATCTTCTAAAAAAAGAAGGGTATGACCTTTCAAATAACTTTACAGATTGTGGAGTGGAAATATTTGATGGGGAAAAACAGGATACCCATGCTGGCGGTTCTGGTTGTGCTTGTGCAGCAGTAGTTTTCAATGGATACATTTATAAAGAAATGAAGAAAGGAAATCTAAAAAGAGTACTACTAATGGCAACTGGCGCACTTCACTCCACAATAATAAACCAACAAGGAGAATCTATACCAGGTATCGCCCATGCCATTACCATAGACATTAATAAAGATTAGGAGTGATCTAATGGAATATATAAGAGCTTTTATAGTAGGGGGATTGATTTGCGTAATAGGTCAAATAATTCTTGATACTACAAAATTAACACCAGCCCATATTTTAGTAACCTTTCTTACAGCAGGGGTTATTTTAGGTGGCATTGGTCTATATGAGCCCTTAGTAAAATTTGCCGGGGCAGGGGCCACAGTGCCTATACTAGGCTTTGGCTATTCCCTTGCCCAAGGCGCAATAGAAGGGGCTAAATCAAATGGGGTCATAGGTGCCTTTACAGGAGGAATAACTGCTACAGCCGGAGGCATTGCTGCAGCAATAATCTTCGGCTATATAATGTCCCTAGTATTTAAACCAAAAACAAAAAACTAAGGAAAACTATATAGAATATAATGAATATCGGATAATAAGTATATATGCCTATATCCGATATTTTTTTGCTAAAATTATCTACATAAAAAAAAGTATGGTCAGTAGGCAAAAACTACTTATAATATTTTGAGACAAACCTTTATATATTGGGAGCCTTAGGATGAAATAAAAAATGAAAAGGTAATCAAACATTCAAGTGAGAGACTAAAAGTAAGTTATGCCCATATATACCATATATGATAATTGATAATTTGGTTGTTTTGAAGATGTTGATTATTATGCAATTAAAATGTGACTAAGTTTAACAAATAAGTAGATATGCTTTTCATTACTGAAGAAAAAGGGGTGGCAAGCTACATGGACGAAAGAATTAAGAAAGTAATATTAAATTTGCTCAGGAATAACATGGCTGGATATTTTGTTGAAAATAAGGAAGAGTTACTCCAGCTTTTGGCTACACTGATTAAAAAGGGTGAAAAAGTCGGCTGTGGAGATTCCGTAACCTTGGAGGAAACAGAAGAAGCCATTCATCGAGCACGCCAGGTTGCAGCACCCTTAGATGCAAAAAGTCTTAATAAAAATACCCCGTGTACAAAACTGGATAAATGTATTGATTGTAATCATGAGGAAAGAATTTGTAATGATTTTGTCCTGATTGCGAGACAATTTGTTAAGGACAGAATAAAAGTAATTATTGTAAACCAAGCATATGGATATTAATAAATAATTGGCCATGCAAAAAGAGCGAAACTAAAAGAATAATATGAGGAAACAATTAATAAACTTGTTATATACAAAAAGAAAGGAAAAATGAAGCAGGGACATACTATACATGTATAGCATGTCCCTGCTTTTACCAATATTTTAAGTTAGGCCTTGAAAATCACATTAATCATCAGAGCCACTATTAGAATTGCTATTTCCATTTCCATTATTACCCCTATTCCAGTTACTGCCATTATTATTTCTACTATTATTTTCATTGTTGAACCCATTATTGTTACCATTATTGCTATTACTGTTGCCATTATCGCTGCCATTTTCTCCACCATCATCCCAATCCCCTGGGAACCATGGGAACCACCAATCATATTCATCTTCTTCATCAGATGGTATTACTGTAGTTTCATCATGCTCATCGCAAATTTCCGTTGGTGCACTATATTCATAGTCTGTTGGTACTATACCATTATGTTCCTCAGGATTATAAGGAATTGGACGTTGAATAAATACTTTAGTTTCTAGTAAATCTTCTGGACAATATTCATTTGCAATTTTACCATTTGATTTATCGATAGTTAATTCCACGTGAACATCACAAAATTCCTTAGGCTCAGTGCCTTTTGCAAATATTTCAGTTCTTACCATACTTCCCCTTGGGTCTAGGGTGCAAAGTTCAGTTGGCAATTTGCCAGATTGGGTACACACATTTGCCCTTACTATACCACTAGGTTCTTCAAAGGAAGTTATACTTTCTTTGCCTTCATGTATTCTAGTCATGATATATTGCCACAATTGGGCTGCAGTACCGCTGCTATTGGTTAAGGTGATTTTTGGAGAATCATTTCCTATCCATACTCCAGTTGCATAGTAGGGTGTAAATCCAACAAACCAAATATCAGCTTGATTTTGTGTGGTACCAGTTTTTCCTGCCACTACCATGTCCTTGAGTTTTGCCCTGCCTGCAATACCATTACTTACAGTTGTTCTTAAAATATCTGCCATAATATAGGCTACCTGAGGTGAGACAACTGTAGTCTTCTTTGGTACATTTTCGATTAATATATTGCCATTGCTATCTTCAACCCTAGTAAATGATATAGGTTCTATATATACTCCTCCATTTGCAATTGCTCCGTAGGCTGCTGTTAACTCAAGAGGTGTCAATCCCTTAGTCATTCCTCCTAGTCCCATGGCTGATAGGTTTTCATCATTGGAAACCCGATTTTCCTTAGCAGTTACTATACTATCGTTTTCAGGATTTGTACTGCTAATAATACCTAATTTTTCTAGATATTTGAAGGAGGTTTGTACTCCAATATCATTAACAACCTTTACAGAGTTTACGTTTCCTGATTGTTCCACTGACCTTCTCAAAGTTTGAATACCCCTATAACGGTCCCTATACCAGTTTCTAGGCCACAGATTACCGTTTTCATCATAGAATGGTATATCATCTATAGGAGTTGCAGCAGTATAGCCATTATCTAAGGCAGGTAAGTATACAGCTATAGGCTTAATAGCAGATCCAGGTTGTCTTTGAGAAGCAGTAGCCCTATTTAATATACTAGTTCCCTCAATATCCCTACCACCAATTAATCCCTTAATATGACCTGTTCTATAATCTAACACTACGGTGGCAGATTGAGGCTGAACTATACCATCCTTATCCCTATAGAAATACTTATCGTTTATAAGTAAATTTTCATTTTCATCGATTCTATAGAAGTCCTTGTTATTATTTAAATATCTAGAGCTGATTTTTATCTCCTTATTTTCAGTTATTTGATAATCTTCTTCAGGCAATATTATAGAGCCTACAGTATAGGTTACGAGATTTTTTCTTTCATCGATATTATAGTAATCAGCAATATCTATATGCTTTGGGTATGGAGTCAATTTGTTATTTTTAATGTACAAATCCCCATCCCTAAATTCATAAGTTCCCTTTTCCAAGATTAACTCAAAATTTTCGTTAAAAAGATTTTCTTGGAGATAGAAGATAGTATTGTTTTTATCATCTAAGATATTTTTGGCTTTACTTAGTCTCCAATCAACTAAGATGGGACCTTTGATTTTTTCCGGGTCACCTACAAGAATTTCAGTGAAATTATTATAAATATTTTCTAGTTCTTGTTGCAGTTTTACATCCATTGTTGAATATATTTTAAGCCCACCTGAAAACAGCAAGTCTTGAGCTTCTTCCTTAGTATATCCTAATCTGGTCATCAAGGCGTTTACTACTTCAGTTTTTACATAATCAGTAAAATATGAAGAAATTCCTTCTATTTTCTTCTGTCCAGGTTTTAGGCTTGTTTTTATATCTTGCTTTAATGCTTCTTCATATTCAGCTTCTGTAATTTTACCTAATTTCAACATCTGACTAAGCACTATTCTTTGTCTTTTTACTGCTTCTTCATTATAAACCGCAACATACTTTTCTCCTAATATATCTAATCGCCCAACTTCATAATGTTTGTTACTGTCAAAATCTTCTAATCTAATGGCTTTAAAAGGGGCATATTTTGTTGGACTTTTTACTACACCTGCTAATAGGGCAGATTCTGCTATGGTTAATTCTCCAACATCCTTTGAAAAGTAGGTTTGTGCAGCTTCCTGTACTCCATAAGCCCCCCTACCTAAATTGATTTTATTCAAATAAGCCTCTAATATTTGATCCTTTGTTAAAACCTTTTCCATTTGCAATGCAAGATATGCTTCTTTGATTTTCCTATCCCAACTTTTCTCTAGAGAAAGATAAACATTTCTAGCCAATTGTTGAGTTATGGTACTTCCACCTCTGGCGGCGGCTCCAGCCTTTATGTTATCTATGGCAGATGATATTATAGCCCTAGGGTCAACACCAAAATGAGATTCAAATCGCTCATCTTCTATTGCTATGAAAGCATCTTTTAAGTGTTGAGGTATTTCGTGTATTTTTACAACTGTTCTAAATTCCGGTGCTTGAATTTTCTCTATAAGATTTCCCTCTGCATCATAAATAGTTGAAGTTAAATCAAGGGAAGCATTTATTCTGGTAGGGTCGATATCTGGAGCATCTTTAATGATGGATAGGACCACACCAAAGACAACTCCTCCCCCTATAATTGATAGAAGTATGAAGATGATTAAAATAATCTTTATTGATTTCAGAACTATTCTTCCTGGAGATTTTTTCTTATCTTTTTTATCTTTTTTGTTATCCATAATAACTCCTCCTTAACTAATAAAGGCCTGTAACTCATTCATTATACCATAAAAATAAAATATTGTTAATATCTCCACATTTCAAATAATATTATATAGATACTATAGTATTAAACTAATGAAGGAGGTGACAGGGTGAGAGAAATATTGTTAAAAATTAGGAAAAAAAGAAAAATAATAATAGTATCAGCAATACTTTTTTTATTCATTTATTTATATAATTACATTGACAAAAATATTAAACCCACCTTAGTGGCCATAGCAGAAATTAGAGCTAAATCTGTAACTACTAAGGCAATTAATGACACCATAAAATCGAAAATATGGGATGATATAGATTATGAAAGCCTAATACTTGTTAAATATGATAAGGATGGTCGGGTATCTATGATGCAGGCCAATACCATATTAATGAATACCCTAGCTGCAGATATGGCATTGGAGGTTCAAGAACAGCTAAAGAATCTATCGAATACCAAAGTGAATGTCCCCCTCAGCAATGCCTTTGATAGGCAGATCCTATACCTTCCAAATATAAAATTACAAATACAGCCACAGGGATCAGTTAATGTAGGATTTGCAACAGAATTTGAGGAAGCAGGTATAAATCAGACTAGGCATAGGATATATTTGATTGTAAGTACGGATATAAAGTTGATAATTCCATTGATAACAGAAACCATCAATATTACTACCAATATCCCTATTGCAGAAACTATTATAATAGGAAATGTTCCAGAGCAATTCATTCACATACCTACCGAGTAATATTTAGATTATGTTAGATAACTTTCAATAAAAATGGTATAATATAGATAAATATTTATTAGATATAGGAGGATAGTCTTTGGACAATAAAGATATTAGGGAAAGGGTCTTAATAGTAGGAGTAGATTTAGAAAGTGATTTAATAGATATAGAAAACTCCTTAGATGAACTGGAAGAATTAGTTAAAGCTGCAAATGGCGTTGTTATTAGTAGGCTAATACAAAAAAAGGATAATATTAATCCTACGTATTTTATTGGCAAAGGAAAGGCTGAAGAAATAAGACATTACTGTGATGAGCTCAATATTTCCACAGTAGTTTTTAATGATGAATTATCAGGAGCTCAACTTAGAAACTTAGAAAAAATAATAGATAGGAAAATCGTAGATAGAACTAATTTAATACTGGATATTTTTGCAAGAAGAGCAAAATCTAAGGAAGGTAAATTACAAGTAAAACTAGCTCAGTTAAAATATCGTCTACCCAGATTAATAGGTTTTAGAGACTATCTCTCTAGAGAGGGTGGAGGTATAGGCACAAGGGGACCAGGAGAGCAAAAACTAGAAACCGATAGAAGGCATATTTTAAGGGAAATAAATAATATAGAAAAACAATTGAAAGAAATTGAAAAAATAAGAGATGTAAAGAGGAAAAAAAGAAGGGAATCTAATCTTCCCATAGTTGCCTTAGTAGGTTATACAAATGCTGGGAAATCGACTTTAATGAATAAAGTTATAGAATTAAATGATGACTATGAAGAAACCAAAAAAGTATATGTAGAAGATATGCTATTTGCTACTTTGGATACATCCCTTAGAAGGAGCAAGCTACCTAATGGTCAGGCGTTTTTATTAACAGATACTGTGGGCTTTGTGTCAAAACTGCCAACTAAATTAGTAGAAGCCTTTAAAGGAACTTTAGAGGAAGTAAAATATGCAGATTTGTTACTTCATGTTGTAGATGCTTCTAATAAGGATTTAGACATACAGATTCAAACGACTTTTAATATTCTTAAAGAGCTTGAGGTACTAGATAAGCCTACTATTACAGTATTCAATAAAATGGATAAGGTGGATATACATAACCTAGTATATGATAATAGATATATTGAAGAAAAGGTTTTTATTTCTGCCAAAACTGGAGAAAATTTAGATAAACTTTTATTAAAAATACAGGACCAATTGCCCTATTCATATAAATTTGTTACTTTAAATATACCCTATGATAAACACAATATAGTGGATTATTTCATGCAGAATTATGAAATAGATAATATTGAATATACTGAAAAGGGTACCGTATTAGAATTAAATATAAATCCTATTGATATGAAGAAATATAAGGAATTCATTGTGTAAAAATTTTAATAAATTATTAAAAGGAGTGGGTACCAATGATAATTAGAAATTGTGCTGGGGGAGTAGTTTTTAAGGATAATAAGGTTTTTATCATGAAAAATGATAAAAATGAATGGATATTACCCAAGGGTAAAATTAGAGATGAGGAATTGCCCCCAGAGACTGCCATTGCAAGGGTAGAATATGAAGCAGGTATAGAAGATCCCAAAATAGTATCTGCAGCTGGAGAAACGGCCTATGAATTTTATTCTTATACAAGAAACAAGCCGGTCTGCAATAAAATAACCTGGTTTATTATGGAGTCAAAGGATGAGAAGTATTCCATAAATCATGATGAAGGTTTTAAAGAAGGAGGCTTTTATCCAATAGAAGAAGCCATAGAGATGATTACTTATAGTCAAGATAAATCCCTAGTTAGTTTAGCCTATAAAAGATACTTAGATTTTAAAGAATACCAAGAAAAATTGAAATATGCTTAAAAGGAGATGATTATCTCCTTTTATTTTTAGAATACTATTCAATACCGTATTGAGAGGAAGATTTTATGGACAAGAACTATAGAACAATATTTGATTACGGAGAAGATGAAATCATAATAAATAAATCAAGATTCATTGGTTACTCAATGCCAATTAACTCTGAAGAAGAAGCTTTGGAATTCATAGAAAGAATAAAAACAAAACATAGAGATGCTACCCACAACGTATATGCCTATGTGGTGGGCATGGATAGCAATACTCAAAGGTTTAGCGACGATGGCGAGCCTTCTGGCACTGCTGGAATACCGGTTTTAGAGGTAATTAAAAAGGAAGATTTAAGAAATGTAGTGGTTGTGGTTACAAGATATTTTGGTGGAATTAAGCTTGGAGCAGGTGGACTTATTAGGGCATATACAAAGGGAGCTAAAATAGCCCTAGAAGCAGGACAAATTGTAGATATGGTTTTACATCAAAAGGTAAAGATCCGTATAGATTATACAGCTTATGGGAAAATAGAGAATTTTCTCCTAAATGGTGGATATTTTGTAGATGAAACAATTTTTGATGATAAGGTAAATATATTTGTATATATAGATAACAAGGAGGTGGAAAGATTTCAAAACCTAATAACGGACATGACAAATGGCAACAATGAATTTGAGATTTTAGCAGAAGAATATGTACCTATAAAAGATGGGAAACGATTGATAAAATAGGTTAATTTAAAGTACATGGGGTATAATTTTACGGAGGTGAGAAGCATGGAAAATATAAAAGAAGAAATGCTTGAAAAAAAACTGTGGGTAGTGGCAGGGGTTACTGCCAAGAAGGATAGGTATGGATATAAAATTTGGAAAAAATTAAAGGAACATGGTTATGAAACCTATGGTGTTAATCCAAATTATAATGAGATAGAGGGGGAGAAGATTTATCATTCCGTTAAGGACTTGCCTAAGAAAGTAGATGTACTAGATATGGTAGTCCGTCCTAATATAGCATTAAAGACTTTGGAAGAAGCAAAGGAAGCTGATATTGAATACATCTGGTTCCAGCCAGGCTCTTATAATGATGAAGTCATAGAAAAAGCAAAGGAGCTAGGATTTAAGATTTTATATAATGATTGTGTATATGCTACCCTAAGACAAAAAGAATAGGATATCCTATTCTTTTTTTTTGAACAATTCATAAGCTCCTATTAACAACAAAAAAATACCAAAATATTTCCTTAAACTTAATGGATTGATACTTGTTGCCAAAAAAGAACCAATTATTGCTCCTATTATTCCTCCAAGGATGATTAATTTTGCAAAGGAAAAATCTATATTACCTTTTTTATAATGGGTATACAGGGCGGTTATAGCTACCGGAAGAAAGACTATTAAATTGACTCCCTGGGCATCCTGTTGCTTAATATTGTTGAATAAGACTAAGGAGGGAATGAGGATAGTACCTCCACCAATTCCCATCCCACTTATTATTCCAGATAAAAAACCTACTAATATCAATATCATTTCCAAATCATCCTTATGGCTGTATAGATTATTACGCTTCCGAATATTTTTCTCAGTATGTTAATAGGTATTTTATTTAACAGCTTGGCACCTAAAAAAGAGCCAATAATACCTCCTAGGGTGACAGGGATGGCAATATTAAAAGGAATAGAATCATTGGTAAAATAAATAATAGTGCTTATAATTGAAAGGGGCAGGATAATGGATATGGCTGTGGCATGGGCCTTATAATCATTAACCCCCATTAAAAAAACTAAAGCTGGTACTACAATAGTTCCGCCTCCTGAACCAAATAAACCATTGACTAAACCAGCTACTAAACCTATAAATAGTAGTTTTAACTTTTTTTTGTCCATAGTTAGCTCCTTTGTGTTATAATCATTATAATTATAATTAATTTTTACCAATTAAGCGGAAGATATACATAAAAACTTAAGTTAAATAATTACTTGGAGGTATGATTATGGAAAATATTAACTTGGTCATTGAGAAAATAGTAAATTGGATGAGGGAAATAGTAAAAGGAGCTGGGGCAGAAGGATTAGTCTTTGGTCTAAGCGGTGGAATTGATTCAGCAGTAGTAGCAGGCTTATCTAAATTGGCCTTTCCAGAAACTTCCCTAGGAGTTATTATGCCCTGCTATAGTGATCCAATAGATGAAGAGCACGGAATACTAGTAGCTAGAGCCTTAGATTTGGAATTTAAAAAGGTAGATTTATCTAAAACCTTTGATGTTCTGATTAGTTCTATACCTGAGGAAACTAAAAACAAAATGGCAAAGATCAATTTGAAACCAAGGCTTAGAATGACCACTTTACACTATTTTGCCCAAAATAATAATTATTTGGTAGCAGGTTCAACTAATAAATCAGAATTTACTGTAGGATATTTTACTAAATACGGAGATAGCGGAGTAGACTTATTGCCTTTGGCTTCTTTCGTAAAATCAGAAATTAGGGAGTTGGCTAGAAACTTAAATATACCTGAAGTAATAATAGAAAAACCACCAACAGCAGGCCTTTGGTCTAATCAAAGCGATGAAGAAGATTTAGGTTTTTCCTATGATGTATTAGATGAATATATTAAAACGGGCACAGGACCAAAGGAAATAGTTGAAAGAATTGAAAACATGTATAGAAACAGTCAGCATAAAAGGGCCTATCCACCAATATTTCAGCTTAATTAATTTGAAACACAAACTATTTACCAATCCTATATAATCTAACCTCCTTTAACAACTATAATTATGGATTAGGTTCTATAGACTTTACCAACTTAAATATAAATATTATAAATATAATGAAATAATTTGTCCATTGTGCTAAAATTAAGAAGGCAATAAATTAAAAGGAGTGAATTTAATGGCTGGACATTCAAAATGGAGTAATATAAAACATAGAAAAGGAAAAGAAGATGCCAAAAGAGCAAAGATGTTCACAAAACTAGGTAGATATATTATGGTTGCAGTAAGGGATGGTGGTCCTGATCCAGATTTCAATCCAGCATTAAAGGCTGCAATAGAAAAAGCCAAAGCAGCTAATATGCCAAATGACAACATTGAAAGGGCAATAAAAAAGGGCTCTGGAGAACTTGGTTCAGATAATTATGAAGAAATTATCTATGAGGGATATGGGCCTGGTGGAATAGCAGTATTTGTGCAATGTCTTACAGATAATAGAAATAGAACAGCTGCAGATATAAGACATGCTTTCGATAAAGGTGGCGGCAATTTAGGCCAATCAGGCTGCGTAACCTTTATGTTCGATAAAAAAGGAATAATAGCCATCGAGAGAACCGATTCTATAGATGAAGATGAACTAGCTATGTTGGCCATTGATTTAGGGGCTGAAGATTTTACTTCTGAAGAAGAGGGATTTGAAATAATTACTGCACCAGAGGATTTTAATGAAATTAGGGATGGATTAGCGGAAAATGGCTACACCTTTGCTATGGCAGAAATCACTTATATTCCACAAAATACAATAAAACTAACAGACCCTGAGGATATTAAAAATATGGAAAAGCTTATCGATATGCTTGAAGATAACGACGACGTTCAAGAAGTGTACCACAACTGGGAAATGCCTGAATAAGAGTAATCAAGCCATGGCAAACTAGTTTTATTGATGGATTTTAGGAAATATTTAATTTATAATTAATTGAGGGTAAATAGTGAAATTTAAAAATCTCATAATATCTATTATGCTGTAGTATGTAAAGTTAAAAATATTTATAAGGATTATAAATGCAAAAAGCACCTTCATTAATTTGTAGAATTAATGTGGGTGTTTTTGTATTTTGTAGTATAAAGATTTTTAAATGGCATATAAAATAAAAACATCTAAATATTAGTTTTTTAAGAGAGTTGTTCGAGGAGGTTAATTATGATAAAGGATCTTAAAGTAGAATATTCAAAACGAACTATAATCCTAATAATATTAATTATTATAGGATTATTATCAAGATTTCTTGTATCAAAAATAGTAACCGATCCAAGTTTTAATGCTGCAACTATAGAATCATTGGAAGAGAAGAAAATTACAGTTTTAAAACTAGCATCAACAATGGCAGCATCGTCAACTGCTTTATCATTACTGCCAGGTGATGTTGCTATGCCCATTGCAAACCAAATGGTAGAGTTAAATAAGTATTTTATCGTAGTCATAAGTGCAATTATACTAGAGAAGATATTGGTTTCAGTAGTTGGCTATGTAACCTTTTCTTATGTAATTCCTCTAGCATGTATTCTAGGGATAGCATATTTATATGTAAAGGTGGATGGCCTAAGAAATTTAGCCATAAAGCTGGCTATTTTTGGAATAGTCATATTTGCAGCTATCCCTGTAAGTATAAAGATGAGTGATTTAATATATTCTTCATATCAAGCCTCATTGGAGCAAACAGTTGAAATTGCAAATGAAAATAAGGAGTTTATAGAAGAGAAAAAAGAAGAATTTGCAGATGAAGATAAAAACTGGATGGATAGAATTGGCGATTATTTTTCTAATTTAACTTCCAAAATAGGCCTTGGAATGTCTGAAATACTTAAAAAAGGAGAAGACATCCTCAATAAATATATTGATGCAATAGCTATTTTGATAATATCAACATGTGTCATTCCAATAATTGTAATACTATTTTTTGTATGGATAATCAAAATCCTATTTGGTTTTGAAATTAGGTTTTTCAAGTAAAAGAATAAAGGACTGTAGCTATTACTAGTAAGTATAGTACTATACTCAAAAAAATTATCCCTACTTTAGGAGGGGTAATTTTTTTTATTCATTTGATTATCTGGAAGGATTACATCATAAAACATTATCATTGCTCCAGCAGTAGTCCTGATGGCTAGAGGAAGACCACAGCGGGATATGCGATAAAATCTAGTCTTGTCTTCTTCAATATCTTTAAATTTTCTATGGATTTTTAAAGCCACCCTAGAATTAAATCTTATATAATCTTCAATAGAATCTAAAAGATATGCTCCTGTTGAAACCTCAAATTCCTTTATATATTCATAAGTATCCTTTATAAAGCTTTCGTATTGGCGGTGGTCATCAAGTAGCCTAATATTAGCATGTTGAGGTACTGTCATATCTTGAATAATGTGTAAGGCAGCACCAAGAAAGAATAAAGACTTATTGAATTCTCCCTTAATCCAATACTGAATAGCTTTGCTATAATAATCAATACCTAAGTCCATGGCAGACTTTCTACCATACATACCTTTTTTCTTATAGGGATTATAAAAATGATTAGAGCTCTTAAAATCCTGGTCGGCCCATACAGCTCCTTCATTTATACTGTCAATATAGCTTGAAAAGAAATTATACTCAGCTAAATACTTGTCATTTTTGAGTACATTCAAGGCCTTATAATTTATAAAAATATGAACCTTACAATGGGTATTTATTATAGACTTCTTTATTGGATTTATTATAGAAAAAACAGTGTCTAAGAAATTATCATAAGTCGTTTCAAAAAAATCCATTTCAACCACCTGCCATGTGAAAATCTTAGTATAACTTGACATATATTTAGCCTAAATAATATTGTATCCATCTGCAGTTAAAGTATGCAAATGCCAAAAATCATTACTTAAAATGACAAAAAGGCCTAGCTTTACAAAAACGACCAATTTGATATAATGATAATATAAAGTTTTTTAAATTCTAGTCTTAACTCATAACACTTCTTCAATTAACAGTCTTTATATCAATTCTTTTTATTCAATTTTAATTGTTTGTTACATAAATAATTAAAATTTTGAGCATGAAAGTAATTTTTATGCTTTTCTAAGTATATTTTCATAAAAAATAAAAGGAGTGGTGAAAGTGAAAGTAGGTGTTTTTTGGAGAAAATTCAGAAATGTGGAACAACAAATGAAACTTACTCCAGACAAAGTCTATGATGACGCTTATGAAGAGGCTTATCATCATTATTCTGCACTAAAATCAGCTGGATATGATGTTACATTAATCGAATGGAGGAAGGATCCAAGGAAAACATATGAAAACATAACAAAGGAAAAGGTAGATATTATTTTCAACGCATCTAGTTTTAAGGAAATTACATTCTTAGAAACTTTTGGTATTCCTTACGTTGGTTCAGGTATAGACCTGGTGTCTCTAAACAAGGCTCAAAGGAAAGAAATAGTAGCATATAATAAGCTTCCTACTCCAAAATTTATCATTGCTGATGATCCAAATAATATTCCAGAGATTAATCTAAATTATCCCCTTTTTGTAAAGCCCATAAAAGGTAGGGGAAGCGCTGGTATAAGCGAAGAAAATATCATATATAAATATGATGATTTGCCAAAGGTTGTGAAGAAGATAACTGAAAAAATTGGACAGGAAGCATTAATAGAAGAATATATAGAGGGTAGGGAAGTAACAGTTGGCATCATTGGATATGAAGATCCAATAGTTTTGCCAATAGTAGAAATAAAATATAATTCTGCAAAAACCAATACATTTGAGCATAAAATGTATGATAGGGAGATAATTAATTGTCCAGCAGATTTCACTGAGGAGATAGAAAAGAGAATAAAAACTACAGCATTAAATATATATAAGTCATTAAACGCAAAGGATTATTCAAGAATTGATATGATAGTAGACAAAGAAGGTATACCATACTTCCTTGAGATTAATACATTTGCAGGACTCACAATGGCTTCTGAAAAAGATGAAGAGGGTAAAATGAAAATACACCATGGATATATGGGTTATGCAGCAAAGGCAGCAGGAATGTCAGCACCAGAATTTTTAAGCAAAATTCTAGAAAGTGCCATTGGAAGGTATGGTATGAAAGAGAGTAAAAAGATAACATCATAATAAACCAACAGTAGATATGAACTACTGTTGGTAGCATGAGGAAATTACTTTTTTCTATAATTTTGGTAAATTGACTTTAAACTATCTAATATTTCTATTACTGCATCCTTGTTTTGATTATCAGATTTTTCTTTTGCTATATCAACAGTTTTGTTAGTTTCTGTTATTTTTTCGGCTTTTTCTTCTTTTATTTCTTTATCTCTCTCATCTAAGTCTATTTTCTTAGTTTCATAAAGAGGAATTTCATTTTCTTGACTTATATTAATAGGATAGCCATCTTTTTTTCTATAGTCTGTCATTTAAACTTCACTCCCTGCTAATTGAATTAATTTTTTTGAATAGGTTATATATTTTTTCACTAGGAAAGTCACATTTGTTAATTAAATGATCTGTAATTTCCTCAGGGCTACTTGTAGTATAGAAATCTTGATTTTTACCTATATCTTCTAAGATTTCCTCATATAATAGTCTTTCTTCTGGATTCAGCATCCTATATAACTTTTTTGAGTTAAGGGTTGGTCCAATATTTAATCCATCCATATTTAGCACCCCTTACTTTCTTTTGATATTCCAAAGACTTTTACACCTGGTTCTATTTCTATCATTTCAAAGTTTTTATTATTAATTGTAACAATGCCTTCTTCATCAATGTCTATATTTATGTCCATCCCTTCAATGTTTAATTTTTCAATATAGTATGGACTGATGACTACAAAAATAGAATTCAATTGCATTGGAGAAATATTTTTGTTTCTACTTAAATTGGCTTGATTTGATGCGTTTATCATGAAATTATATATTTTACTATTCTCATAATCTAAAATTTCCCCTAAAAACTCTTCAGGCCTATTAGGATCCACCACTACTACCTCCCATATGAAATTTAGTTAATATTAATCACTTGTAGTTACCTTTTTATCTGTATATATATAAATATTGTCATCATTTAACTTATCTTCATCGAGACCATTAATAGATAGATTACCATCTTTATCTATATTAAGGGCAATAGGAATTTTTTCAGCTGTATTTATTGGATTCAGGTATTCTAAGCCTAAAATGACAAAAAAATTATATTGGGATAGATGGGTATCTGCACATTTGATTGTATTGGTCTGATTTGACAGATTAAGTAGTATAGAATGTCTGATATTTTTCAAAAAAATCACCCCATATAGTCTAGCATAATCTTCTTCACAACTTCATTTTTTTCAGCACTGCTTAGGGACTGGTTTTCCCTTAATATATAAAGTTTTTCAAGCAGGTCACCTGGATTTTTCATTTTTTTAAAATTCATTGTAAATTCAACCTCTTCGGTTGCTAGCTTATACATATTGGTCTGAAAATCTATTTTCTTTTCAGTGGATATACCTTCTTCTTTTTTGTCCAAAGCAATACCCCCTCCTTAGAATTTAACAGTAGTTATCTCTTTCCTATCTGGTCCTTCTTCATCTCTTATAATTACATAATCACCTTTTTTAGCTTTTTTACCTTCTTCTATTATTTTTAGGGTTTCTTCTCCAGAACTAAGCTTATTATGTCTTTCAACATCTATACTTAAGTTTTTATATTTGGACTTAGTCTCATCATACAACTCCCCATCTAAATATACATTCCCATTGATGTCAATTAAAATTTCCTTAGGCAGTTTATCCGATTGCTTTTTTAATTTTATTCCTATCCAGTGGTCTTTTCTTATATTTTCCATACATATCCTCCTAACCTAAATTTATATTGACAGTTGATGAACTTTGTGTCACAGCACTACATGATGAAAGACACATATTTGATTGTTGATTAGTATTTATTTGGTTAGCAATTTTTGCTCCCATATAAGTGTTCTCCTTACCCTTAGGCGCAGTTTTGCTGATTTCCTTAGTCATAAAAGCCCTCCTATTCTACCAATTCTATTAATATGTTATGTTGTATTAGGTTAAAGAGTTCCTATTTCAAATAAAGAACTGCCTTAAATAATGATTATTTAAGGCAGTTCAAATCTATATTAAATGGCTTTTTCTATCATTGATTTTAAAATATCTATACCTTGCATTTTATTAGCACTTCTAATATTGGGTTGTTGAAAAACAGATAAAATATCTGCAGCATTAGGAGGGGTCAGTGGGATGTCAGATTCTATTTCTACGCCCTTTATTGGAAGATTCAGGGGATTAAATTTTTTGGAATTTAGCCTTAGACCATCTTTAGAAAATCCTATTTTCAATTTCATTCCTCCTTCCTGTTGTAAATAGATCAGGTCAGTTTATCTATAATAAAGGAAAAAACCTTTTTTACCACTAAATATCTAAGAGATCATCATCAAATTGTGCAGCTATACCTAATTGAGCCTCTATAACATTAGCAACTTGAGCAGCAATTAGTGTTAATACTTGTAGTTGGACTTGAGTTACAGATTTTTGATTAACTACTGACGCAAGAATGCGATCTGCCATTACTTACACCTCCTTCTTTTGTTTGTCTAATACATCATATGCATGTACACATAATTTTGCTACGAAAAAAGTGGAAAAACCTATTTTTGTTTACTTTACTATAAAAATCAATTTAAGGAAATTAAAACCTTACGAGTAAACATAAGGAAAACCAAATATTTCATTAAAACAGTGGACAAAATAAAAACTATATTATGAGGGATAATAAATTTACTTAGTTATATTTAAAAAGAGGAGGTTGACTATGGAAGCAAATACAAATTTTGAGGAAATAAAAGAAAGGTTTATTGCCGCTGATTTAAATACAAAAATTGATATATATACTACTGTTCAAGGACTATCAGTGGAACAATATAAAGAACTTTTAAGGTATTTTCCAATTAAACATCTAGATAAGCTGGAAAAAGCCATGGGATAAATTAAAGGATTGGGATTTTTTTAATCCCAATCCTTTTTAAATCTATTATTAATGTGGTATTATATATTAAATAAATCATTGGAGGGATATGTTTGAAAAGAATACTATTAATCCTATTAGTTATTTCACTATCCTTAGTATCCTTATTAATAGCAGTTGAAATCAATTCTTTTAATAAAGAGCACTACATAAAAAATTATAAAAGCTACAATCAGGTAGAAATCACAGGCAAGTCCTTGGAGGAATTAATGGAGATAACTGATGACTTATTCCTATATTTAAAAGGTAAGGCAGGTGATGAAATTTTAGAACCTAATTTTAATCAAAGAGAAGTCCTACATATGAGAGATGTTCAAGTTTTATTTAAAATTGGATATATTCTAAAGTATACTACTCTTATATTGTCTATAGCCATTATTGCTTATTTTATAAAAATAGGAGAAAAGAAACTTTTAGGCAAATATATATTTAGAGGTTTATTTATAAACTGGGCCCTCTTAGCCCTATTGGGAATTCTAATATATTCAGATTTCAATAAATATTTCACATATTTTCACTATATATTTTTCACCAATGACCTCTGGTTATTAAATCCTGAAACGGACCTCTTGATCCAAATGCTGCCGGAAGAGTTTTTTTACTCCATGGCCACTAGTATTGGGGTATCTTTTTTCACCATAGTGGCAATAATACAAGGAATAGGATATCTTTTATCAAGGAAAGGAAGAGGTAAGGGTGAAAAAAGTTTTAAATTATTTAAAGCTTAGAAGTAAAGAAAAGGAAAGGCAAAGGGTCTTAGACAATTTCTATACTAAGCAGATGAAAAATGGGAAAACCACTAGGGCAGATATCTTAGATAAAATTGCCTTAAGTTTGGCAGCCTTATTATTTTTAGTAATTTTTTTAAATAGATTTTTAGAGAATTTTATTTTGTCCCTATTTTTAAGCGTCACAATTGGAATTGTCTCTATTATATATTTAAATAAGTATCGGATGAAGTTAAGGGAAAAGAAGATTGAAGAAATTAAAAGGGAATACAAAAAGAAATTAGAGGAAGAAAAAGTATTACTTCCCGATGAAGATATAGAAGATTATATAATCTCAAGGTATTATGAAAAAAAATCGGAACTTAGAAAGAGTATCAACTTCCTAAATAAAGATAAGATATATAAACTATACCTGCTATTTATTGTCTTCTTTATTATGTCCTATTTTTCCCCATATCCAACATATTATAAGATAATGGCCATAGTATCATTTCTTTTAGCTACAATTATTGGCTCCTATAATATAACAGAATACATTCGAAAAAAATATAACAATGATTTACATAAAAGGGATATTGATATATAATTATACTGTTAGCATGACAGAGTAGGTAAAGAGCGTTAAGTGTTAAGGGATGGGAAGTTGCCCTTAAACGAAGGATTTATATCCACGATTCTTTACCGCATCCGCTGTCTCATTAAAGAAACTCCTTTTCTTTAGTGTGACAGTAGTCTGTCACTAACGAAAGAAAGGAGGTTAAAAAATGAATAAGAGTAGATTAAGTACAAAAACCCTAACCCAAGCTGGATTTTTAACAGCAATATCCATTGTTTTAACTAGATTTGTTTCGGTGATGATACCCTTAGCAGGTGGTCTTCCAGCCTTAAGGCTAGGCTTTGGAGAACTACCTATAATTATGAGTGGCCTATTGTTTGGCCCCTTTGTAGGTGGAATGGTTGGCTTAATAGCAGATTTAATCGGTGCTTGGGCCTTTCCACAGGGACCATTTTTCCCAGGCTTTACCTTAAGTTCAATGTTATGGGGAATTTTACCTGGAATCTATGGAGTATATTTGAGAAGAAGGGGAGAGAAGGGAAATCCTTTTACTTTTAAGAGAATCCTATTCATAATAGTTGCTTGTACTATCCCCATATCATTAATCTTAAATACCTACTGGTTAAGCTTAATGTTAGGAAAAGGGTTTTTTGTACTTCTGCCAGGTAGGCTATTGTCAGACCTGGTAAAAATGCCTTTGGCAAGTTATTTAATTACTCTACTAGTTAGACTCTTAAGAACTAGAGTAGCACTATAGGAGGACATATGAAAAAAGTTTTAGCACTTATGGGTAGTCCAAGAAAAGGCAAGAACACAGATATCTTATTAAGCTATCTATTAGATGGAATAAATAGAGATGAATATAAAATAGAAAGAATTAACTTAGTGGATAAAAAGATTAATTCTTGTACAGGGTGTGATTATTGTGGCCATGTAGAAGCCTGTATAGAAAAGGACGATATGGACCAAATATATGAAGGTTTTGACACTAGTGATATAATAATCTTAGCAGCTCCAATCTACTTTAACTCCATAAATGGTTTGACTAAAAACATGATAGATAGGTGTCAAAGATATTGGTCCTTAAAATATAGTCTAGGCAAAAAATACAGAAATACTGAGGATAGAATCGGTATTTTCTTAGCAGTAGGCGGAGCACCCTATACCTTTGAACAGTTTAATGGTTCAATACCAGTAATAGATTTCTTCTTTAAAGCTATAAACGCAACTTATAAGGGAAACTATTTTGTATCCAATACTGATAATGTATCCGTAGACAAAAGACCAGAAATCAAAGAAGAGTTATATGAAATAGGAAAGGATATTCAAAACATTAAGGACTTCTACATTCAAAGGTAGAAGTCCTTTTTTAGGAGGTAAGTATGATTAGATTTTTAACTGCAGGAGAATCCCATGGAAATTGTTTAATAGGTATAATAGAAGGCATACCTGCTAACCTCTATTTAGATATAGATTTTATAAATAATGAATTAAAAAGAAGGCAAGGGGGCTTTGGCAGATCGGATAGAATGAAGATTGAAAATGATAAGGTTAAGATATTATCCGGAGTAAACAATAACTTAACAACTGGTAACCCCATATCCATTTTAATAGAGAATAGGGGTAGAAATATTGAATTAGTAGAAATTACAAAGCCTAGACCTGGCCATGGAGACTTAGTTGGTGCATTAAAATACAATCAAAAAGGGGGGCGGAATATTTTAGAAAGGGCATCAGCTAGGGAAACTGCCATGAGGGTGGCCCTAGGCAGTATCTGTAAACTACTACTTAGGGAGTTAAATATTAGCATATATAGCCATGTAATAAATATTGGAGGAGTAGAAGGGGAAATCAACTATTATAATGGACTTAATTTAGATGATTTAGACTTGGCGGACAAATCAGAGCTTAGGGTACTTGACAAAGAGTCGGAAAAGAAAATGATTAAAAAGATTGAGGAAGCAAAGGAAGAAGGCAATAGCCTGGGAGGAACTATTGAAATCATAGGAATAAACATACCTGTAGGCCTAGGCAGCCATATAAATTGGGAAAGAAAGTTAGATGCAAGGCTTGCAGCTGCCTTAATGGGCATACAGGGTATAAAGGCAGTAGAAATAGGTTTGGGAACTTATGCCTCAAAAGTATATGGTTCCAGCTTCCAAGATGAAATAATATATACTGATAAATATAGACGAAAGACCAATAATGCCGGTGGCATAGAAGCTGGAATATCTAATGGAGAAGATATAGTTTTAAGGGCCACTATGAAGCCTATACCAACTCTGAGGCAACCCTTAGAAACAGTTGATATGATTACTAAGGAAAAAGCACTGGCCCAATTTGAAAGATCTGATGTCTGTGCAGTACCTTCTGCCAGCATAGTTGCTGAAAATATGGTAGCCTATATAATAGCAGATGAAATCCTTAGAAAGTTTGGTGGGGATTTTATGGAAGAGCTTATACTTAACTACAATAATTATATAAAATATTTGGAAAAGAGGTAAAAAATGAAGTATAAAATAGTAGACAACATATGGGATGAGTTAAGGGATTATACACAAGGGGACAATTATATTCTAATAACGGATAAAAACATCTATAGTCTGTATAAAGATAAGATAGATAGGCTCTTAGGTGGAAAGGATAAGCTCCATCTAATTAAACCAGGGGAAGAAAATAAAAATTTAGGAGAAATAAGAAAAATTTATGATAGCTTAATTGCTAATAATATAGATAGAAAAGGCCTTGTCCTAGCTTTAGGAGGGGGGATGGTTGGGGATATGGCTGGTTTTGCCGCCTCTACCTATAAAAGGGGAATAAATTATGTCCAAATTCCTACAACCCTATTGTCTCAGGTAGATAGTAGCATAGGGGGCAAAACTGCCATAGACCATGGTGGCTTAAAAAATGTAATTGGTTCTTTCCACTTTCCCTTAGAGACCTTAATAGATATTAGTTTTTTAACCACCTTAGCTAGAAGGGATATTACTTCTGGCCTAGGGGAGGTAATAAAGTATGGGATTATAGCTGATTATAATTTTTTTAAATATGTAAAGGAAAATATAGAGGAAATCTATAATAAGAAGGCTGAAGTCTTATACTCCATAGTAAGGAACTCAGTAGAGATAAAAGCTTCAATAGTTGAAAGGGATAGATTTGATTTAAACTTAAGACAAATACTTAATTTTGGTCATACTATTGGACATAGTATTGAGTCCTTTTTTAATTATAAAAAGTATTATCATGGAGAGGCAGTTATTTTAGGTATGTTGCTTGAAGCTAATATTGCTTATAAAAATGGGCTTATAGGCCATAAATATTATGAAGAAATAAAAGATCCTTTGGAAAAGCTAGTAGAGCCATATGAATTTAATGAAGAAGAAGTAAATACGCTTCTAAAGCTTATGAAAAATGACAAGAAAAACAGGGAGGGCAAAATAGCCTTTATTCTTCCCATAGGTAGGGGAGCAGTGGATATATTTTTTGATGTGGAGGAAAGCACTATAAAAGAGGCTTTTTTCACCTACTATAAGGAGTGAACTCAGTATGAAAATTAAGGGAATAAAAAGACTAAGAGGTGAAATAAAGGTTCCAGGAGATAAATCTATCTCCCATAGGGCTATTATCTTTGGTGCCATAAGCAAAGGGGAAACAATAGTTAGTAATATCCTATTGTCAGAGGATACGTTAAAGACTATTCAATGTTTTATAGAAATGGGCATTGAATTTAATATAGATGAAAAAAACAATAGGATAAAAATATTTGGTAAGGGACTAAATGGACTTAAGGAGCCAAAGAAACCCTTAAATTGCGGAAACTCAGGCACTACAATGAGATTATTGTCTGGCCTCCTAGTAGGTCAAAAATTTAAATCAAGGTTAATAGGCGATAGCTCATTAAATAAAAGGCCCATGGATAGGGTTATTGTACCTTTAACTAAGATGGGCGGAAATATAAAAGGAGTTAATAATAAGTATCCACCTCTTGATATAGAACCAAGTGAAAAACTAAACAGCATAGTATATGAGCTGCCAGTAGCCAGTGCCCAGGTAAAATCGGCTATTTTATTGGCATCAATTTATAGCAATAGAAGGTCTATTGTAATAGAGAAAAAAGTAACTAGAGACCATACAGAAAGAATGTTTGAGTATTTTCAGAAAAATGATTTTGTGGGAAGTGAACTCTATGTTCCTGGCGATATTTCCTCTGCTGCTTTCTTTATAGTAGCAGCCACCATAATTAAAGGTTCTAATATAGTTTTAAAAGATGTAGGAGTAAATCAAACCAGAACTGGAATTATAGACGTATTAATCCAAATGGGTGCAAAAATAGAAATTAAAAATATCCGAATTGTAAACAATGAGCCAATTGGAGATATATATGTTTCCTATGCTCCATTGAAGGGAATTGTAATAGATGAAGATCTCATAGGTAGACTAATTGATGAAATTCCAATCTTGGCTGTAGCAGCGGCTTTTGCAGAAGGTACTACAATTATTAGGGGAGCAGAAGATCTTAAGTTTAAGGAAAGCAATAGGATAGAGTCTATTGCCAAGGAGTTAAAGAAAATGTCAGTAGACATAAGTCCTTTGTCTGATGGCCTGATAATAAATGGGGGAAAAAAGCTAAATCCAGCAAAAGTTTGTAGCCATAGGGATCATAGAATTGCCATGGCCTTATCTATTGCTGCCTTAGCCATAGAAGGTGAAAGTGAAATCTTAGATAGCCAGTGGGTAAATATTTCTTATCCTAATTTTTATGATATTATTTGTGCAATTAAATAATAATTTTTGATTTTTAGTAAACAAAGTTTTATAATTATATTGATAATATAGATTAATGGAGGTTGTATAGATGAAAAAACTATTACCTATAGCATTATCAAATAGACATATCCATTTAAGTCAAGAGGATTTGGATATATTATTTGGTGAAGGGTATGAATTGACAAAACTAAGGGACTTGTCTCAACCAGGACAATATGCCTGTGAAGAAAAGGTAGATGTAGTAGGCCCCAAAAATATAATTAAGGGAGTCAGGATACTAGGACCAGTTAGATCAAGTACACAATTTGAATTATCAATTTCAGATGCCTATACCTTAGGAGTAGAGCCTGTAATTAGAAATTCAGGAGATATAAAAGGTACTCCTGGAGCAAAACTTGTAGGGCCAAAGGGTGAAGTTGAATTAAAAGAAGGTTTAATAGTTGCTGCAAGACATATCCATATGCATACTAAGGATGCAGAAGAATTTGGAGTAAAGGATAAGGATATAGTAAGCGTCAAAGTAAACGGAGAAAGAGGCTTAGTATTTAACAATGTCTTAGTTAGGGTTTCAGATGCTTTTCAACTTGAAATGCATGTAGATATTGAAGAAGGTAATGCAGCAGGAGTGAAAAACGGCGATTTAGTAGAACTAATAAAATAATTGGGTGATTTATATGAAAGATATCTTAAGACTTATTGATCATACCTTATTGAAGCCAGATGCTACCAATTCAATGATAGAGGATTTATGTAATGAAGCAATTGAACATAATTTCTATGCAGTCTGCGTAAATCCATATTTCGTAAAACTGGCCAAGGATATACTAAGAGATTCCAATATTAAGGTAGCTACAGTTATTGGATTTCCCCTAGGGGCTAGTACCAAGGAAGTTAAAGCCTTTGAGACCTTAGATGCCATAAAAAATGGTGCAGAAGAAATAGATATGGTAATAAATATTGGAGCCTTAAAAAACAAGGATTATGATTTAGTAAAAGAAGATATAAAAGCTGTAGTGGAAGCTGCTAAGGACAAAGCAATAGTTAAGGTAATTATAGAAACCTGCCTACTAAGCGATGATGAAAAGAAAAAGGCTTGTGAACTATCCTTAGAAGCTGGAGCTCATTTCGTTAAAACTTCCACTGGCTTTTCCACTGGAGGGGCCACTATAGAAGATGTTAAGCTTATGAAATCCATAGTTGGCAATGAAATGGGAATAAAGGCTTCAGGCGGTATCAGGGACTTGGAAACTGCAAGAAAGATGGTTGAAGCAGGAGCAACTAGATTAGGCACTAGCTCCGGTGTTAAAATAGCTAAAGAATTTTAATAAATTTTCCCTCCCTTGTTATAAATTTTATAAATATTGTAAAACTATAGTAAGAGGAGGGATAATTTGAAAAGATATGTATTATTAACCATAATTTTTCTTCTACTTTTGCAAATAGGTTGTACATTTAACCAGAAAGAAGCCCCAATTGTTGAGGAACCAGAGGAACCAGATAGAACTATTGAGGTATCAATGGAAGATAGGGCTATAATAGATAGATCAGAAACTTTATCAGACCATGTAGTGGAACTATTTGGTATAGACGATGCTGCTACAATCATATTAAATGATACAGCCCTTGTTTCTGTAATAATGGCCTATGACAGTGAATTTAACGATGATACAAAGAACTTAATAAAAGAGACAGTCCTAGAAAGTGATAATGAAATAAAAGAAGTTATTATATCAAATGATGAAAAAACTTTTTTCCAAATAGTAGATATTATAACTGATTTAATGAATGGTAATTCCTATGACAACTATGTAAATGAAATCAGCAAATTAATTGAAAAAAGCAAATAAACTCAACCAAACCCATTCCTTTGAATGGGTTTTTTGAATTTATTCTTTTTAAACGAAATAATAATATAAGTAACTATAATGGAATTTGGGTATAGTAAAAATAATATGGTAAGAGGGAGGAATGGAGTTGAGCTTAAAGTCTGAAAAAATACAAATTGGAAATGGAATAAATTTAAACCTAGTGAAAACAGATAAATTTAAATCAAATTTACTGAGCTTTTATTTTTTGAGGCCTTTAACAAAGGAGGAAGCTACAAAAAATGCTTTACTCCCCTTAGTCTTAAAAAGAGGTACTGATGAATATAAGACAAATTTAGAAATACAGAAGAAATTAGAAGAAAATTATGGAGCAAACTTAAGTTTGGCTATAAACAAGAGAGGAGAAAAACATGTACTTCGTTTCACAGTGGAAACTGTAAGTGGGGAATATGTAAGTAACAAAGAATATATTTATGATGTCTTTAATTTGTTAAAGTCTATTATTTTTAATCCTCTCCTAGAGGAAGGATATTTTAAGAAATCCTATGTAGACCAGGAAAAGGAAAACTTAAAGAGGAAGATAGAAAGCAGGATAAACGATAAGAGGTCCTATGCCATAGATAGATGTATAGAGGAAATGTGCAAAAATGAGAGATATAGTATATATTCCTTAGGTAATATAGAAGATCTACCAAAAATAGATGAAAAAGTTTTATATAACCATTATAAGGATTTAATAAAGACCAGCCCCATTGAAATATTCTATGTAGGTCATTATGATGACAATATGGTTGAGTATATGAAAGAGATGGCTAAAATTGAAAGGAAAAATATAATTAGCATACCTAGGGAGCAAATAATTAGGGGAGCTAAAACTAAGAATATGGTATATGAAGACTTAAATGTTAATCAAGGTAAATTGGTCCTAGGATACAGAACTGGAATACCCTATGAAGATAAATTATATAATGGCCTGTTAATAGGAAGCGATATCTTAGGTGGTGGGCCAAATTCTAAACTATTCAAAAATGTAAGGGAAAAGGAAAGCTTAGCTTATTATGTTTCGTCTACTGTCTTTAAATATAAGTCCATCATGCTAATAGATGGAGGAATAGAATTTGAAAACTTTGAAAAAACAATAGATATAATAAAGGAGCAAATTGAAGAAATACGAAGAGGTAATTTTACAATGAATGATATTGAAATATCAAAAGAATCCTTAAAATCATCTACTATGTCTATAAAAGATAGTATTTTCCTTATATCCGAGTATTTCTTTAGTCAAATCCTATCCAATGATAACCGTTCTTTAGAAGAAGTCTTAGAGGATATAGATAGGGTTACTAAGGAAGATGTTGTAGAAGCCATGTCTAGGCTGACCCTAGATACCATTTACTTTATGAGAAATACAAAGGTCATGAATATATAAACTATTGTAGAGAGTGGAGGGATTAGTTTTGGATACAAAAATTTACGAAAGTGAAAAGCTTAAAGAGAAACTTTATTATAAAAAAATGGATTCTGGATTAAAGGTTTTTTTCATACCAAAGAAGGGTTATACAAAACAGTATGCAATTTTTGCTGCTGATTATGGAAGTATAGATAATGTATTTGTACCCATAGGAGAGAAGGACCCCTTAAAAGTGCCAGAGGGAATTGCCCATTTTTTGGAGCATAAGCTATTCGAAAGTCCAGAAAATAACCTATTCGAAAAATTTTCTAAATTAGGAGCAAATGTAAATGCTTATACAAATTTTAATCAGACAGCCTATTTGTTTTCCTCTACGGAGAATTTTTTTGAAAGCCTTAGCTTACTAATAGATTTCGTTCAAAATCCTTACTTTACAGATGAAAATGTAAATAAGGAAAAAGGGATTATAGCCCAGGAAATAAATATGTATCAGGATAATCCTGGATGGAGAGTATTTTTCAACTGCCTGCAAGCCATGTACAATGAACATCCTGTTAAAATAGATATTGCAGGCACTATTGAAAGTATACAGAAGATAGATAAGGAACTATTGTACAAATGTTATAATACATTTTATAACCCAACAAATATGGTATTATTTGTAATAGGAGATCTTGCCTTTGATGAAATCTTAGATGTGGTAGAAAAATCCCAAAAAAATAATTACGAGAAAGCTGAAGAAATAAAGAGAATCCTGCCTTTTGAAGATAAAAAAATCAATAAAAAGATTATAGAAGAAAAGATGATGACTGCTGCCCCAATTTTTCATATAGGATTTAAAGATTGGGATACTGGATTAACAGGTGAGAAATTAATAAAGAATGACTTAGTAACTAATATTATCTTAGATATTCTCTTTGGTTCAAGCTCTACTTTTTACAATGACCTGTACGAGGAAGGCTTAATAAATACCAATTTTGGTGGTTACTATACTGGTAAAGAATCCTACGGCCATTCCTTAATAGTGGGTGAATCTAAGGAGCCTAAAAAGGTTTACGAAAAATTAATACAGTTAATCCAAAAACCTGCTGAAACCCTCCTTTTAGAAGAGGATTTTAATCGAATAAAGAATAAGACAATAGGTGAATTTTTAATGGGGCTCAATTCCATTGAGTTTATTGGAAATAACTTTGTTGATTTATATTTTACCGACTTTCTTTTAATAGATTATTTATCCCTTTTAGAAAAAGTAGAATATAAAGATATTATACAAAGGTTTAACAGCCATTTTACAGAAGAAAATGTAGTCTTATCTATAATAAATCCACTGGAATAAATAGAAAAATAATGTAAATTATGTTATACTAATTCAGTGGACTATTGAGAAAGGCGGTTATGTTATGGACCCAGTTGCATTTGAAATATTTGGCCTGGAAATTAGATGGTATGGTATTTTAATAGCTTCAGGTGTACTAATAGGTACTATTTTAGCTCTTAGGGAAGCAAGGAGAATTGGCTTTGATGAGGAATTGATTTTAGATTTGCTCATTTGGGAGGTACCCTTATGTTTAATAGGGGCTAGATTGTACTATGTCATATTTAGTTGGGATTTGTATAAAGATAATCCAATTGAGGCCTTAAATATAAGGCATGGCGGTTTGGCAATCCATGGAGCCCTTATTACAGCCATAATTGTAGCCATAATATTTACAAGAATTAAGAAAATCAATTTTTGGACCCTGGCAGATATATGCGGTCCAAGCTTAATCTTAGCCCAAGCCATAGGTAGATGGGGAAATTATATAAATCAGGAAGCCTATGGAGTACCTACAGATCTTCCTTGGGGAATTATGGTCAATGGAGTAAAAGTACATCCCACTTTTCTCTATGAATCCATATGGAATTTCTTAGTATTTTTGTTCCTTATTTGGTACAGGAAAAATAAGAAAAAAGAAGAGGGAGAAGTATTTTTATTGTATCTTTCCTTATATTCATTTATTAGGTTCTTCATAGAAGGCTTAAGAATAGATAGTTTAATGTGGGGACAGTTTAGGGTTGCTCAAATTGTTAGCATCATTGGTTTTTTCATTCCTCTTATTATCTTTTATATGAAAAGAAAAAAATCATAATAGAAAATGTAGAAAACTGCTGATAAATCAATTTTATCAGCAGTTTTTTTGTCTAAATATTGGAATTAGAACCACTTTTTGTCAATATACGACTAAAGTCCTAAAATTATTTAAAAAAAAAGGGGTGGAAGTATTTAAACTTATAGTGTAGAATAATAGTAAGTGGTGGAAAGTGGAGAGAAGTGGTAGTAGGTATAATTAAGTGAGTGGTTGGTATGTTTATTGGTGAATATCAACATACTTTAGATAGTAAGGGAAGGATTATAATTCCCTCAAAATTCAGGGCTGAATTGGGGGAAGTGTTTGTTATGACCAAGGGCTTGGATAATTGCTTGTTTGTATATCCAAAGTCAGAATGGTCTATACTAGAGGAAAAGTTAAAGCAGCTACCACTTACCAATCGTGATGCCAGAGCCTTTGTTAGATTTTTCTTTTCTGGAGCCTGTGAATGTGAGTTAGATAAACAGGGTAGGGTACTTATCCCACCAAATTTAAGGGAACATTCCAGATTGGAAAAAGATGTAGTCATTATAGGCGTATCAACGAGGATTGAAATATGGAGTAAGGAAGAATGGGATACATACAATAACGATGATAGCTTAAGCTATGATAGTATAGCAGAAAAAATGGCTGAGCTAGGAATATAACAGGGGGTATAAGATGGAGTTTAAACATATACCAGTACTTTTAAATGAAGCCATTGAAGGGTTAAGGATAAAAGCTAATGGAATATATGTAGATGGTACCTTAGGGGGAGGGGGTCACTCAAGGGAGATTGTAAAGCAGTTAAGTACGGGAAGATTAATAGGCATAGACCAGGATATAAATGCACTTAACAAAGCTAAGGAAGTACTTAGGGAGCATGAAGATAGAGTAATTTTTGTTCACAACAATTTTAGAAATATAGATGATATACTTGATGATTTAGGAATTGAGAAAGTAGATGGGATTCTCTTAGATTTAGGAGTATCTTCCCATCAACTAGACGAAGAAAGCAGGGGATTTTCTCACAATAAGGATGCCCCCTTAGATATGAGAATGGATGAAACTAAAGATTTTTCAGCTTGGGACGTTGTAAATAAATATTCTGAGGAAGAATTAGCTAGAATAATTTGGGATTATGGCGAAGAACGGTGGGCCAAAAGAATAGCTAAATTCATAGTAGAAGAAAGAAAGAAAAAGCCAATAGATACTACCTTAGAACTGGTCAGCATAATTAAAAAGGCAATTCCAAAGAGTGCCAGGAAAGAAGGACATCATCCAGCAAAGAAAACTTTTCAGGGAATTAGGATTGAGGTAAATAGAGAGTTAGAAGCTTTAAGGGAATCAATCCCTAAAATGGTTAGAAGGTTAAATCCAGGAGGTAGGCTTGCAATTATTACCTTTCATTCCTTAGAGGACAGGATAGTGAAGGAAAGCTTTAAGGAATTAAATAAGGACTGCATATGCCCGCCACAATTGCCTCAATGCATATGTAATAAAGTTAAGGAAATAGAGATCATCACAAGAAAACCTATAGTCCCCACTATAGAGGAGATAAATAAAAACCCTAGATCTAGATCTGCTAAGATTAGGATAGGAGAGAAACTTGGTGTTCTAAATGTAAAAGGGGGAGAATAAATTGTTAGCAAGAGAATTCAGTTATTACCCTGAAGAAACCTTTGAAGTTCAGGAAAAGCAGAGGAAAAAGGTTGTTAGAAAGAAGAAAAATAACAGTGTATTAAAATTATTTTTATTGACTATACCTTTTATCATTCTTAGCATTTCTTTGCTAATCTTGTCTGGCTATGCAAAAATTACTACCATTAGACAAGAATTAACTGAACTTGAAAGAGAAAAGGTTGAACTAGAAAAAACAAAGATGAATCTAATTGCGGATTTAGAAGGGATAAAGTCCTCAGGGAAAATCGAAGAAGATGCTATTACAAAATTAGGCATGGATTATCCAAACGAAGATCAAATAGTATATATTACTGTTAATGTCAATGAGGACCCAATAGAACAGGAAGAAAAACTTACCTTAGGAGGTAGATTGGGTAAAATATTAGGCATTGTGTCAAATCTATTTTAGGGGGTATTTATTTTGATAAAACCCAGCTATTCATCTAAAAAGAGACTTATATTCGTCTTCATTGTGGTCATGCTATTATTTATTCTACTGATTGGAAGGTTGGGGTTTTTACAAATAGTAAGAGGTGAGGAATTAAAAAAGGGCGCCTTAGAACAGTGGACAAAGGGGATAACAATAAAATCAAAACGTGGAATTATTTATGATAGAAACGGAAAAAAATTAGCCCTTAGTGTTAGTGCTTCCACAGTATGGGCAAGTCCGCCAGATATAAAGGATCCAGAAAGGACTGCAAAGGAAGTAGCTAGGGTTTTAAATTTAGATGAAGAGTATGTTTATGAAAAAATAACCAAAAGAGTAGGTACAGAAAAGATTAAACAATGGATAACTAATGAAGAAGCTCAAGAACTGAGAAAGCTGAAATTACCAGGGATAGAGATTGTAGATGATAATAAAAGATACTACCCCTATGGAAATTTTGCAGCCCATGTTTTAGGTTTTACTAATATTGACAATAATGGATTAGAGGGTCTTGAGCATACATACGATGATTATTTAACTGGAGTTCCTGGAAGATGGATAAAAACCACAGATGCAGCCAGTAGGCAATTACCCTTTGATGATGAGAAAATATATGAAGCATCTGATGGCTTGTCTATTGTTACTACTATAGATGAGGCAATACAGCATTTTGTAGAAAAGGCTGCTGAAAAAGCCTTAATACTTAATAAGGCCAAAAAGGTTACCATAATAGCAATGGAGCCTCAGACAGGCGACATATTAGCCTTAGCAAACAAGCCAGACTACGATCCCAATAATCCAAGGGAACCCTTAGACGAGGAGCTTAAAGAAAGTTGGGCAAATTTAAGCCAAGATGAACTATTGGAAAAATGGTATGAAATGTGGAGAAATACTGCCATTAGTGATGTATATGAACCAGGTTCTACCTTTAAAATAATTACAGCTGCAGCTGCCTTGGAAGAGAATATTGCTAAGCCAGATTCTCACTACTATTGTAATGGTTTCATTAGGGATATTAAGGGAGTAGTTCTAAGATGTTCCCAATGGTATAACCCCCATGGACCTCAAACCCTAGTAGAGGGGATGAACAACAGCTGTAATATCGTATTTGTAAATTTAGGAAGGCAAGTAGGCAGAGATCTGCTGTTAAAATATATTAAGGCCTTTGGTTTTGGTGAAACTACAGGAATAGATTTAAATGGTGAACAGGGAGGTATAGTACCTCAAAATCCTGAAAGTATTAGGGAAGTTAACTTAGCCACCATGTCCTATGGCCATGGTGTAGCCGTAACTCCAATACAGCTAGTTAATGCTGTTGCTGCCATTGCCAATGGTGGAAACTTGATGGAGCCAAGGCTGGTAAAGGAATTAATAGATAGCGAGGGCAATATTGTTAAAAGTTTTGATCCTGTAGTAAAAAGAAAGGTACTGTCAGAATCAACGTCAAAAACCATGTTAGAAATGTTAGAGCAGGTAGTTAGGGATGGTACTGGAACTAAGGCATATATACCAGGCATGAGGGTTGGAGGAAAAACAGGAACAGCCCAAAAAATTATAGATGGAAAATATGCTCCTGGAAAATATATAGCTTCTTTTGCAGCAGTGGCACCAGTAGATGATCCCAAAATAGCCCTATTAGTCATTATAGATGAACCCAGTGCAGGCCAGTATTATGGTGGTACTATAGCTGCACCTGTGGCAAAGGAAATATTAGAGGAGACTTTAAATTATCTTGAAGTAACTCCTATATTTACAGAAGAAGAAAAGGCCATGATGACAGAAAAAGTTACAGTGCCTGACGTTAGGAATATGAAAATAGGTGAAGGAGGAAAAATCCTAACTGATATAGGCCTAAGATATACTACAGAATATCTGGACTTAACTTCAGATTCAGTAATCCTAGATCAATTTCCATTACCAGGCACAGAGGTTCAAAAAGGATCTATAGTAGACCTGTATTTGAATATTAAAGAGGGTGAAACCATAATAATGCCAAATTTAATTGGAAAAGATAAGTCAGAAGTAATAGAGATTTTAAACAATCTCAACCTAAATTATGAACTAAGGGGAGAAGGTAAAGCTAAGAGTCAAAATCCAAATCCTGAGGAGATAATAGATATAAACAGAAAAATAATAGTTGAATTTGAAGGGACATAGGAGTAAGATATTAGAGGCAACTTAAGTAAGTTGCCTTTTAGTTAATCATATTATGGATAAAAGGCAGGTGCAAATATGGAATTAAAGGAAATAGTCAAGGACTACCAATACACATTACTAAAAGGTAGTTTAGATATAGATATAAGAGGTATAAACAATGATTCTAGAAAGGTAAAAAGGGGAGAATTATTTGTTGCAGAAAGAGGTTTTACTGTAGATGGCCATGATTATATTGGAGATGCCATTGATAATGGTGCAATTGCAGTGGTAATAGATAGGGATTTAGATGTAAAGGAAGATGTTACAGTAATCAAAGTTGAAGATTCTGTAGATGCCTTGGCTAGATTCTCAAGTATTTTTTATAGCAAGCCTTGGAACCAATTAGAATTAATAGGGATAACTGGTACCAACGGCAAAACTTCAACTACATATTTCATTAAAAGTATATTGGAAGAATATAATAAAAAAGTAGGCATTATAGGAACCATGGGAGCAATAATTGGAGACGAGAAATCTGAAATAATAAATACTACTCCCAATGCTTTAACTATCCATAGTCTACTTAAAGAAATGGTAAATAAAAACCTTGATTTTTGTATTATGGAAGTATCTTCCCATGCCCTAGAATTAAAAAGAGTTAATTATATGGATTTTCAAATCGGTATATTTACCAATTTAAGTAAGGATCACTTGGATTATCATGAGACCATGGACAAATACTTCCATAGCAAAGTAAAGCTTTTTAACAAAACTAGGAAATACAATATTGTAAATATTGATGATAATTACGGAAGAAAAATAATAGATATAATAGGGGAGAAGGTTCCATTATTAACTTATGGTATAATGAATAAGGGAGATATTTTTGCATCTAATATTGAATTTAGCTTGACGAAAGTTAAATTTAACTTACATACCCCCGAGGGCAAGATAGATATAAAATTAAATATTCCCGGGGAATTTAGTGTATATAATAGTTTGGCTGCAGCATCTTGTGCCTATGCCTATGGTATAGACTTAAGTACTATAAAAAGAGGTTTAGAGTCCATTGAGGGAATTAAGGGAAGGTTTGAAGTAGTTCCAACCAATACTGATTATACAGTAATTATTGATTTTGCCCATACAGCAGATGGACTAGAGAATGTCCTTAAAGTACTTAAAGAATTTGCAGAAGGGAGAATACTAGTAGTTTTTGGAGCTGGAGGTAATAGGGATAGGACAAAACGACCAGAAATGGGAGAAACAGTTGGCAAATATGCAGACCTTTCCATAGTTACATCAGACAATCCAAGATTTGAAGACCCAGAAACAATAATCGACGATATACTTGTAGGTACAAGAAAAGTCGGGGGAGAATATGTTAAAATTATTGATAGAGAGGAAGCAATAAAATACGCCTTAGATATAGCAAAAGCTAAAGACATTATTCTTTTAGCTGGAAAAGGCCATGAAACCTATACCATAATAAATGGGAAGACTATCCCCTTTGATGAAAGACAAATTGTACTAGATTACCTAAATAACAGAAAATAAAGATTAGATACTTGAGAGGAGAACATTATGATTGAATATATAGATATAGTAAGAAATCTTTTCATGTCATTTATAATAACCCTTATTCTCGGTCCAATTATCATACCCCTACTAAGGAAATTAAAAATTGGCCAAAATGTAAGGGATGATGGCCCTCAAACCCATTTGAAAAAGTCAGGCACACCTACCATGGGCGGGATCATGATACTCATAGCCCTAGTCATTACAATTACAACATCAGGAGTATTGAATCGGGATATGTATGTATTATTGCTATCAACCTTTGGTTTTGGTCTAATTGGATTTATAGACGACTATATCAAAGTAGTTAAAAGAAGGTCCCTAGGATTAAGGGCTTATCAAAAATTAATAGGTCAAATAATACTTGCTATAATATTGGCAGTATACCAATCATCCACATCTGTACTAGGAACAAAACTAATAGTTCCATTTTTGAAAGACCAGTATCTAGATTTGGGACCCTTATATATTCCTTTTATTGCATTTGTAGTTGTGGCAACTGTCAATAGTGTAAATCTGACAGATGGTTTAGATGGATTGGCTTCAGGAGTTACTTTAATAATCCTATCCTTCTTCGGCTTAGTTGCCTTAAACTTTGGTATGGAAATCATATCTATTTTCTCCACTACTTTGGCTGGAGCTTGTTTAGGTTTTTTGATACACAATGCCTACCCAGCAAAGGTGTTTATGGGAGATACAGGTTCTATGGCCTTAGGAGGGGCAGTTTCAGCCATAGCTATACTATTAAATCTACCTTTAATAATACCCATAGTAGGAGGAATATATTTTGTAGAAGCCTTGTCGGTAATCATTCAGGTAACTTCTTATAAACTTACAGGTAAAAGGGTTTTCCTAATGAGTCCTTTACATCACCATTTTGAACAAAAAGGCTGGAAGGAAACAAAGGTAGTAGCTGTTTTTTGGATTGTAACAGTAATACTATGTTTAATTGGGATAGTCAGTGTACCTTATTAGAAAGAGAGTTGATATTATGGATTTATCAAATGCTAGAGTATTGGTATTAGGACTTGGAATAACAGGCCAGTCAACTGTGAAGGCTCTTTATAAATTGGATGCACAAATAATAGTATCTGATTCTAAAAGAGAAGATGAGCTGGAAGAATTTTTTAAAAAAATCGATGGTATAAATGTGGAAAAATACATAAATACGAATAATGTACCCTTAGAGGATATTGATTTAATAGTAAAAAGTCCCGGCATACCACCTACTAACCCAATTATTTTTGAGGCAAAAAAAAGAAATATTGAAGTAATAACAGATATTGAATTAGCCTATAGAATCTCCCCTACAGACAATATAATTGCCATAACAGGAACTAATGGAAAAACAACAACTACTGCCTTAGTGGGAGAAATATTTAAAAAGGCTAAATACAACACCTATGTTACGGGAAAT
Organism: Tissierellia bacterium; assembly: GCA_012735245.1. Taxonomy (GTDB): domain Bacteria; phylum Bacillota; class Clostridia; order Tissierellales; family Tissierellaceae; genus JAAYFT01. The sequence goes on from JAAYHU010000137.1 coordinate 90,739, forward strand.
ATTGGTGTAGGGATTTTAGAAAACATGATAAGTGCCAAGGAAGACGATGTATTTGTTGTTGAAACAAGTAGCTTTCAATTGGAAGATACAGTCCATTTCAAACCTAAGGTAAGCCTAATAACTAATATAAGTCCTGATCACCTAGATTGGCATACCACTTTTGAAAATTATGTGGAAGCTAAGAAAAAAGTTTTTAAAAATCAAAGTAAAAACGACTATACAGTATTGAATTTTGAAGATGGTGTCCTTAGACAATTTGAAGATGAAGTTAAATCTAAAATTATTTGGTTTAGTGCAGACAACATATTAGACAAGGGAGTATTTGTAGAAGGAGATTATATAGTCATAAAGGATGAAGAATTTAAGGAGAAGGTATTGCCCTACAAGGAGTTAAAAATTTTTGGGAAACATAATCTGGAAAATGCTCTAGCAAGTGCTGCAATTGCCTACGCTATGGGTATAGATTTAAACTATATTAGAGAAGGTTTAAGAGACTTTTCCGGAGTAGAACATAGGATAGAATATGTTAGGGAAGTAGGCGGAATATCATTTTACAACGATTCGAAGGGGACTAACCCAGACTCTACCATAAAGGCAATAGAGGCCCTTAATGGACCTATAATCCTGATAGCAGGGGGCTATGATAAAGGATCCCAGTTTGATGAATTAATAAATTCTTTTAATGGGAAAGTTAAGGAGTTAATCCTTATGGGAGAAACCAAAGAAAAAATTAAAAAAACTGCCTTAGAGCATAATTTCAAAAATATACATCTGGTAGAAAGCATGAAGGAGGCTGTAAATTTGGCTTTTAGATTGGGAAAAGAAAAGGATAATGTATTATTGTCTCCTGCATGTGCTTCTTGGGATATGTATAAAAGTTACGAAGAAAGAGGTAAGGATTATAAAAAGGCTGTATATAAATTAGAGGTGGAGTAATATGGGAAAGAAAAAGACCCTTCAAAGGAAAAAAGCAGTTGATTTTACCTTGCTTATGTCAACCTTAATCCTGGTATTTATTGGTATTATAATGGTCTTTAGTGCCAGTTGGCCAGAAGCCATGCAAGATTTTGATAACGGATATTATTTTTTAAAAAAGCAAATAATATCTGCTTCTATTGGATTAGTAGGACTTTTAATCTGCATGAACATAAATTATAAAATCTGGAAGAAATATGCTCTTTGGATTTTTATCCTGTCCCTGATATTAGGTGCCTTGATTTTCTCTCCCTTAGGTAGAGAAATTAAAGGAGCAAGAAGATGGATAGATTTAGGAATTACAACTTTCATGCCTTCAGATGCCATTAAGGTTGGTTCCATTATCTATTTTTCCAGTTTTCTTGCAAATAAAAAGGATAAAATATCCTCCCTTTTACATGGGACTTTGCCAGCTTTAATCATAATAGGTATCTCCTGCGGTGCCATATATGTTCAAAGGGACTTAGGAACTACCATTACTTTGGGAGCCACTTTAATAGGTATGTTTTTCATAGCTGGAATGAATATATTGCATTTGATTTTCATGGCTGCAGGTGCAACAGTCTTTGGCTATTTAGCTGTAACTGGGCCAGAAAATGAGTATAGATTAAAAAGAATAATCGCTTTTAGAGACCCTTTCGCCTATAAATTAGACATAGGTTGGCAGGCTGTCCAATCATTATATGCCCTTGGTTCAGGGGGCTTATTTGGCTTAGGCTTAGGGAAAAGCAGGCAAAAATTCTTCTATATTCCAGAATCCTATAATGACTTTATATTTTCAATTATAGGTGAAGAACTGGGATTTTTAGGTACTAGTTTCGTCATAATACTCTTTATGATATTAATCTGGAGAGGCATTAGGATTGCTTTAAGTGTTGAAGATGCCTTTGGTTGCTTTTTAGCTTCAGGCATTACAGCCTTAGTCACTGTGCAGTCCCTAATTCATATAGCAGTAGTTACATCTTCCATACCTACAACTGGTATTACCCTGCCTTTTGTGTCTTACGGTGGAACTTCCCTTATGATCTATATGTCTGCCATAGGAATACTTTTAAACATTTCTAGACATGCAAATTTAGATAGGAGTTGAAGAAAGTGAAATATCTAATATCAGGAGGAGGTACAGGAGGCCATATATACCCTGCCTTAGCCATTGCTAAAGAAATCCAATTAAGAGATAAAAATGCTAAGATCCTCTATGTAGGTACTAAGAAAGGGCTAGAAGCAGAATTAGTACCTAAAGAGGGGTTAGAATTTAAAACCATAAGGGTAAAGGGTTTGCCTAGAAGGCTGAATAAGGAATCATTTATTGCAGCAAAAGAATTAATTCTAGGCTTACTAGATGCCAAGAAAATCTTAGATGATTTTAAGCCTGATGTTGTAATAGGTACTGGAGGATATGTTTGTGGTCCAGTAGTTTATGTGGCCAAGAAGAAAAAGATACCTGCCTTAATCCATGAGCAAAATGCCTATCCAGGCATTACGAATAAGATTTTGTCAAGATATGTTGACAAAGTGGCTGTAACCTTTGAGGAGTCAAAAAAATACTTTAAACATCCCAATAGGGTTGTAAAAACTGGAAATCCAATTAGACGGGAAATCCTTGAAATAAATAAAGAAGCTGCCTACAAGAAGCTAAATATAGAAAAGAACAAACCTTTTATTCTGTCCTTTGGTGGCAGTGGGGGACAGAAAAAATTAAACGATGCTATTTTCGATTTTATAAAAAGGGGTATAAAAGATTTACAGCTAATTCATGTGACAGGTAAAAGGTTTTATGACGAATTTATGGATAAAATTAAAAAAAGCAATATTGTCTTAGATGAAAACATAAGGATATTTCCTTACTTTTACCAGATTCCAGAAGCCATAAATATTGCTACCCTTGTAATTACCTCAGCAGGGGCTATAACCTTAGCAGAGATTGCAGCAGTAGGTGTACCAAGTATATTGATTCCAAAAAGCTATACTGCAGAAAATCATCAAGAATATAATGCCAGGGCTTTTGAAAAAAACGGTGCCTGTGTATTAGTACTGGAGAAGGATTTAAATAATATAAGGCTAGATGATATTATTTATAGTATAATAAGAGATGACAAAAAGTTATCAAATATGAGAAAAAACAGCAAAAAAATGGGTCAAATTGATGCAGCAGAAAAGATATATGAGCTTATTGAAGCCATCGCCAAATAAAATCTGTAACCCTAAATCCACCTATGCATAATATGTTTATATACTTGAATGTATGTTATGCGGAGGTGGTTTGGTGGGAAAATATGTAATAAATGGTGGAAATAAGCTGGTAGGAGAAGTTTCGGTTTCAGGTGCAAAAAACTCTGTACTACCAATCTTAGCAGCCACTGTTATTGGGGGAAATAAGAGTACCATATTCAATATACCAAATTTAAGAGATGTAGAAATTATGAAAAATATTTTATTATCCTTAGGTTGTTCGGTAAAAAGAACAGGTAATATTATGGAGGTAGATTCAAAATCTTTAAATCAAATAATAGTACCCGAGGAATTAGTTAGGGAAATGAGGTCTTCTATCATATTGATGGGAGCAATGTTGTCCAGGACCCGAGAGGTTGTTATTTCTTATCCAGGTGGTTGCGAGATTGGGCCAAGGCCCATAGACTTACATTTAAAAGCCCTAAGAGAAATGGGAGCAGTAATAGAAGAATCCCATGGACAATTATACTGTAAGACTGATGGTCTAAAGGGCTGTGATATACAATTGGATTACCCATCTGTAGGAGCCACTGAAAATATTATCCTGGCTGCTGTAACTGCAAAAGGTACTACAGTAATTAGAAATGCTGCCAGGGAACCTGAAATAGTTGACTTACAAAACTACTTAAACAAGGCTGGGGCTAAGGTCTCAGGAGCAGGAACTTCAGTAATAACTATAGAGGGTGTAAATAAGTTTAATGATGTGACCCATACCATTATACCTGATAGGATTGTTGCAGGTACTTTAATGGTTGCATCGACAATAACAGGTGGAGATATTATCTTAAATAATGTTATTGTCGAACACCTACTTGGAATAATAGCAAAGCTTAAAGAAGCAGGTGCCATAATATATACCAATGGCAACTCCCTAAAAGTGACAGGGCCTAGGAAAATCAATTCTATTGAAATGATACAGACTTTACCCTATCCTGGATTTCCAACTGATATGCAGGCTCAGATGATGGCACTATTATCCATAGCCAACGGAACTAGCATTATATGTGAAACTGTATTTGAAAATAGGTTTAAACATGGAGAGGAGTTAATAAGAATGGGAGCCAATATTAAAATCTTTGGTAGGGTTGCAGTTATAAATGGGGTCAAGGAATTAACAGGGGCTAAGGTAACTGCCAAGGACTTAAGAGGTGGTGCGGCTTTGACCTTAGCAGGCTTAGTTGCCAAAGGAATTACTGAAGTTCAAAACATTTATCACATAGAAAGAGGATATGAAGATTTCCATATAACTTTACAAAACTTAGGAGCAGACATAGTAAAAATTGATTAGCAGCATTTGCTGCTAATTATACATAGGTACAAGCCCGGGGTGATAACATGAGAAAAATCTCTAGAGTAGAGAGAAAAAAACGAAGAAGGAGGTTATATTTTAGAATCTTCTTATTGGCCTTATCTATTTGTTTCGTAATCATATTGGTATTAAATACCGATCTGTTTGTCATAAATAATATTGAAGTAATTGGGAACGATAAACTATCTAAGGAAAATATAGTATTAGGATCCTCCATAAAAGTTGGAGACAATATATTTAAGATAAGTACTAAGGAAGGGGAAAATAACTTAAAAAGCTTAGCATATATTAAAGATGTAAAAATCAAAAGAAAGCTACCAAAAGAAATTTTAATAGAAGTAGTGGAGAGGAAAGAGCTATTACAAATTAAAAATATATCCTCCTTAGCCTTAGTTGATGAAGAAGGATATATTTTGGATTTAAAGAGCCATGAAGATGAAAATTTGCCATTAATAAATGGCTTAAACATAGATAACAAAAAAATAGGCGAGAATATCAATGTTACTGAGGATATGAAATTAAACTTCGAATTTATTAAAGAAGGACATGCCTTAGGATTGTTACAAAAGATGAAAGAAGTGGATATGGCAGATAATGACAACATAAATATTGAGCTAAATAACGGTATTTTAATTGCCTTTGGTGACATAAATAATGTAAAATATAAAATGAGCTTATTAAATGAAATCATTAAGGATATAAATAGGAAAGGACTATCATGTAAAATGATATTAATGGATAGAGGGGAGAATCCTATAATTGTACTTAATGAGGAGTAGGAGAGGTAAAATGAAGAAATATAAGGAATATATTGCATTGACAATAGTATCTATTATTCTTGGAATCATAGTATCTGTTCAGTTCAAAACTGTTAATAAAACCTTAGGAGAAGGTTTATTACCTACTCAAAGAGCACAACAGCTTGCATCTGAGTTAAAAAAGGCACAAAATGAAAGAGATTTATTAATAAATAAAGTTGATGAATTAGAAGCTAAAATAAAGCAATATGAAATAGAGGAAGTAGATAAAAACATATACGCAGAAAACCTATATAATGATACTATGAAATATAGAATGCTAGCAGGATATTTAGATTTGGAAGGACCAGGAGTTGTCATTGAAATCAACGACCCTCCAGTAGATTTAGAGTATGGATTAGGCTATAGTATCATAGATGAACTAGACTTAGTTTTACAGGTAATATCTGTATTAAATGCAGCAGATGCAGAAGCCATCTCTATTAATGACCAGAGATATACATCTTTTACAGAAATAGAGAAGGCTGGAAATCATATTGAAATCAATGGTGTATCTACTAGCCCACCTATAGTTATAAAAGCAATAGGGCCACCAGACACCTTAGAGTCAGCATTGAATCTTAAAGGAGGAATAGTAACTATATTGAGGAATTATGATTATTTAGTTCAAGTATATAAGGAAAATAATATTATAATACCAAAATCTAGGAAGATTAAGGAATTCATATATGCTAAACCAGTGGAAGAAAACCTGGATTAATGGGGTGATTATATGAAGAATCCGAATCCAAAAATCATCCTAACCTTGTTTAGCATTATGATTGGTGTTTTTATTTCTACTCAAATAAAGATGAAACTTGAAACTATTACTCCTATAACAATAAGATCTCTACAAACAATGAAAGCCGAAATCAATGCCTTAAATAATGAAATAGCTGAATTAAACAATATTATAAAAATGAAAGAGGAAGAGCTTGCTCTTCTGGAGAATATAGCAAAAGGTGACGATAATATCATTAATATCCTTTTAGAAGATATAAAGTATAATAAAATTCATTCAGGAAAAACTGCTTTGGAAGGCCCTGGAATAATAATAAAAATGTATGATAATCCTGAGGAAAGACCTTTTGGTTACGATTTAAATGAAGATGTTATCCATGATGTAGATATATTAAATATAATAAATGATTTAAGGATAGCAGGGGCAGAAGCCATAAGCATAAATAATGAAAGGGTCTTGTCAACCTCTGAAATCAAATGCGGTGGACCCATTATAAGAATAAATGGAAGAAGCTCTGCCACACCCTTTGTTATTAAAGCCATAGGAGACCCTAAAGTGTTATATGCAGCAGTTAATGCACCTGGTACTTATGGGGATCTATTAAAGATTTATAACATAGGCTTTGAAACTAGCATAGAAGATTCCATATATATTCCTGCTTATACTGGAGACTTTCAGTTCAGGTATGCTAAGCCCTTAGGAAAGGATGATTAATTTGTTCTTTGCACTGATTGGTATTTTAATAGGAGTTGTAATTGGCTTTCTCTTACCGTATACTTATGATACCACCTATTCCCTTTATGTTTCCGTAGCGATACTTGCCTGTTTAGACTCCGTCTTTGGTGGTATTAGGTCAAACTTGGAAAACAACTTTAATATAAGAATCTTTCTTTCAGGTTTTTTTGGCAATGCAATTTTAGCTGCTTTTCTTGCATATCTTGGGGATAGGCTAGGAGTTCCTCTTTATTATGCGGCTATCTTTACATTTGGAGGTAGGTTGTTCGAGAACTTTGCAAAAATTAGGAGAATTTTACTATTTAGAGGTAAAAAATCTAACTAAAATATTGAATTAATAAAATATTGGATAAGCTATTTTAAGATAAGGGGGAAAAAATATGTTTGATTTTGACGTAGATGTTGAACAATTTGCTAGAATTAAGGTTCTAGGGGTTGGGGGTGGAGGCAACAATGCTGTTAATAGAATGGTAGAAAGTGGTGTTAGAGGAGTCGATTTTATCGCATTAAATACAGATAGACAAGCCCTTAATTCCTCTAAGGCAGAATTTAAACTCCAAATCGGGGAAAAATTGACCCGTGGCCTAGGAGCAGGGGCAAATCCCGAAATAGGAGCCAAGGCTGCTGAGGAAAATCGCAATGAAATAGCTGAAATTTTAAAGGGCGCAGATATGGTGTTTATAACAGCAGGTATGGGAGGGGGAACAGGAACAGGTGCAGCGCCTATAGTAGCAGAAATTGCCAAGGAACTAGGCATACTTACAGTAGGTGTTGTTACAAAGCCATTTTCCTTTGAAGGACCTAGAAGGAAGAAACATGCAGAACAAGGTATCGAAGAATTAAAGGCTAAGGTTGATACCTTAGTTACAATACCAAATGATAGGTTGTTGCAAATTGCAGATAAAAAAACAACTATGGTAGAGGCCTTTATGATGGCTGATGAAGTACTTAAACAGGGTATACAGGGTATATCAGATTTAATTGCTGTACCTAATTTAATAAACTTAGACTTTGCTGATGTTAAAACTGTCATGCATGGTAAGGGAATTGCACACATGGGAATTGGAAGGGCTTCTGGAGAAAACAGGGCAACAGAAGCTGCTAAGCAGGCCATTAGATCACCCTTATTGGAAACCTCAATTGATGGAGCAAAATCAGTATTATTAAATATTACTGGTGGCCCAGATATGGGCATATTTGAAGTAAACGAAGCTGCTGACTTAATTAGGGCTGCAGTAGATAAAGATGCATACATAATTTTTGGGGCAGGAATTGATGAAAACTTGAAAGATGAAATAAAAATAACTGTTATAGCCACTGGATTCGATATAGATAAACAGAAATTAAAGGAAGCCCTTGACAAAGGTGATGGAAAAAGCCAAGCTGCGGCTCACTTTGAAGATGAATTAGATATTCCAGTCTTTTTAAGAAGAAGGGATAAGAAAACAACCTAAGGAAAAAAAACGTATCTTTTGTAGAGATACGTTTTTTTTATTAACTATAAAGTGACAAAAAATTTAAAATTTGTGTCCTATAATAATTATTAAAGAATAGAATATGTACTAGGCTTATATAATTATAGGAGGAATATATTTGTACGTAGTAGCTGAATATTTGTTTTTAGAAAACTTCTTGATAAATTTTGCAATTTTACATATTACCAAGCTAATAACCAGGACTAAGGCAAACAGTAAACGGATATTAATGGCTTCCATTCTGGCAGCATTATATCCCTTTGTTTTATTTGTGCCCTCATTTATATTTCTAACTAATTTTTTCATGAAAATTCTAATATCTATAATTATTGTGAAGATAGCTTTTAACTCAAAATCCATAGAATTGTTTATAAAACAATTATTTGGCTTTTACATTGTATCTTTTATTTTTGCTGGGGCCAGTATTGGAATATATTATTTTCTACAGAATTATTCTAATTTTTCTATGGAGGAAAATGTTTTTAGTAGGGATTTTCCCATTAAATATTTAATTTTAGGAATAGCCTTAGGCGGTATTTTAATAAAAAATGTATTCGACTACTATCAAGAAAAAATTGCTAGAGAAAAGGAACTGTATGAAGTAACTATATATTTTGACGATAAAAATATTTCTTTAATTGCCTTATTGGACACAGGAAATTCTTTAATTGAACCTTTATCTAAATTACCAGTATTTATAGTAGAATATGAAACAATTAAGGAATTAATTCCTACTGATTTACGACAAGGATTTACCAATAAAGTAGAAGACTTATTACAGATTCAAAAGCTTTTAGAAGATATGAATAAAAAAAACCTTATTAGGATTATACCTTTTAAAACTATAGGCTCAAAAAAAGGATTTTTATTGGGGTTTAAACCTGATTTTATAGAGATTATAAAAAACTCAGATAGGATAATTTGTGATAATTTAATTATTGGTATATTTAAGGGAAAACTTTCCACAGATGATCAATATAAGGGGTTACTAAGTCTAGAAATTTTGAATAGGGGGAATATATATGTTAAGGAATATTAAACTTAGATCAAAGATCATTTTATATAAAATATTGGATAAATTAAACTTAATAAAAACTGTTCACTATATTGGCAGTGGTGAAATATTGCCACCGCCCTTATCTCCAGATGAAGAGGCCTATTATCTTTCCTTAATAAAAGAAGACGAAACAGTTAAAACCATATTAATCGAAAGAAATTTAAGACTTGTAGTCTATATAGCAAGAAAATTTGAAAATACTAAAATTTCCATTGAAGACCTAATATCTATAGGTACCATTGGGCTTATAAAGGCTGTTAATACCTTTGATCCAGACAAAAATATAAAGCTTGCCACCTATGCTTCCAAATGTATAGAAAATGAAATATTAATGTATCTTAGAAGGACCAGTAAAACAAAATCTGAAATATCCTTAGATGAGCCTTTAAATACTGATTGGGATGGAAATGAACTATTGTTATCTGATATTCTGGGAACAGATGGAGATATAATATTTAAAAATATGGAATCAGAAATAGATAGGGCATTGTTAAATGAAGCCATAAGCAAATTATCTGGTAGAGAAAAAACTATAATTGAATTAAGGTTTGGGCTACATAGTGGAAAGGAAAAAACCCAAAAGGAAGTGGCAGACCTTTTAGGTATATCTCAGTCCTATATATCTAGGCTAGAAAAAAGGATAATAAAAAGGTTAAGGAAGGAAATGGTTAAGCTGATGTAAGATGGACTTTAAGTAAATATTTTTTTGAATAAAAATACTATTCAAGGCAATAATTTTATAGAGAAAGGGGCAATACAGCGTGAAAGGATGAAAGTAAATGCATACATCTAAGGTAGAGATATGTGGTGTAAATACATCAAAGCTACCAGTACTAACTAATGAGGAAATGCAAGAATTATTTGTTAAAATAAAAGCTGGAGATTTAAAGGCCAGGGAAAAATTTATTCAAGGGAACCTAAGACTTGTACTTAGCATTATACAAAGATTTAATCGTAGAGGAGAACATGTAGACGATTTATTTCAAGTAGGCTGTATTGGTTTAATAAAAGCAATAGATAATTTTGATTTAAGTCAAAATGTACGATTTTCTACTTATGCTGTGCCTATGATTATAGGAGAAATTAGAAGGTATTTAAGGGATAATAATTCCATTAGGGTATCCAGATCTTTAAGAGATATTGCCTATAGAGCATTACAAACAAGGGAACAGTTAATAAATAAAAATTCCAAGGAACCTACTATTTATGAAATAGCAGAAGAATTAAACCTGCCAAAGGAAGAAGTAGTATTTGCATTGGAAGCTATACAAGAGCCAATTTCATTGTTTGAGCCAATATTCCATGATAGTGGCGATGCAATATATGTAATGGACCAAGTAAAGGATGAAAAATCAGAAGACGAAATTTGGTTAAGTCAAATAGCCTTAAGGGAAGCAATGGAAAAGTTAAATAGCAGGGAAAAACAAATCTTAAAATTAAGATTTTTCGAAGGGAAAACTCAAATGGAAGTTGCAGAGGAAATCGGTATTTCCCAAGCTCAGGTCTCTAGACTAGAGAAAAATGCCTTAAGACAGATGAGAAAATATATTTAAGAAATTTAATCCCACCAAATTCTTGTCATATTTATACCCTATTTTTATATATAAATAATAGGGTATAATATAGAAAGAGGTGAGATTATGTTAAAATTATCAGACCTTAGGGAGAAGGAGATAATAAACATAAACAACGGTGAAAGAATGGGCTATGTTGACGACTTTGAATTAAACTTAGAAAAAGGATATATTGAAGCCTTAGTAATATCTGGGGGAGGGAAATTATTAGGCTTATTTGGGAAAAATTCAGAGATAATTATAAACTGGAGCGATATTATAAGGATAGGAACAGATACTATCTTAGTAGATTA
>JAAYHU010000017.1 GCA_012735245.1 Tissierellia bacterium
TATAGTAATTCTTCATTGGCCCCACTCCTACAGCTGTAATCTTTTATATTAAATCTCCATTAGCTGCTGGCAATAGCAAGAATATCCTCTACTGTTATTTTCATCAGTTCCTCCTTAGGTAACTCCATGTTATCTTCCAGCATTTTTCCTATCCTATTGTTTTGTGCTTCTACAAACTTTTCGAAGATATTTCTTATTTCCCTGCCATTGCCAAAGCCTTTCTTGTTTCGACTAGGCAAATTCTCTAAATGCTTTTCCAAGGCTTCAAGGCCCTTGTCATCTATTATCATATCAAAATCCTTACACATTTTCTTGAAAATCTCCAGCAGTTCTTCATTATCATAGTCGGGAAAATTTATTATGGTATTTATCCTACTCCTAAATCCATGATTGGAGTTTAGGAGAAATTCCATTTCCGTTTTGTAGCCTGCCATAATTACCATTAGGCTATTTCTCCTATCTTCCATTTCCTTTATTAGGACATCTATGGCTTCTTTTCCAAAATCCCTAGGACTTTCTTCCCTATATAAGTTACAGGCCTCGTCTATAAAAAGAACTCCCCCTATGGCTTCTTCTATTTTTTCCCTTGTGTTTTTTTCCGTTAAGCCAATATATTGCCCTACCAAATTCTTCCTTTCTGCCACAACTAATTTGTTTTCCTTAGTTAGGCCCATATTAGCAAATACTTCAGCCAAGGCCTTGGCCACAGAAGTTTTCCCCGTTCCTGGGTTCCCGGTAATTACAAAATGATGTCCTTCTTTTAAAGTACTGTTAATTCCGATAATTTTTTTCCTTTCTTCTTCTAATTTTATCCTTTGATAAATATATAGTACCTGCCTTTTTAAATCTTCCATGCCAACAAACCTTTTCAGGGGCCATAATTCCCGTGGCAATATAACCATTCCTTCTGCCAATCCTTCTTTTTCCTTTCTTTCCCTTAGGTCCTTCCTCTTTTTTTCTTCTTCCTCAAGCTTGTACTTCTTAGCCTTGGCGTAAAGTTGCCTAGTTTTTTGGATAATTTCCCCTCTCCTATAAAACTTTAAAATCTTACTGCATACATCAAGGCACTCATCATACTGGCGGTTATAATATAATAGGTTCCCCAGTTCATAGTAAACTTCTGGGGATATTTCTATTTCAAGTATGTTTTCTAAGGCTCTTTTTAAAGTGGAGAAAGATGACCCACTTTCTTTAAGTATTTTATAATACAACTTGTTGGCCTGCAAGTTTTTACTGTCCAGCTTCAAGGCTAATGTTAAGCTATCTAGGGCTTGAAATCTTAAACCCTTCTCCCTATATATTTCAGCCAGCTTAATGTGGCAGTTAACATTTTCAATTCCTTAAATATTTTTTCAGCCATGTTAAAATGGTATAGCTTAAAGTAAACAAGGCCTACCCTTTCTAAAACTTCTATATTTAAAGATGAGGCCAGGCCTTTCTCTTCAATAAAGGCCCTAGCCCCTATCCAATCTTCCCTATCTATACTCCTTTAGCATATCTAATACTACCATAATGTCCCCCCATCCTACTCCACATCGATCTTTGATACTATAGTCTTTTTCCTTTCTATTTCACTAGGCCTTAAGTTTGAGCCCCTTTCTATATGGACCTCATCAAAAAATTCCGATTTTGCAGGTATCCTAGTAAAAACATGGATAATTTGATTTTCATCTAAGACTATTTCTATATCTACTTGGGTATCTCTTTTTAGGTCAGGTGGAATCTTAATCTCAAAGTCTCCAATGATTGTTACAGAGTCTATATCTCTTTCTTCCCCTTCTGTAACCTGGAGTTTAAAGGCTTGCTGGTCATCTATACTTGTAAAAAAGCTCCTTTTCCTTCTTGCAGGCAGAGGGCTGTTTCTTTTTAAAATAATGGTATTTACCTTGTCCCCACTTATATGATCTATGGAAACAATTCCTATACTGTGGGAGGAAACATCTATAATCCTTATTTTTTCATCTATTAACTTTTCCCTATTCTTCTCCTCTACATCTTCACCTAAGAGCTTTCCTTGAACTGCAGCTCCTAGGGCAACTACCTCATCTGGATTAACCTCCTTGGAAGGTTTTATACCAAAAGCTGCTTCTAACCTTTCAGATATTAGGAGTATCCTTGTAGACCCGCCTACTAATAGAATCTTATCAAGGTCTTCTGCTTTCATATTTGCCTGCATTAGGACTTTCTTAACAGTTTTTTCAGTCTCCATATAAAGGGATAGTATCATTTCATTAAATTGTTCCCTTGTAATAGTAATGGTCTCCCTTATACCATTACAACTTATATGTATACTTGACTCCTTCCGCTGGCTTAAGGATTTTTTTACATTTTCACTTTGCCTTCTTAACTCCTGCAATTCTACTACATAGTCCTCATCCATTAGATTAATTCCATGTTTTTCACGAAATACTTTCATTACATATTCGATTATCTTATCATCAAAGTCTCTTCCACCTAGTTACCTAATACCATCGGTAGCTTGTACTATTATTTCCCTGCCATTTATTTTTGCTATAGTTGCATCAAAGGTGCCCCCGCCTAAGTCATACACTAAGATGTTTTGTGGTTCTGGATTATATAATAGGCTGTAGGCTAAGGCTGCAGCAGTAGGTTCATTTATAATCTTAACTACATCTAGGCCAATTAATTTGCCGACATCCTGAGTAGCCCTGCGCTGGGCGTCGTTGAAATAAGCAGGTACAGTTATGACAGCCTTATCTATTTTTGTATTTAAAAATGCTTCTGCATCTTCCACAAGCCTTTTTAATATTAAACTAGATAATTCCTCTGGTGTAAAAGCAGAGTCACCATGCATAAATTTGAAATCAGGATTTCCCATTGTCGACTTAATAAAATCTATTGTATTAAATGGATATATAACAGAATTATTTTTTGCTTCCTCCCCAATAATCACCTTTTCATCATCTTCAAACAAAATAACAGATGGGGTAGTTCTACCACCATCTCTATTATGAATTATCTCCGGCTGGCCAAATGAATTTATGTATGCTATGGCAGAATTTGCGGTTCCTAAATCAATTCCTACAATCATATTTACCTCCCCATATAAGGAAAATATTTTTCCCATTATAGAAGAAAATAGGGTATTATATACTATAATATCCTATTTTCTTCCTTTCGCCTATACAATTGTAAAAAACTTCCATTTTGGGGACATGGATTTTCATTGTCTTAGATAAGGTTCAATTAATGACCATAAACTTTAGGCTTATAGGTCTGGATCGTAAATTTGAAAAATACTGTAGATTGAAATATTTTCTTTACAAAGAAGTTTAACAATATTGGGAATCTCCTGAGTTGTAATATTCAGCTCAACTCCATTATATTTTAGGACAATATCCTTTAAGTCGATTTTGCCATCATTATGTAATACATCTACCACCTTGTTTTCTATTTTGGAAATATTCATACCCCCAAGTACAAAAAATACTTTTCTTTTGTCACTTGAATAGTCTTTAGGGCTTAACCTGCTTATTAATAGAATATCATTCATTATTATTACTCCTTTTCTATCATTAAGTATTCTTTATAAAGAAAATAATTCATTATTCCAATAATACTTACCCATTTTTTTATCAAATTAACTAATAAATATAATATTTTTTATATTTATATTGAACCTTATCTTTTTAATTAAAAGGTAAAGTATGTTATAATTATATTTAGACTTTAACTAGAAAGGTGATTGCATGGAGAAATACTTAGATTCCTTAAGCAAATCCATCTTGTTTAAGGACGTACCTAAGGAAGAAATAATGTCCCTAGTTTCAAATATACCCTACAGCATAAAAAATTTCAAAAAAGATGATGTAATTGCCATAGAGGGTGACGACTGCAATAGCTTAAACATTATCCTAGATGGAAATATAGAAATTCATAAGCCTTTTCCCTCTGGAAAAGTAGTAACAATAAATTATTTTCAAGCAGGTAATGTCTTTGGAGAAGCCCTAGTCTTTTCATCTAGGCATAAATATCCTGCAACTGTAATTGCTTCATCAGATTGTGAAATAATGTATATACACAAGGATGATATAATTAAGCTTATGAAATCAAATAGTCAAGTATTGAATAATTTTGTAACAGTATTGTCTAATAGAATTCTAATGTTAAATGAAAGAATTACTAACCTCTCCTATGACAGCATTAGGAAAAAGGTTGCCAATTTAATTTTACTAGAATATAGTAAGCAAAAGAATAAGTATTTAGTTTTACCCTTCTGTAGAAAGAAAATGGCAGAACTTTTAAACATACCTCGCCCTTCCCTTTCAAGGGAGCTTATGAAAATGAAGGAAGAGGGGATAATCGATTACCATAGGAATATGTTAAAAATTTTAGATATGAAATTATTAGAAGAATCCCTATTAAAATAATTGGTTAAATTTAAAGTATAAAAAATATCTATAGTCTTCAAAGGACTATAGATATTTTTTATTTCTATATTCTTCATATAGCATATATAATTTATTTAGATTGATAAAAATTATACAAGGGAGGTTTTCAGATGGCGGATAAACGAAAAATGTTTGTCTATGGCGGTATAATAGGCCTTATAGGTGCCATTCTTGTGAAATTTGGAAACCCAGGTAACATGGGTATTTGTATTGCATGTTTCTGGAGAGATATTACAGGAGCCTTAGGCCTTCACAGAGCAGCAGTTGTACAGTACATAAGACCTGAAATTATTGGAATAATTTTTGGTTCTTTTATTGTATCCTATTTGACTGGTGATTTTAAAGTTAGAGGAGGATCCTCACCTCTTATTAGATTTGTTCTAGGCTTTTTCTTAATGATTGGTGCCTTAGTATTTTTAGGCTGTCCCCTAAGAATGCTTCTAAGAATAGGCAATGGAGACTTAAATGCCATAGTAGGCCTTTTAGGTTATGTATTTGGTATCTTTGTAGGTGTTCAATTCCTTAAAAAGGGTTATACCCTTGGTAGAAGCATAGAGCAATCTAAGATAGTAGGATTTATATTTCCTATCTTTGCAGTAGTTTTATTGATTTTCTTAATAGTGAAACCTGCATTTATACTATTTAGCGAAGAAGGGCCTGGTTCAATGGCAGCTCCAGTTATTCTATCCTTAGTACTGGGGGCTGTAGTTGGAATTGTACTACAAAGAAGTAGGATTTGTACTGCCGGTGGATTTAGAGATGCAATATTAATTAAGGATTATCATTTCCTATGGGGCTTGATTGGAATTTTAGTATTTAATCTTATTGGAAACTTGGTACTAAACTTTGGCTCTTTTAAAATAAGTTTTGAAGGACAACCAATAGCCCACACAAATCATATTTGGAATTTCCTTGGTATGACCCTTGTTGGACTTTGTTCAGTTCTATTAGGCGGATGTCCAATTAGACAAACTATACTTGCTAGCCAAGGAGATGGTGATGCAGGAGTTACAGTATTAGGACTAATTGCAGGTGCAGCCTTCTCCCATAATTTTGGTCTAGCTTCCAGTGGAACTGGCAGTACCACAAATGGACAAATAGCTGTTATAATTGGCATCATTGCTGTGTTAATCATAGCTTATTCAGTAGTTGCAGGCGCTAAGAATAGGTCTAAGGCTAAGGAGGTTGTTAATAATGGCTAAGATTGTAGATGCAAGGGGCAGGTCTTGTCCAGAACCAGTTATTATGACAAAAAATGCCATAGATAATAATGAAACTGATCTTGAAGTATTAGTAGACACTAATGTTGCAGTTGAAAATATTACTAGATTTGTTAAAAGCAAAGGATTTAACATTTCTGTTGAAGAAAACAATGGTGAATTTAAACTGAAGATAAATAGGTGATTTAATGGAAGACTTTTATTGCGTTGTAACTTTTCACATTACCCAACATGCTCTAATCTTTGAAAAAGTAATGAAAAACAAAGATGTTGAAGTTAAGCTAATGCCAGTGCCTAGGCAGGTCAGTTCTAGCTGTGGTACTGCAGCAAAAATACCCTGTGACTTGGAAGAAGATATAAAAAATTGGTGTAATGAAGAAAATATACAGATAGAGGGTTTTCATAAAATATCAAATAAAGGTGGCAGTGGCTGGTTTAATAAGCTTTTGAATAATAATAGGGGCAAATAGCTTTTGCCCTTTTTTTGTTAATAATCATCTTGATTTTTGCAAATTATAATATATAATGATATTGTAGCAAAAATTAGAAAGGGGGTCGTGATGATGATCATGAGAAGAATTGTAAACAATAAAAAACAAAATTTAATAATTCTAAAAACACGACCTTGGTATAAAGATTAATTTTTGCTATGAAGATCTATACCATAGGTGTGTTTGCCTGTGGTTTTTATATTTTTGTAGTAAATTGGAATATTTGTGTCTTTATACAAAAACCATAGGCATATGCCTATGGTTTTTTTAATAAGGAGGGAGAAAATGAGCAATCTAAAAAAGTTGTTAAAATTCATGGAAGGTTATAGGTTGGTTTATTTCTTTGGAATGTTATCAGTACTTATTTCCCAATTATTTACTACTTTAACTCCCTTAGTGCTGCAGACTACCATAGATAATATTATTGGAGATAAGGCCATTGAATCTACATTTATTGAAAATATTATTGGATTCTTAGGGGGTAGAGAATATTTAAGGACTAATTTATGGATTATTGGAATTATAATAGTTTTCATTGCCATGTTTAGAGGGATATTTTTGTTCTTAAGAAGTACTTTGGCAAGCATTACCGCTGAAAGCACTGCCAAAGGAATGAGAGATAGTTTATACGACCATATTCAAAGACTTCCCTATGAATACCATGTAAAAGCTGAAACCGGCGACTTAATACAAAGATGTACTTCAGATGTAGACACTGTTAGAAGGTTTTTAGCTATACAACTGGTAGAAGTTTCTGGTTCCTTGTTTATGCTGATATTTATACTTACGATTATATTTAGCATTAATATAAAAATGGCCCTAATATCTATTTTAGTATTGCCATTTACCTTTTTATTCGCCTTTATATTTTTCAGTAGGGTAAAAAAATCTTTTGAAGCTGCTGATGAAGCAGAAGCAAAAATGACCACTACTTTACAGGAAAACCTTACTGGAATTAGGGTAGTTAAGGCTTTCTCTAGGCAAAAATATGAAGTAGAAAAATTTGATGAGAGGAATAAGGATTATAAGGTTCTGACTTATAAATTAATAAAGGAATTGGCTGCTTATTGGGGAATTTCTGATTTCTTTAGCATGTCCCAAGTAGGTGCTGTAGTTATTTTCGGTGGAATTCTAACCTATAGGGGAGAAATCTCCTTAGGTTCCTATGTTGCCTTCATTAGCTATATCAACATGTTAGTTTGGCCTGTAAGGCAATTGGGAAGGATGCTAACAGATATGGGTAAGGCTTTCGTTTCGTTGGAGAGAATAGATGAAATCCTTAAACAACCTATAGAAATCCTATTTGAAAATAACAAAATGCCAGAAATAAAGGGTAATATTGAGTTTAACAATGTTTCATTCCAATATGAAGAGAATAAACCCGTTTTATCTAATATTTCATTTAAGGTTAAAGCTGGTGAAACCCTAGCCTTAATAGGTCCTACAGGCTCTGGCAAATCTTCCCTAGTCCATTTATTGGCCAGGTTATATGACTACAATGAAGGCTCAATAAAAATCGATGGTATAGAATTAAAAACCATAGACAAGGGATGGATTAGGAAGAATGTTGGCTTAGTCCTTCAAGAGCCCTTCCTCTATGCTAAGACTATTAAGGAAAATATTAGGTTGGCAAATCCATCACTAAAGGATGAAAAAGTAATTAATGCTGCTAAAACCGCCTCTATTCACGATGACATAATATCCTTTGAAAAGGGATATGAAACCTTAGTAGGAGAACGGGGAGTTTCCTTATCAGGAGGCCAAAAACAAAGGACAGCCATTGCAAGGACCATAATAAATGACTGCCCCATAGTTATATTCGACGACTCCTTATCTGCTGTAGATACTGAAACCGATATTTCCATAAGAAAGGCTTTAAAAAAGAGAAAGAACAAGGCCACTACCATTATAATATCCCACAGGATTTCAACTGTAGCAGAGGCAGATCAAATTCTAGTCATCGATAAAGGAAGAATTGTTCAAAGAGGTACCCATGATGAATTAATAAAAGAAGAAGGCTTGTATAAACGAGTATACAATATTCAAAGTTCCTTAGATGAAGAAATAGTTTCCTAGGAGGTGTAGTACATGCAGGAAAGTTCTAATCATGAAAAAATCGAACTAAATATATGGAAGAATTTCCTTATATATTTAAGGCCATACAAAGGTTTATTCCTTATATTAACTACTATTATGATTATACTGGGAATTTTAGATGCCATCTTCCCTCTTTTAACAAAATATGCCATAGATAATTTCGTTGAAAAAAATAACTTAGATGGCTTGGGAAGGTTTGGATTTATATATTTTCTAGCTGTAGTTGCCTTAGCCATTACAGTATATTATTTTATTAAAATTGCTGGTAAGTTGGAAACCCAAATGGCCTATGATATAAGGAGGCAAGGATTTGAGAAACTCCAAATCCTTCCTCTTTCCTATTATGATGATAAGGCAGTGGGATGGTTAATGGCCAGAATGACCTCAGATATAACTAGACTATCTGAAACCATTTCCTGGTCCTTAGTAGACTTGGCCTGGGGATTTACTATGATGCTAGCTGTTATCATAGCCATGATTAGGCTCAACTATAAGCTGGCTTTAATTACCCTGTCTGTAATCCCCTTTGTAGCCATTATCAGCTTCTATTTTCAAAAGAAAATATTAAAGGCCCAAAGGGCAGTCCGAAAAATTAACTCTAAGATTACTGCTGCCTATAATGAAGATATTCAAGGGGCAAAAACTACTAAGACCCTAGTTAGGGAGGATATTAATCTAAGGGAGTTTTCTGAGATCACAACTTCCATGAGAAATTCTTCTATTAGAGCCACTATTATATCTTCTGTTTATCTACCAATAATACTTACCTTAGCCAGTATAGGTACTGCCTTGGCCTTGAATTTTGGAGGTAAAGGAGTCTTATTAGATACTATTTCCTTTGGAACCCTAGTAGCCTTTATATCCTATACCACCCAATTCTATGAGCCAATAAGGCAAATAGCTGTAATATTTGCCGAACTACAAGGGGCTCAAGCCTCTGCCGAAAGGGTCTTTTCACTTTTAAACGAAAAGCCTGATATAGTAGATAGAGAAGAAGTGGTAGAAAAATATGGTGACTTATTAAATCCTAAAAAAGACCTTTGGCCAGAAATAAAAGGAGCAGTGGAATTTAAAAATGTAACCTTCTCATATAAAAATGGGGAAACAGTCTTAGAAAATTTCAATCTAAGGGTTAACCCTGGTGAAACCATAGCCCTAGTTGGAGAAACTGGCTCTGGTAAATCTACCATAGTAAACCTATTCTGCAGGTTTTATGAGCCAACAAGTGGGGAAATCTTAATCGATGGCATTAACTATAAGGATATGCCTCAAAACTGGATCCATGAAAACCTAGGATATGTATTGCAATCTCCTCATTTATTTAGCGGTACAATAAGGGAAAATATCAGATATGGAAATCTTGATGCCACAGATGAGGATATAATAAATGCTGCAAAGCTTGTCAATGCCCATGAATTTATTATGGAAATGGAAAAGGGGTATGATACAGAAGTTGGTGAAGGTGGCGGATTATTATCCACTGGACAAAAGCAGCTTATATCCTTTGCTCGAGCAATAGTTAGAAATCCAAGGCTTTTCGTCTTAGATGAGGCTACTTCCTCTATAGATACAGAAACTGAAAAAATAATACAGGATGCCATAAATAAAGTCTTAGAAGGTAGAACTTCCTTTGTCATTGCCCACAGGTTGTCTACCATAAGAAATGCCCATAGGATTTTGGTTATTAAGGATGGAAAAATCATAGAATCTGGAAATCACAGAGAATTAATTCAACAGAGAGGCTATTATTACAAGCTATATACTAACCAATTTATTGAAGAAAGGAGTAGGGACGTATTAAGGTAGGCTTTTGCAATCAGTAATTTAGTTTACTTGACAAAAAAATAGCATTATTGTATATTTGATTAGAACCCAATATAAAAATTCTAATCAGACTAAGGCTGGAGGTGAATCATGGATAGTAATATAAAAATATCAGAGAAGACCAGAGAAATAATTCTAAGGCTACAGCAGGCTGAAATAACGGAGCATGCCATATATATAAATCTATCGAAAAGGGTAAAAAAAGAATCAGACAGGAAAATCCTCCAACGTATTGCAAGGGAGGAAAAAAACCATAGTGACCTTTGGAGTAAATACACTGGAAAAAGCTTAAAGCCTCAAAAATTTAAAGTCTTTATCTATTCATTATTGAGTATTGTCTTTGGGTATACCTTTGTCATAAAGATAATGGAGAAGGGCGAAGGAGTATCTCAAGAAATGTACGCAGAACTGGCAAAGGAAGTCCCTGAAGCAAGTAAAGTTTATCTTGAAGAACAAGAACATGAACATGCTCTAATAGATATGCTTGATGAAGACCGGTTACAATATGTTGGTTCTATGGTTTTAGGCTTAAATGATGCCCTGGTAGAATTGACAGGAACTTTGGCAGGGCTAAGTTTTGCTTTACAAAACAATAAGCTTGTTGCCCTATCTGGCTTAATAACTGGTATATCAGCAACCCTGTCCATGGCATCATCCGAGTATTTATCTGCCCGCTCGGAAGGTAATACTAATCCTATAAAATCTTCCCTATATACAGGGATAATGTATATCTTTGCAGTAGTCTTATTAGTACTACCCTACCTTGTATTTCCAGCAAAGGAATATATTTATGCTTTAATTACCATGCTATTAATTGTAGTATTAATAATCCTGGTATTTACTTATTATATATCCGTTGCAAAGGATTTGCCTTTTAGAAAGAGATTTCTGGAAATGTCTAGCATAAGTCTTTCAGTAGCAGCCCTATCCTTTGTAATAGGAATTTTAGTTAAAAAGTTTTTAGGTATAGATATCTAATGGGATGGCTATCATCCCATTTTTTTAATTCCCCACTTATCTCTTCCTTTAATTTTATCTTATCCCTATAGTTTTCTATATCTACAATCCTCTTTACCCTAGTGGGTTTATCTGAAAAAATTACTATTCTGTGACCCAGTGTTATGGCTTCATCTATATCATGGGTAACCATTATACAGGTCTTATTACCCTTTTCTCTTAGACTTATGAAAAAATCCATCAAGACCTTCTTATGATTTATATCAAGGGATTTAAAGGGCTCATCCATAATTATAACCTTTGAAGGGTATATAAAGGCCCTTAGGATATTTACTCTCTGTCTCATTCCACCGCTAAGTTCCTTCGGATAATAGTATTTATATTCTTCTAAGTCAACTAGTTTTAAATACTCATTTATTAAGTCCTGAGCCCTAGTTTTATCCATTTTCCCCTTTAAAACAAACTCTAAATTTTCCCTAAGGTTCTTCCAAGGAATAAGCCTATCCTCTTGAAATATATAGGATATATCCTCTTCCAAGCCACAAAGCTTACCAGAA
The DNA here is from genome assembly GCA_012735245.1 of Tissierellia bacterium. Lineage (GTDB taxonomy): Bacteria > Bacillota > Clostridia > Tissierellales > Tissierellaceae > JAAYFT01. The sequence goes on from JAAYHU010000017.1 coordinate 11,559, forward strand.
TCCTTAGGGGTAAGGCCAGCTAAAATATTCAAAAAAGTTGTCTTACCACATCCAGAGGGACCTAAGATACATGTGGTTTTGCCCTTGGGAAACTCTAAGGATATATTATCTAAGACCCTTAGTTTTCCATAGGATTTAGATATCTTCTCGATTTTATACATGTTACTATCCCTTTCATTAAATATTCATACAGCTTCCCTATGGCAAGTATGATGATTATCCAAGCAAATACGCCAGAAGTATTTAAATAGATTTTCTTAATCTGTAGGTTAGTCCCTATGGCATATTTGGGCTGGGACAAGACTTCCCCTGCTATGACCATCTTTAAGTTAATGGCCATGGCAGAAGATAAAATATTACATAGGCCTATAAAAATACTGGGCAGATATATTTCCCTTATTATATTTAACTTACTTACCCTATATACTCTTGCCATTTCTAAAATCTTAGTATCTATATTTAATATGGATTTTAATACTGTTTCATATAGGATAGGAAAAACCATAATAAATCCTACAAATAAGGGTACAATTTCATTATTTAACCAGATAAGGGCTAAGATAATTATAGCAATTGTAGGTGTGGAACTTAAAAATCTTACTATAGGTAGCATTAGGCTATACAGGACCTTAGAAAGCCTGGCCAATATCCCCATAATGATTGCAATAGTCAAGGAAACAATAAAGCCCAATAGGCTCCGTAATATTGAAAACCCAAGTATATTGAAAAACTCTGGATTGCTAATAATCTTTCCTAATCCATTAACAGTACTGCTAAGTGTAGGCAATATTATTTCATTATCTATTAGCCTAGATAGTACTATCCAAAGAACAATTATTAATAGCTTGGAAGCAAGAGACAATTCTCTATCTTTTAAAGTAAATATCTTCATTGGGAACCTTCCCCCCAATAAATTCTGGATCAAAATCCATTATGGCCTCATAATAGGCCTCATATTCTTCAATGGTATCATCTATATCAAAGATTTCTACCTTGTTCCACCTTATTCCCCTTTCTATGGTTTCTTTGGCTACGCCAATTCCCAATTTTTCAGCATATTCCCCTAATTTCTTAGGATTTTCCTTAGCCCAGATCCTGCTATCTTTGTAGGCCTCAATGAACTTTTCTACAAAATCCATATTGTTTTCAATTAGGGCTTCTTTGATAATCAAACTGGCTTGAGGATATCCCATTTCAGTCCTAGTTGCCTTTCTCCACTCCTCATTTAAGTCTAAGATTATCTTGGCCTCTTCCTTTTTCATCATTACTGTTGTAAAAAGTGGTTCTGCAAATACTGCCAAATTACTTTTTCCGCTTAAGAAGACTGGAGCCACCTCTGAGGCAGCATTTAAATAGTTGAAACTTACATCTCCGTCTGGATCAATCCCATTATTAGTTAAAACCAACCTAAATACTATATCAGGTGTAAGTCCCTTTCCAAAGGTATAGATTTCCCTACCCTTTAAATCATCAAAATCCCTTATGTCTTCTGTGCTTACTAGGTAAAAAGACCCCCAAATAGATGTTCCAACTATTTTATAGCCTAAGCCCTTATTGTAGGCTAAGGCAGCTAAATTTGATGGAACAATGGCAATGTCTGCTTCTTCCTTCAAAATCTTGGTGACCAATAAATCTGGCGATTTTCCCATATCATATTCCATTTCAATTCCATCTATTGTAGGACTTTCCATTGCCAACTTTGCAGCTGTTAAGGCAGGTGTACCATCTTGAAAGGAAAACCTTATTGTTTTAGGCCCTTCAGTACTTACAGTCTTCTGGCAGCCTACAAGAGGAATTAATAAAATGAATATTAATAAGAATATTAGAAATCTTTTCATTTTGCCTACCCCCCCTACCAAAGACCTCTAAACACAAGAATTTGTGTTTAGAGGCCTGTTAATTGCAAATCTACCAATCCCTTTGATTTGTATGAAGTAGCCTGTGGGAACGATGGGATAATGGTTTTCCCAGGAAATCCTCATAACATTTTATTATTGATGGATTTTCATGGGAGAACCTCAATTCACTTATTTTATCTAAGCCATATAAGACCTTTCCTCTTTCAGCTGCCAATTCCTTTCCGTCTTCAATGGGCTGTCCTCCTCCCCCTGCACAGCCTCCTGGACATGCCATTATCTCTACAAAATCGTAATGTGCTTTACCTGTTCTTATGGCCTCAATTAACTTTCTTGCATTTCCTAAGCCACTGGCAACTGCCACCTTTAGCTTGGAACCTGCCAAATCAAAGGTAGCTTCTCTCCATCCTTCTTCTCCCCTTACATCCTTAAAGGCATCTGGATCAGGATTTTTACCATTAACTAGATAATAGGCTGTTCTCAATGCTGCTTCCATAACTCCACCAGTAACTCCAAATATTACAGCAGCTCCTGTACCTATTCCAAGAGGCACATCGAACTCTTCTTCCTCTAAAACTTTAACATTTATATTATCTGCCTTTATCATTCGGCCTATCTCCCTTGTAGTTAAAACAACATCTACATCCTGCCCTGTACCTCCATCATTCATAATTGGAAGGGCAGCCTCATATTTCTTTGCTGTACACGGCATGATGGATACGTTAAATATCCTAGATGGATCTACATTCAATATTTTAGCATAGTAAGTCTTAGATATGGCCCCAAACATCTGCTGAGGGGATTTGGCAGTAGATAGTTGGTCAACCATATCTGGGTATTGGGATTTAACAAATCTTACCCAACCAGGACAGCAGGAAGTAAACATGGGCCAGCTATAGTCTTTCTTATTCTTAAATCTCTCTAGGAACTCGCTGCCCTCTTCCATTATGGTTAAATCAGCTGAAAAATTAGTATCGAATATATAGTCAAATCCCATTTTTCTCAGGGCAGCAACTAATCTTTTTGCAGTGGCAAATTCCCTGTCCAATCCCAGTTCCTCTCCCCAAGCAGCCCTGACCGCTGGAGCTATTTGTACAACAGTAATTACATCCTTCTTAGCCAAGGCTTCAAAGACTTTCTGCGTATCATCCCTTTCCCTTAAAGCTGCCACAGGGCAGTGGGTAATACATTGTCCGCAAAGGGCACAGTCTGATTCTTCAATCCTCCTATTATAGGAGACATCAACATTAGTTCTGGAACCTGTATTAGCCAAATCCCAAATATGCAAATCCTGTACCTTATCACAGACTTGTATACATCTCATACATTTAATACATTTTTCATAATTTCTGACTAAGGGAAAATCTTCTGTCCATTTTGCATGGGACAATTCTATTTTATACGGTATATCTATTAGGCCTAAATCATTGGCAATTCTTTGTAAACTGCAATTTCCAGACCTTACGCATGTGGCACATCTAGCATCATGTTGTGATAATATTAACTCTACATTAACCCTCCTAGCTTCTCGAACTTTGGGACTGTTAGTATAGATTACCATACCTTCTTCTACTGTGTTGTTGCATGCAGTTACTAATCGATTGACTCCTTCTAACTCAACTAAGCAAACTCTACAAGCACCTATTTCATTTAAGTCCTTTAAATAGCAAAGGCTAGGGATTTGAATTTGATTCAATTTAGCTGCATCTAATATTGTAGTTCCCTCTGGCACTTCTATTTTTTTATTATCTATTATAAGCTTTACCATCTGTCAATCCTACCCCCTTTAAATACACCTAAACCGAAGTGGTCACATCTTAGGCACCTTGATGATTCTTGTCTTGCTTCTTCATCAGTCATACCACATTCAATTAAGTTGAAATCCGCAACACGTTCATGAACATCTCTTTCCCTTAAGTTCACACGACCACAAGGTATTCTATCCATCTGTCTAGAATCTGGTATCTTGACATCGGATTTTATTTCATGATGGAAACCAAGATATTCGTCAATATTAGCTGCTGCCACCTTTCCTGCAGCTATTGCCCTAATTACTGTTGCTGGACCAGATACGCAATCTCCTCCTGCAAACACACCTGGTACATCTTTTACACCGCTCCATTCTAAGGCATCTATCATGCCCCTTTTCACTGGAATTCCTTCTTTTTCAAATTCCTTTGACTCAATTCCCTGTCCTACTGCAGTAATTAAGAGATCACAAGGAATTCTTATGGGTTCAGAATCTGCATCTTCTGGATTTGGCCTATCGTTATAGATCCTACCAATAATTTGTGGTTTTACCCAAAGAGCAACTATTTTATTGTTTTTATCTTTTTCTACTTTAAGAGGCACACTTAAGTCCATAATCTTACAACCTTCAGCTATGGCTCCTTCTACTTCTTCCTCCATAGCTGTCATATCAACTTTTCTTCTACGGTATACAACTGTAACCTTTTTAGCCCCTAATCTTATTGAAGTCCTTGCTGCATCCATAGCCACATTTCCGCCACCTACTATAACGATTTCCTTATCTTTAAAATCTAAAGGTTCATTATCTTCCTTCATTCTCAAGATGTCAATGGCTGATATTATTCCTTCTACTTCCTGTCCTTCAAGTTCAATTTTCTTATCTGTCTGTGCTCCAATTGCAATATAAATTGCATCAAATTCTTTCTTTAATTCTGAAATTGATATATGCTTACCTACTGTAATTTCCCTGTTAACCTTGATTCCCGCAGAAAGGATTGTCTCTATTTCTTTATCTAGAATTTCTCTAGGAAGCCTATAACTAGGAATACCATATCTAAGCATTCCACCTAATTGCTTTCTCTGTTCAAAGATCTCCACCTCATGTCCCATTAAGGCTAAATAGTATGCTGCACTAAGGCCTGATGGACCTGCTCCAATAATAGCAACTTTCTTGCCAGTAGATGGTGCCCTTTCTGGAATTGGAACATCTCCAGCATGTTCCACTGCATATCTTTTTAATCCACGGATATTTATAGCATCATCAACCATATTTCTTCTACATCTAGTTTCACATGGATGTTCACATATTAAGGCACAAGTATATACCAATGGATTATCCTTCCTTATCAACCTAACTGCGTCTGCATATCTGCCTTCAGCTATCAAAGCAATATAACCCGGTATATCCACTCCTGCTGGGCAGGTAGATACACAAGGTATGGCTTGCTCTAGGCCACTTGTACATCTACCACGTAATATATGTTCTTCAAAATCTTCCCTAAAGCCTTCTATCCCTTTTAAGACCATATTTGCAGCTTCAAAGCCTATTGCACAATCTGCTGAGTAATATATAGCCCTTGCTGTTTTTTCTATAAGGTCTATGATTGATAGTTCCGTAGTGCCATCTAACACGTCTTCTAACATATTGATAAGTTGTCCTAACCCTATTCTACAGGGAACGCATTTACCACAGGTTTGCGCGTGGCTCATCTTCAAAAATGATATAGTTAAGTCAATTGGACATACACCTGGTGGGCTAGATATTATGCGCCTTTCCAAATCCTTGTAGAGCTGTTCAACTGTCAGCTGTGCCTTGTTGCTGGTAATGATGGTAAGCCTGCTCATGTTCTCATTCCCCTTTCCCAAAAAATATAAGCACATATATTGAATAGAAA
>JAAYHU010000138.1 GCA_012735245.1 Tissierellia bacterium
CTATGGCTACTATAAAGACTATTATCTTAACAAATATATCTAAAAAGACAAGGATACTAGCTTTATGGGGAGTAACAGCTTCTCCTATCTCTTCCATAGGGATTTGTTGTTCAGGAATATATGGGGTAAAAAAAATATTTTCTTCCAAGCCCCAGTCTCCTGAAAAGTCTATGTTTCGGGATAGTAAGTATATGGGATAGTAGAGAAGCCTTATTATGCCATCTACCGCATTGGCAAAACCTGCCCTAAGGCTTTCAAATACCATGAAGAAAAAGACAATGGCCAGAATCATTAAGTATTTTATATTTGTTTTTCTAATCTTTTTAAGATCCATTTTAGAATCTAAATGTCTTTGTAATCTGGCTAATATTGTAGAAGAAACTAGGTAAACGATGATAAATACCAGGCCATCACTTATGGAACCAGATAAGTCATAGAATGGTGACCTCATGATTATTAAAAATCCATATAAAAGGTACGACATCTTCAACTTATCTACATATTCATAATGGTTGCCCCTAAGTAGGGATTTTTTAATGTAGATATAGGTAAAGGCTCCAACCATAATAAAGAAGAATATGGCTGTCTTGCTTCTATAGAATAATATGGGGAGGAATAATAAAAGATAAAAGACTTCAAAAAATCTTGATTTTCTATAGTTCAAGGCAAAGATCAGGGATACTACAACTGTAAATACAAAGACTAAAACCATTTCCCTAAGAGGGGCAATGGAGGTAAACATTAGGATTATTGAATACAGAAAAGATATTAAGGAAATAAGCTCAAGTATAATTAAATCAATCATATTATTTACCCCTATACTTAATAATGTTATTGTTTAAACTGGAAAGGTGCTCATCTTCCAAAGATATGAGGACTAGCCTATTTACTGCTTTGCTTAGGTTATTTATAGGCCCTATATAGGTATCCAAAATCCTAGGCGTAATTATTACAATTGTAGTAAAATGTCCCTTTTTCTTTTCTATTTCCTTTAGGGTATTTTCAAAAAAGCCAGGCAGCTTATAGGTGATTTTGCCTAAGGTCTCTAGTAGATTATTAAGGTGGTTTTGTCCCAAGCCTGGATGGTAAAAATGATTTTTGGGATTTGTAGGTATGTTAATGTGACCATTTGTTGCAAGTCCATAGGGTATCTTTAGCCTTTCAAACTCTTCCATAATGGCCCTGACAATGGATATTACCTTTTCTATCATTTCTTCTTCTACTGGCTTCCAGGTGGGTTTCGTAGTTTCTACATTTAAAGCTATGATAACAGTATTATCAGTGGTAAAGTCAAAATTTTTCACCATTAATTTGTTATACTTAACAGATGAGGGCCAATGGATAAACCTTTGGGGTTCATTTCCCGTGTATTCCCTTACGCCAATGGTCATCAAGGGATCATCTATTATCCACCTTTTTACAGATGTATCTCCACTAAATGCCCCTAAGGGTACAAGGTTTTCTTCCAGCCCTATTTTTTTGGGCAAGACTACTATTTCCTCTCCTATTTCTACATGCTTGCTTGTTGACTTAAATCCAGTAAAATCTCCCAGTTCTAAAATGGCCTCTTTTATGTAAAAGTGCCCCCTTCTTACTGGAATTAATTTGTAGGTCCTCTTAACCCTTTGATAAGGCAGTATAAAGGTGGTATATATATTCTCCACAAAATTAAAGCCCTCGGGAAACCTTTCCTTAATCTTTAAAAATGATATTGTCAAGAGCTTCCTATTTTCAACTATGGATGTAACTTCTACTTCTTCCCCTATTTCACAGGTCTTCTTATTAACTTCTATGTAATAGTCCAAGTCTACAAAACCATAATTTAAGGTAATTTTATTGATTATATAAGTAAAGCAGATAAACCCTATTAAGAACCAAACCATAAGCCCACCTACACTTTTTCCAAAGGAACTTCTACCGATTTTACTATTTCCTTTATGAATTCAATGGAATCCTCTATACTATTTATTCCAGAAGCAATTATTCTATGGTTAAGTACATGGGGTGATACGTACCTTATATCCTCTGGAATTATGTAGTCCCTGCCATTGATTGCTGCATAGGCCTGGGCAGCCTTAAATAATGCTATAGACCCCCTTGGGCTTACTCCCAATTGAATATTTTCCTTGTTCCTAGTTTCATTTACTATATTTACTAGATAATCCATAACATCTTCTTGAATAGTTACCTTAGATACATTAGACAATACATAGTCTAATTCTTCCCTGTCTACTACTGGCCCTATATTATCTAAGGGATTTTTTATGTTTCTCCTAATTATCATCTTTTCCTCTTCCCTTGTGGGATAACCTAATTTAATCCTCATAAAAAACCTATCTAATTGGGCTTCCGGTAAGGGAAAGGTACCATAGGATTCTACAGGATTTTGTGTAGCCAATACCATAAAGGGTATGTTAAGTTTCCTAGTGACCCCATCTGCCGTGATTTGCTTCTCCTCCATGGCCTCTAAGAGGGCTGATTGGGTCCTAGGGGTAGCCCTATTTATTTCATCAGTAAGGACTATATTGGAGAATAAGGGGCCTTCCCTAAATTCAAAGTCTCCAGTTTTTTGATTGTAAAAGTTGATTCCAGTAATATCTGAAGGCAGCAGGTCTGGTGTAAATTGAATCCGATTAAAAGGTAGGTTTAAGGTTTTTGAAAAGGCTTTAATTAGCATGGTCTTTCCCATGCCTGGTATATCTTCTAGAAGGACATGGCCTCCTGAAAGAAAGGATATGATGATTAACTCTATTTCCTTTTCCTTGCCTACAATTACTTTGGATACATTTTCAACTATTTTTTCTTTAAAATCAGTAAACCTCCTCATAATTTCCCCCTTTTTATTTAATATAACTAGATTATATCTTATTTGTAGAAGATAAAACAAGTGCAATAAATTTAAAGGATGCACTTAAGTGCATCCTATGAATTCAACCCTCTTTCAAAGGCCTTTATATTTACTTCATGTACCCTTTCAGGTAGGAATTTCTTTATTTTACTTACCCAATCTATATTTTCTAAGCCTAGGGCCTTGACTATTAGCCCAAGCATTACTATATTCTGTGACCTTGGTTCCCCCAGTTCTTCTGCTATAGTCCTTGCATTTATGGAAATAACATTTTCTACCTTGGCCTTTAATTCTTCCATTATTCCTTCAGGATATTTTTCTAGGCCAGCTAGTACTGGCAATGGCCACATTTCCTCCTCATTTACTATTAAGGTACCACCCTTTTTCAGTTGGGATATATACCTTACTGCTTCCAGCTTTTCAAAGGAAACTAATACATCTGCCTCGCCAATATTTATAGTTGGTGAATAGACCTTATCTCCAAATTTAATTTGGGTAGTTACACTACCACCTCTTTGGGCCATACCGTGGATTTCAGACATTTTAACGTCGTAACCTTCTTCTAAAAGGCCTTCAGACAGGATCTTAGATACTAGGATTATCCCCTGTCCTCCTACACCTACTAAGAGTAAAGACTTAGCCATTTACATCACCTCTTCCCCGAAAAATTCTATAGCATCAAATGGGCATACTTGAAGACATACTTGGCAGCCATTGCATTGGGCTGTATCAATACTTACTACATTGTCCTTCATAGATATGGCTGGACAGCCTATCCTTAGGCAGGTTTTACATTTTTTACACTTGTCTTGATTTACTTGACAGTATAGGCCTGCCCTTCTTCTTTGTACTTCCTTTATTAATGCACAGGGCTGCTTGGTGATGATTACAAATGGCTCCGTTGCAGCTAAGGCATCCTTAACTGCACTAATATTTTCCTCCATCTTATATGGGTCAATTACCCTAATATTTTCCTCTTTAACTCCTATGGCCTTTACTATAGCCTCAATATCTATTTGTGGGGCTTCTATGCCCTTGATATTCTTTCCTGTACCTGGGTTTTCTTGATGGCCTGTCATGGCAGTTATTCTATTGTCTAGGATAACCACCACCATGTTGCTTTGATTGTATACTGCATCTACAAGTCCAGTTATACCTGAATGGAAGAAGGTAGAATCTCCCACAAATCCAAATACCTTTTTATTCCTATCGGCCATCTTGTTTACCTTATCAAAGCCAATACCTGCTGTAATGCCTGCACCCATACATATTACGGTATCCCCCATACCAAGAGGTGGCATTGCACCTAGGGTATAACACCCTATGTCAGAGGTAACTACAACCTTGTTTTTATGCCTTGATAAGGCATAGAATATACCTCTGTGGGGACATCCTGCACATAGGGCTGGAGGCCTTGAAGCCACTTCTATATCAAGCTTATATGGACTTTCTACTTTCTCTCCTAGTATTTTTTCCCTTATGATTTGAGGGTTTATTTCTCCACAGGCTGAGAAAATTTCTTTACCTATACATTCTATTCCCATGGCCTTTATAAATTGCTCCATATAGGGTTCATTTTCTTCTATAACGTATAACTTGTCTACGCCTTGGGCAAATTCTTTAATTAACTTGTCTGGCAAAGGCCAACTAAAGCCTATTTTTAAGTAAGAAACTGTATCTCCAAATACTTCCTTTGCATGTAAATAACAAGCCCCAGATGTTATAATACCTATTTTTCTATCATTCCATTCTATCCTATTTAATGGGCTATTATTAGAATATTCCCTAAGCCTTGGAATCCTTTCTGTTTCCATTTCTATATGTTTTACCTTGGAATTTGCTGGTACCATTATATATTTTTTGGGATCTTTTACGTATTCTCTTATACCGACTTCTTCCCTTTCTCCTAATTCTACTACCCCTTTACTATGACAAACCCTTGTAGTTACTCTAAATATTACTGGTGTATCATAGGTTTCTGAAATTTCAAAGGCATGTTTTATAAAGTCCTTACACTCTTGGCTGTCTGATGGTTCTACCATGGCTACCTTAGCATGAGGTGCAAATAACCTATTGTCCTGTTCATTTTGTGAACTGTGCATTCCAGGTTCATCGGCTGTAACTATTACCAGGCCGCCGTTTACCCCTTCATAGGCTATTGTAAATAGGGGGTCTGCTGCCACATTTAATCCTACATGCTTCATAGATACTAAGGCTCTGGCTCCAGCTATAGATGCACCTGCTGCCACTTCTAAGGCTACCTTTTCATTAGTTGACCATTCTGAATAGATTTCATCATATTGTGAAATGTTTTCTAGGATTTCTGTACTTGGGGTCCCTGGATAAGCAGCTGCCACTAAACAGCCTGCCTCATAGGCGCCTCTTGCAATTGCTTCATTTCCTGTTAAAAGCTTTTTCATGGAATCCCTCCCACCTTTATGGTATTGTCATAATTATCAAAGACCTGCCATAAACTTAATTATTCTTTGCTAATTTTTCATCTTGTTTATGATGATCGTGATGATGGCATTCTGCTTGTTTTAGTTCCCAATGAAGGACAAAATGTAAGCCTACCCTTAAACCAGCTACTCCAAGTAAAACTATTAATCCCTCTATGGTTCTGGTCAATATGCTGTGCAGTATTTCTGCTGCAAGCAAGAAACTTAAAGCTAAAGATAATGCTTTTGCCAATTCGACTCCTACTTCATGATTTCCAAAATTAAAACCACCTTTAATAAGTAGATAAATACCTTTAATAATACCAAAGAAAATTATAATTACACCTATAAGTTCTACAACACCTGCTATATTGTGAACTAGAGTTTCTAATAGATGTTCTAATAGATGCTCAAACATAAACTAACCTCTCCTCTTTTGCAAAATTTACCAATTAAAAGATAAGGTCTTTGATAATTTATCACCTATATTGTAACATATATATATTATAATTTGTAAAATTATTAATGCAAAAAGAAAATTGCTACTATTCAATAAATAATAGCAATTATGAGTCCTTGGCCTTATTTGCCTTATCTGCAAAAAAATCTTGAAAATAAAGGAAACTATAAACAAGGCAACGACTAGTGCAATAGATTGGTATAGACAATAATACCTGTAAAGAGCCTAAAACAGTGGCAAGGGCAAAATCCTTAAAGTTTATATCCGATGAGCCTACACTATAACTAACAATCTTACCCTTCTCATGGCTTCTACACATTCTTAACAATAACTAATTATATAATCTGTATTTGCTTCATTGCCCCTTCTATGGGAATGTTCCTTTGCTATATATGCCTATGCAATGCTGTATTTGTGGGCAGACCTCTGTGCAATAACCACATAACATACAAGAGTAGGGCAATTTATAATCTA
>JAAYHU010000139.1 GCA_012735245.1 Tissierellia bacterium
AAGGAGGAATAATAATGACATTAAAATTTATTTCTACTGATAAGGCTCCAGCAGCAGTAGGACCATACTCACAAGGAGTAAGGGCTGGCAATATCATCTTTACATCAGGACAACTTCCTATAGACCTTGAAACAGGAGAATTGTCCAAGGGTGATATAAAAAAAGAAACTAGACTTTGCCTAGAACATATCAAGGCAGTATTAGAAGCTGAAGGAGCAAGTATAGAAAACATTGTAAAGGTAACAGTTTTTGTAACTGACATGAATAATTTCGGGACCATAAATGAAGTATATGAAGACTTCTTCAACGGCCACAAACCTGCCAGATCCTTAGTTCAAGTATCCCAATTACCAAAAGGGGCAGATATAGAAATTGAAGCAATAGCAGTAATATAAAAAATCCACCATAGGTGGATTTTTTAAGTTCCAAATAAAGTGGTCCTTCTTCGTCTATACCTCTTTCTTCGCCTATTTAAATTCCATAACCTTATTAGGAAGAGTAATAGGAAAACAATTAAATACCACTTAGATTTTATTTTATCTAGGAGAGTAGGTACAGGAATTAAATCTATATCCATAGTTGAAATAATATCGGTTTCAGAAATTTTTCTTCCTTCTAAGTAATATTCGACTTTGCCTATTACTTGCCCCTTTGATATGGGGGCCTCTAAGGTATTTTTTGTTATCTTTTCTTCTATTAAATCTACTTTACTTTTTTCAACTATGTAATAGGTATCGGATTTAGTAATACCAGCTACAAAAGGTATTACACCATTTTCAACGGGGAAATTATCTATAAACTTATTTCCGTAGCCGATTTTCACTTTTTCAAAGTTATTAGTCCCATAGTTTAATAATTTATGTATATCAGAATAAATATTCTTTCCACTAGATTTTAGTACTACTGCTATAAGCTTATGGCCATCCTTTTCATATGAAGTAACAAGGCATTGGCCTGCTGCTATGGTATACCCAGTTTTAACACCATTTACTCCTTCATACTTAATAGTAGTCTGAGTACCATTTACATTAATTCTTTCAGTGCTGTATAATAATCTATTGGCAGACCATAAATTTCTTTCCTGTGATTTTTTATTAGTAATGGGTATGGTATATGTATAGTTTTTTACTATTTCCCTGAAGGTCTCATTTTCCATTGCGTACTTAGCCATTAATGCCAGGTCATAAGCAGTACTAAGATGTTCTTCATGTGGCAGACCATTTGGATTTACAAAATTAGTATTTAAAGCACCTATAGCCTTAGCTTTTTCATTCATCAGCTTAACAAACTCATCTATACTTCCAGAAATATGTTTTGCAATGGCTAAGGCAGCATCATTGGCAGACTCTATCAATAAAGCATTAATTAAATGTTCTAAGGATAATTCTTCTCCAGGTTCCAAAGCAATATGACTACCATCTGTTAAATCAACAACCTCTTGGTCCACAGTGACTATATCATCCATATTACCAAGCTCAATAGCTAAAATTCCAGTCATTATTTTTGTAGTACTTGCTGGATACAGTTTCTGATGAGGATTTTTACTATAAAGTATTTCTAAAGTATCTACATCTATCAGTATTGCTGATTCTCCAGATAGATTTAGGTCATCTGCATAGGAGGGGGAGTATGTACTAAGGATAACCATTAATACAAATAATGCTACAAGTCTTTTCAAAATATACACCACCTTTTAAGTCAAAAATTCAATAAATAGATTATATCAAAAAATCCTCAAATAATTAAGCCTAATTTAAAAATTTAGGAGGGAAAGGAAAATTTTGGTAGAATTATAAAATAATATGCTTAGGTGGAGGGGTATATATGAAAGGCTTTACAAAAAGGGAACAAATAATTATTCTAGTAATTGCTTTATTGGTGACATTATTTTTTGGTTTTAAATTATTAATTAAGGAAATAATTGGAAACAAGGAAGAAATTGTAGAAATAGATAAGAATTTTATAATTTCTAATGATATAATAGAAGATGATGTTATTGATGATAATGAAAATGAAGTAAAAACCATCATGGTACATATAAGCGGTGCTGTCCATAGACCAGGCGTAATAGAGCTAGAACTAGGAAAAAGATTAATAGATGCAGTTGAAATCTGTGGAGGCTTAAAGGATGATGCAGATATAGATAGGATTAATCTAGCAAAGAAATTAGCTGATGAAGAAAAAGTGTATATACCGAGGATAGGAGAAGAAATCTCCGATGACCTGAGTTTTTCAGCTGAAGGAAATACAGAATCAAATAGTGGTAAAATAAATATAAATACTTGTTCTAAGGCGGAGTTGTTGCTATTGCCTGGAATAGGTGATGTATTAGCAGATAGAATAATTGAATATAGGGAAAAAACCCCCTTCAAAAGAATAGAAGATATAAAAAATGTATCAGGAATTGGAGAAAAGAAATTTGAATCTATAAAGGATATGATTACAGTAAAATAGAGGATGGTGATTAAGTGGAAATTAGATTAACCCAAATGACAAAAAGTTCAGGCTGAGCAGCAAAGGTCGGTCCAGACATATTGGCACAGGTTCTGTGTCATTTACCTAGAACAATAGATGAAAATCTTTTAGTAGGCCTAGATACCTCAGATGATGCAGCGGTTTATAAGATAAATGATGAATTGGCCATGATTCAAACATTGGATTTTTTTACCCCAGTAGTAGATGATCCATATACCTTTGGACAAATAGCAGCTGCCAATTCTCTTTCAGATGTGTATGCCATGGGTGGAGAACCTAAGCTGGCTATGAATATTGTGTGTTTTCCAAATTGCTTAGAACCAAATGTATTGACTGAAATACTTAAAGGTGGTTATGACAAAGTAAAAGAAGCAGGTGCTATTGTTGTTGGGGGACATACAGTAGAAGATGATGAACCCAAATATGGTCTATCTGTAACTGGGTTTGTTCATCCAGAAAAAATCTTAACCAATAGCAATGCAAAACCGGGAGATGTTCTTGTTTTAACTAAGCCTCTGGGTTTAGGAATTATTAATACTGCCATAAAGGGTGACCTGGCAGACAAGGAATCCTACGATGAGGCTATAATGGTCATGTCCACATTAAATAAATATGGTAAAGAAGCCATTGATCAAGTAGGTGGTGTAAATAGCCTTACAGATATAACTGGTTTTGGCTTGCTTGGTCATGCACTGGAAATGGCCATGGGCAGCAATGTAAGTATAAAAATATATCATAAAAATATACCTGTAATTACCAATGCCTTAGAATATGCCAGTATGGGCTTAGTTCCAGCAGGAGCCTACGGCAATAGAGAATATGTAGGAAACAATGTATTAATAGATGAAAATGTTCCAAAAAATATAGAAGATATATTATTCGATCCTCAAACTTCTGGAGGACTGTTAATATCTGTTAAAAGAGATAAAGCAGAACTACTATTAGAAAAACTAAGTTCACTAACCACAAAATATGCAGTTGTGGGAGAAGTAATTGAAAAACAAGAATACTATTTGTATGTAGAATAATAGAAAAGAAGGGATTATATGAAGGGAAGAAATTTGTTTACATTAATACCAAAAGTAGATGAATTATTAGATAGGGAAAATATAAAAAAATTGTTGGAATATATACCTCGAAAAATAGTCTTAGACAGTATAAGAATTGAAGCAGAAAAGATAAGGGAGAGAATTAAAAAGGGCGGTATTACTGAAGAAGAAGTTTTAGAAATGATAAATAACTTAGACAGGTCAATAGAAAAAACAGCTAAGGAAAAAAACGCCAATAAATTAAGAAGAGTAGTAAATGCTACAGGAGTAGTAATTCATACTAATTTAGGAAGGGCCTTAATTAATAGAAAAATAATAGAGAAAATTGGTGAAATAGCCTCCAACTACTCTAACCTAGAATATGATTTGGAAAGAGGAGTTAGGGGCTCTAGGTATAGCCATTTAGAAGAAATAGTCTGCCAGATTACTGGTGGGGAAGGAGCTATGGTAGTAAACAACAACGCAGCTGCAGTTATGCTAGTCCTAAGTACCATAGCCAAGGATAAGGAAGTAATCGTTTCACGAGGGGAATTAATTGAAATAGGAGGCTCTTTTAGAATTCCTGATGTAATGGAGCAAAGTGGTGCAAAACTTGTGGCAGTAGGCACTACAAATAAAACCCATTTATGGGATTATGAAAAGGCTATCAATGAAGAGACAGCAGCCTTATTAAAGGTTCATACAAGTAACTATAGGATATTAGGATTTACTTCCTCAGTTGACTCTGAGGAATTATTCCAGTTAAAGGAAAAGTATAATTTACCCTTAATAGAAGATTTAGGCAGCGGAGTTCTTGTAGATCTATCAAAATATGGAATTGAATATGAGCCAACGGTTCAGGATAGCTTGAAAAAAGGTGTAGATATTGTTACTTTTAGTGGTGACAAGTTATTAGGTGGCCCTCAGGCAGGAATAATAGTTGGGAAGAAGGAATATATTGAAAGGATGAAAAGAAATCCTTTAACTAGGGCATTTAGGGTAGATAAATTTACTATTGCTGCCTTGGAACTTACCTTAAGATATTACCTGGATGAGGACATGGCTAGAAAAGAGATTCCAACATTAAATATGCTTACAATGCCCTTAGAGGAAATAAATAATAAGGCACTGAGGTTGAAAAGAAAAATTAATAGAAGAATTAAAGATGACTCAGTTGTAGTAGGTATTGAAGATAGTTTTTCTGAAGTAGGGGGAGGGTCTTTACCCTTAGAAAGGCTAGCTTCTAAATCCATAACAATTAGCTTAAAGGGCTTAAGTACCCAAGAATTTGAAAACAACCTTAGGAAATATACTATACCTATTGTTACTAGACTATATAAAGATAAAATATACTTAGATTTGAGGACAATTCAAGAAGATGAATTTAATATTGTGGTAGATGGATTAGAATATGCATTAAATAAGGTGAAGGAGTATAAAATATGAAACATGTAATTATAGGTACTGCAGGTCACATTGACCATGGGAAAACAACTTTAATAAAGGCGATAACAGGAAGGAATACTGATAGGTTAAAGGAAGAGCAGGAAAGAGGAATATCTATAGAATTAGGATTTACCTATTTTGATCTACCATCGGGCCAAAGAGCTGGAATAATAGATGTGCCTGGCCATGAGAAATTCATCAAAAATATGCTTGCAGGAGTTATTGGTATAGACATAGTATTATTGGTAATAGCAGCAGATGAAGGTGTAATGCCTCAAACCTTAGAACACCTTCATATATTGGATATCTTAGGTACAAAAAAAGGGTTTATAGTTCTTACAAAATCTGATTTAGTAGATGATGAATGGATTGAACTAGTTGAAGAAGATATTAGATTAGAGGTAATGGGCACATTTTTAGAAGATTCACCTATAGTTAGAGTTTCTTCAGTAACTAGAGAGGGCATAGATGAAGTCATCAATCTTATAGAAAGATATGCTGAAGAATTGGAAGAAAAGGATATAAATGATACACCAAGGCTTCCAGTAGATAGGGTTTTTTCCATATCTGGATTTGGAACTGTTGTTACAGGAACATTACTATCTGGCAAGTTAACTGTGGGAGACGAGGTGCAGATTTTCCCTGGAAATAAGAAGGCTAGAATAAGGACAATACAAGTACATGACAAGGACACAGAGACTGCCTATGGTGGACAAAGAGTGGCCATAAATTTGGCAGGCTTGAAGAAGGAAGATATAGAAAGGGGCCATACAATTGCACCAGTAGACTCAATGAAGGATACAATGATGTTAGACGTTAAATTAAAGCTCCTAAAAAGCCTAGATAGATATATAGAGAATAGGACCAGGCTAAGATTATATCTAGGTACAAAGGAAGTGCTATGTCGTGTTGTTTTATTAGATAAGGATCAATTAGGGCCAGGGGAGGAAGCCTACGCACAACTGAGGCTAGAGGAAGAAGTTGTTGCCAAAAGAGGAGACAAATTTGTAGTTAGGTTTTATTCTCCAATGTTTACTATTGGGGGCGGGGAGGTTTTAGAACCAAATCCCAAGAAAAAGAAGAGGTTTGATGATAGGGCAATAAAAGAATTAAAAATAAAAGAAAGAGGAACATCAACAGATATAATAGAAAAGATTGTTGAGGAGAATTCTCAAAATTTCCCTACTACAAAGGAAATTGCAGTACTTACAGCAATGCTTGAGCAAAATGTAAAGGAAGAAGTAAACAAACTTAAGGAAGATGGAAAAGTAATATCCTTCCAATTGACAAATGATTTGCATATAATTCACAAAAATTACTTTGATATTATAGTGGAGCAGATATTGGAAGAATTAAATGATTATCATAAAAAATATCCCCTAAGGGTAGGAATGCCAAAGGAAGAACTTAGAAGCAAATTATTGAAGAATGCAAAAACTAGGGTAGCTGAAAGCTTCTTTGCTCTTTTACTTGAGAAGGGATATATAGAACAGAAATTAGAAAACATTTGTGTCAAAGGATTCCAGGTAGAATTCAGTCCAGAGCAATTGGAAATAAGAAATGAAATTCTGAATAGGTTTGATAACAACCCATTTATACCTCCTAAAAAGGAGGACTTAGAAACAATTAATAGTAAAAATAAAGATGAAGTATATGAAGTATTTACAACTTTAATCAACAATGGAGATATTGTAAAGCTTAATGAAGATGTTTATATAGGTAAAAAAGCCTATGATAGGGCCTTAGAAATATTAAAAGAACATTTAAGCAAGAATTCTAGTATTACAACTGGTGATTACAGAGACTTGTTAAATACTAATAGAAGAGTAGCTATTGCGCTTTTAGAGTATTTCGATAAAATAAAAATTACTAAGAGGGTAAGGGATTTTAGAGTAATTAATAAATGATTTATTTGTTTATATTGAGGTGGACAGATGGAGACTAGAATATTAATAGCAGATTGTGACAAGACCTTTGTTAAGGGCTTAAAATATAGTTTAGAGCAAGAGGGATTTGTTGTAGAAACCTTATTTGATGAAAAGAAAATCTTAAAAAGAGTAGAAAAAAACAAATATAATCTTATCCTATTAGGAATAGAATTACCTAATTCCAAGGGACTAAGTATATGTAAGTCCATAAGGGAAGTATCAAAAGTACCCATTATAGTTATGATGGAAAAGGGAGAAGACATAGATAAAATATTGGCCTTAGAACAGGGGGCAGATGATTACGCCATAAAGCCCTTTAACATATTGGTCTTTAAGGCAAAAATAAAGGCTATTTTGAGGCGGGAAAACTATAAGTCAGTGAATACCAACAGTCAAATAATCAAGATAAGTGATTTTACAATAAATACCGTAGGTAGAAAAGTAACAATCAAAGATAAAAATGTTAATCTTACTGGGAAGGAATTTGATTTATTCTATGTACTTATTTCAAATCCCGGCAAGGTATTTAGAAGGGAAGAATTATTAGAATTAGTATGGGGATATGCCTATTATGGCGATTTAAGGACAGTAGATGTTCATATAAGGAGAATTAGAGAAAAAATAGAGAAGGATGCATCAGATCATAAATATATTATGACTAAATGGGGAGTAGGCTATTATTTTAATAATTCTAATTTATAAAAGATAAATACTTTAAATAAAAACCCTCATAAGGCTTTTGGCTCTTATGAGGGTTTTTATTTGTTGAAGAATTGTATATTTTATAACTTAAATAAGTTTGATAGTAGAATATTAATTATTTAACAATCTTATTATATTTATGATATATTTATCTTATAGTCATAATGCTATATATTAGAAGGCTATTATAGATTAAGTGGTAGGAGATGATTAATATATGACTCTACAACAATTAAAATATTTGATTGAAGTAGCAGATAAGGGGTCCATCAATAAGGCTGCTAAGAGTCTGTATATTTCTCAGCCTAGCCTTTCCAATGCTATAAGAGAATTGGAAGAAGAAGTTAATATAACAATATTTAATCGAACCAATAGAGGGGTTGTCCTAACCGATGAAGGGGCTGAGTTTCTTGCCTATGCAAGAAAAGTAGTAGAACAAGCTAAGCTTTTAGAAAGGTTCGTAGAGAAAAGGCCTTTAAAACAGCGATTTGGAGTTTCAACCCAACATTATTCAGTTGCAATCCTATCTTTTAGCGAACTAATAAAAGAATATGGAACAGAATCCTATGAGTTTTGGCTGAGGGAAACTAAGGTTCATGAGATTATAAAGGACGTAAGGGATTATAGAAGTGAAGTGGGGATTGTATACCTTAATAAGTTAAATGAAAGGACTATAAAAAAGCATTTAGAAGATAATAACTTGGAGTTTGAAGAATTATTTGTAGCAAAACCCATGATACTTGTAAGTAAGGATAATCCTCTTGCTAATAAAGATGAGGTAGCTTTAGAGGATCTCATAGATTATCCATGCTTGTCTTATGAGCAGGATGAATATAACTTATTCTTTTTCTCAGATGAAATACTTAGCACAATTCTCCATACGAAGAATATAAAAGTCAGCGAAAGGGCTACCTTAGTCCATTTAATATCAAGCTTAAATGGATATTCCATATCCACCGGAATAATAAGCAATAGGTTGAAAAAGACAGGTATAGTATCTGTAAAGTTGAAAGTAGACAATTTTGTTAAGGTTGGCTTTATAATAAATAAAAATAGGATAATGAGCCATCTGGGGAAAAAATACATAGAGATATTAAAGCGGAATGTAAGTAGCATGCTATAGAAAAAATCTATAGCATGCTATATTTTATTGGTATTATTCAATAAAAATTCCCCATGATATACTAAATAAAGGAAAAGTCATAAAGGGAGATAAGTTTGAGATATATCAAACTAATTTTCGGTTAATAGTTTAGTACTTTAATACTTAGATTTTGATTTTCTATAAATTATATATAAATGATGCTGTATTTTCATGAAGTTGGGATCTAGGGTCCAGGAAAAATAGAAGAGAAAATATCAATATGGGAGGTGATAGTTGAAACTAGTTATTGTAGCTAGATGAAAATATTATGTCTAAAGGGGGAGAGAAATGAATAATAAAAACCTTAGGTTGATCTTCATTAGTTTACTTTGTTTTCTTCTTATTTTAACGGGATGCAGCAAAGATACTGCATCTATTAACGAGTCCTCTAGATCAGATCTAATCGATGTAGACTATAGAGAAGTATTGTCAGAGGAATGGATAATTAATCAGCCAGTAGGAATTCTAACTCAATGGTC
This sequence comes from Tissierellia bacterium, assembly GCA_012735245.1. Lineage (GTDB taxonomy): Bacteria > Bacillota > Clostridia > Tissierellales > Tissierellaceae > JAAYFT01. The sequence continues at coordinate 9,203 of JAAYHU010000139.1, forward strand.
AAAGAGCAAACATGCAAGGGAAGGAGTTACATGCAATGTATGCCATGGACCAGATCCACAAAACCTTGAAAAACCAACTCTCACAACTTGTGGTGCATGTCATGCTCAACAGGCAGAAGAATTTGCAATGAGCACCCACAGTACTGCAATTGTTCATGCCATGAGTAAAGATTCAGCCATATATAATGGTGTTGAGGTAGAGTATAAATGGCAGTCTTATCCAGAAGGGGGTCCAGACAAATGGGGCTGCGCCAATTGTCACAGCGTAGGAGTAATTAAT
>JAAYHU010000140.1 GCA_012735245.1 Tissierellia bacterium
ATAGTTTTAGAGTTAAACTTTACTCTTCAAAAAATCACCTTCAGTAGCAGCAAATCTGTTGGCAGCTTACCGAAGCTATCCACTATTAGTTATTAACTATTCACTGAATTATACTAAGTTTTTAAACATTTCCCTTACTTCTTTTATCTTTCCACAGGTCATTTTCCCTTCTGGACAGGGGCCAGTTAAACATTTGGGGCCTGCATTTTTAAACAATATGGGGTAAACCTTTTTAACTTCCTTTAACATGGCAATGGCCATTTCCCTAATTTCCCACTGAGCCCTTAGACAAGTTCTTAACTTAAAGAAATTATACAAAGACCTTGCATTCATTGTAAAGACTATCTTAGTTTCACAGGCATTGGGGAAAATATATCTAGCATCTTCTATAGATTCTTTTTCCGCCTTCTGTTTAGCCTCCTTCTCAGTAAAGCCTTCTTCTAAATATTTATTGTAATAATCCTCAAACAGTAGATTGGCTATTTCATCGTAATGGTGTTGGCTTTCCTCCATAGATTTTACAAATAAAGCCTTTGCAATCTTATTCTTCTCTATAGCAGGTGGTATTATATACTGGAATTGGTCTAGTTTCACATATCTTTGGGATTGTTGAGAATAACTGGCAATCCTATGCCTAACCAATTGATGGGTTAATGCTCTAGAGACTCCTTCTACTCCAAAAGTAAAGGTAACATGTTCTATGGGGCTTTCATGATTTAAATCCATTAATGTAGATAAAAAAGACTCTATCTTCTTTTCATCTAAGCTATCCTCAATCTCACTTACACCTACTGGCGAATAACAAAGCCTGGCAGCTGCTGCAACTAACCTTTCCCCATCGGGAGTGTACCGTATTAATTCAACCTTAGCCATTTTAATCCCCCTTTTTCTTAGGTTAAACATGATTTTCAATAATCAATCTAAATATTTCTCCTATTCTGGTGTTGTTTTCCGTTAAATAAAGATAGCCAATTAAGGCCTCAAACCCAGTAGCATACTTATAATCAATTACTGTTGCATTTTTAGCTACAGTATTAGATTTCGCATTTCTCCCTCTTATTACTATGGCTTTTTCATCCTCAGTCAAATACTTTTCTAAATTGTGTACTATATCTGCCTGAGCCTTAGCTTTGACATATTCAGTCGACAGCTTATGGAGTTCTTTAACTGGTATTTTTTTACTAAGTACATAGGACCTTATGAACAACTCGTAGACTGCATCGCCTATATATGCAAGATGCAAAGGAGATAGCATAGCTATATCCTCTGCACTTAAATTACTGATCATTTCCTTAAATATATTGTTTTCCATAATCTAGATCCTTTTCCATTTCACTCCTTCTTGTGTATCCTCTAGGATTATTCCTCTCTCCCTTAGTTTATCCCTTATTTCATCTGCTAATTTATAATTTTTGTTCTTCCTAGCCTCAGTTCTTTTCTCTATAAGTTCTAAGATTTCATCTTCTAAAATTTCATCTTCTTTACATAAGATTCCAAGGACATTGGCAAGTTCCATTAGTTTTTCGTATGATTTTGCTACTAATATTTTTGAAGTATTTTCATTTAAATTAATATTAGTATATTTCACTAATTCAAACAGGGAAGCTATGGCATCAGCAGTATTTAAATCATCTTCCATTGATTCAATAAAGTCCTGTTTAAATCCTTCAATTTTTTGAAGATGATTTTCTTCTTCTGCATTTAAAGGCCTATCTATACACTTGTCTAGGAGATATTCCATGTTCTTTTTGCCATTATATAATCTTTCTAAGGCATTCTCCATTTGCTTCATTATGTCCCTAGTGAAGTTTATTGGAGTTCTATAATGGGCAGACAATAAAAAGAACCTAAGGACTTCTAAGTCAAATTCCTTTCTTACATCCTTAACCAATAGGAAATTTCCTAAGGATTTGGACATCTTTTGATTATCAATATTTATCATGGCATTATGAAGCCAATAATTGGCAAAGGGCTTACCTGTTAAGGTTTCTGATTGGGCAATTTCATTTTCATGATGGGGAAATTGTAAATCTTCTCCACCTGCATGGATATCTATGGTATCACCTAACAAGGTCCTTGCCATAACTGAACATTCTATATGCCATCCAGGCCTGCCCTTACCCCAAGGGCTTTCCCAATATGGCTCTCCTTCTTTTGCCTTTTTCCATAGGGCAAAATCCATTGGATTTTTCTTTTCATCATTAACCTCTACCCTTGCCCCACTGATTAATTCATCAATATTTTTCTTAGATAATTTTCCATAATCCTTTGCTGCTTCTACATTAAAATAAACATTGCCATCTACATTATAAGCTGCACCCATTTCAATTAATTTCTCTATGAAATCTATCATAGGCTTGATGAATTCTGTTGCTCTAGGATGTATTGTTTTATCTTCTAAGAGGTTTAATCCCTTAGCATCTTCTAAAAAGGCTTCTATATATCTTTCAGCTATTTCCTTGAAGCTGGTCTTTTCTTCCTTTGCCCTGTTGATAATTTTGTCATCTATATCTGTAAAATTAACTACATACTTAACATCATATCCCCTATAGATAAAAAACCTTCTCAGGGTATCAAATACTACCATGGGTCTAGCATTGCCCACATGTATATAGTTATATACAGTAGGGCCGCAAGTGTACATCCTAACCTGTCCTTCTACTACTGGTACAAATTCTTCCTTTCTTCTAGTTAAGCTATTGTATAATTTCATCACTACCCTCCTTTATGCAATGGACAATTCACAGTCCTAATGAATAGTGAATAACTAATAGTTAATAGTTATGGTAAGCAGCGAATTTATCCGCCGCTACTTAATTTGACCTGAAAATATATCCTAATAAGCTTTTCACTATTCACCCTTGGCTACTCACTAAATATTACAGGTACTTTTCTTCTACATGCTCAATTCTCTTAATTATATTTTCCTTGCCAAGTAAGACAAGAATATTTACAAACTCTGGTCCGTGGGTACTGCCTGTTAAGGCTACTCTGGCAGGCATAAACAAGTTTTTCCCTTTAACACCAGTAGCTTTTTGTACTAGCTTCATAAGGCCCTTAGCGTATTCTTCATCTAAGACCTCAACATTTTTCAGTTCTTCTTTTATGGCCCTTAATACTGCAGGTACTTGTTCTCCCTTAAGTACCTCCAAGGCATCTTCCTCTACTATGTCTATATTTTCCTTAAAAATAAAGTCTACCTTTTCTGGGATTTGTGCAACTGTATCTAAACTTTCCTGGACAGTTTTTACTAAGAGCTCTAACCACGAATATCTTTCTTCTGCAAATTTATCATCTATTAATCCTGCTTCTTTTAAGTAGGGGATGGCCAGATCGGTAATCCTTTGGACTGAAGAATTCCTTATATAATGACCATTTACCCAATTTAGCTTATCTTTATCAAATATTCCACCCGTTTTTGATACTCTTTCAAAAGAAAACTTCTCTATTAATTCATCCATAGTAAAGATTTCCTGGTTATCTTCAGGACTCCAACCCACTAAGGCTAAGTAGTTTACCAAGGCTTCTGGTAGATATCCCTTATCCCTAAAATCTTCAACTGATACATCACCATGTCGCTTACTTAGTTTTTTCCTATCCTTATTTAGCACTGTTGGCAAATGAACATAAATAGGTTTTTCCCATCCAAAGGCTTCGTAAAGATATACATGTTTAGGAGTAGATGGTAGCCATTCTTCTCCCCTGACAATATGGCTTATTTCCATTAGATGGTCATCAACTACTACTGCCAAATGGTAAGTTGGAAAACCATCAGATTTAAGCAAGACTTGGTCATCTATGTCATTAGTATTTATTACTATATCTCCCCTTACTAAGTCGTGAAACTTTATATCATAGTTTGGGGGCAGTTTTAATCTAACTACGTATTCTTCACCCTTAGAAATCCTTTCCCTAGCTTCTTCTAGGGAAATATTTCTACAAAGGCCGTCATATTTTGGAATTAAACCTTTTATTTTTTGTTCCTCTCTAACAGCGTCTAATCTTTCCTTTGAGCAGAAACAGTAATATGCATGGCCCTTTTCTATTAATTCATCTACATATTTCTTATAGATATCTAATCTTTTAGATTGGATATAGGGGCCATATTCCCCCTTTTCTACAATTTTCCCATCTTCTACAAATACGCCTTCGTCGTATTTTATACCTGCCCAATGTAATGAATCGATTAAATTTTCTATTGCACCTTCAACAAACCTTGTTTGATCTGTATCTTCAATCCTCAATATAAACTTGCCTTTATTATGCTTAGCATATAAATAATTATATAAGGCAGTTCTCAATCCCCCTATATGTAAATACCCCGTAGGACTTGGAGCAAATCTTAATCTAACCTCCTTCAAAGTATACACCTCCTGAATTAATTACCTTTATTATATAATAGAAAGGTTAAAAATGTAAACCATGGCAAAAACAAAAAATACTATATCCAATATAATATTTGAATATAGTATTGCCTTATACTAAATAATTATAGTTATCTAATTATAGTTATTTAGCCTTAAGCAAATTTTTCTCTAAAAATTCATATTTTAATTTCGTATGATCTGCAAACTCCTCCTCTGTAATTAGAGACTTATCCTTTAATTCCTTTAACAAGCCTATAACTTTTTCGCAAAGTAGTGCCAATTCCAGCTCTAAATTCATACTTTTATCCCCTTCCATCTACTATAATATGTTTACAGTAGTATATTGTTGCACTCTCTTTATTATGCCTACTTTTTGCCTCCTTATATTTTGTTTCACAATACTACTTTGGGCAGGGTGAACCAATGATTTACATAATTTGCTGTTCTTAATAGGCTTCTATATTGACATGCATATATTTGGAAATAAACAAAAGTTAATTGGTCACCTATATTATATACGACACAAATTAAAATTTTCCTGCCTAGTTTTTTTAAAAAAAATAGCCCTCGCGGACTATTTTTTTATATAACCATGTTTTCTTTTTTGAACTCTTCTTTTATCAGTGGTAATATTTCATCCACATGCACTTCCCTTTTCTCCCTGTCTTTCCTAAGAGAGTACTCTACTATTGCTTCATTGGCTTTCTTCCCTACAGTTATTCTAATAGGAATACCTATTAAATCCCTATCTTTGAATTTAACTCCTGCACTTTCATTTCTATCGTCTAATAAGACTTCTATTCCTAAGGAATTTAATTCGTCATATATTTTTTCTCCAAGTTCCACTTGCTCCTGATTTTTTGTATTTATTATAGTTACTATTACATGGTATGGTGCTACAACTAAGGGCCATATAATCCCGTCTTCGTCGTGGTATTGCTCAACTACAGCCATCATGGATCTAGACACACCTATTCCATAGCACCCCATTACAAAGGGTTTTTCTTTTCCATTTTCATCTAGAAAGGTGGCATTTAAGGATTCGGAGTATTTGGTGCCTAATTGGAAAATATTTCCTACCTCTATTCCTTTATCCATCTCTAAGGCCTCTCCACATTCTGGGCATATATCTCCTTCTCTAACTAATAAGAGGTCATCAACTACTTCTCCCGTAAAGTCCCTTCCATAATTTACATTCTTAATATGGTAGTCTGTTTCATTGGCACCTATTACTAGGTTTTTCATCTTAGTAATCCTAGAATCCACTAGTACTCTAACTTCTTTTTTCAAGTTCATAGGACCTGTAAAGCCCTTGTTTCCTCCTGTAATATCCATTATTAAATCTTCATCTGCCATTTCTAGCTCATGTTCTGCAACACCTAAATAATTACATAATTTAGTTTCATTCAATTCCCTATCTCCTGGAATTACAGCAATTACAGGTTTTCCACTTACATTATATACTAGGGATTTAGCAAATTTCGAAGCATCTAAATTAAAAAAGTCTTCTAGGGCCTCAATTGTAGTGACTCCTGGTGTATATACCTTTTCAACTGGGAGCTCTTCTTGGTTATCATCTACCTTATATACAACTGCAGCCTTCTCCTCAGTAGCTGCATAGTCACAATGTTGGCAATAAGCAATTACACCTTCCCCTACATCTGACATAGCCATAAACTCATGGGAGACATTTCCTCCCATTGTTCCTGAATCACCTAATACTACCCTATATTTTAGTTTTAGCCTAGTAAAGACCTTATCATATGCCTTCCACATAATATCATAGGATTTTCTCATTCCTTCCTCATCTATATCAAAACTATAAGCATCCTTCATGATAAACTCTCTACTTCTCATTAAGCCAAATCTAGGTCTTTTCTCATCCCTATATTTTGTTTGAATTTGATATAGGTTTAATGGCAATTGTTTGTAAGATTTAACCTCGCCCTTTACTACACTGGTAAAATATTCTTCATGGGTAGGTCCAAGGCAAAATTCTCTATCATGTCTATCCTTCAGCCTAAACATTTCTGGACCAAAATCTTGCCATCTGCCTGTAGCTTCCCACAGTTCCCTAGGCTGGATTGCAGACATTAGTAGTTCTTGGGCTCCTGCCTTATCCATTTCTTCCCTAACTATACTTTCAATCTTCCTAATAACCCTGTATCCCAAGGGCAGATAAGAATAAACTCCACTGACTAGCTTTCTTATCATTCCAGCCCTAAGAAGTAATTTATGGCTGGGTATTTCAGCTTCTGCAGGTGTTTCCCTTAAGGTAGGCATGTATAAATTTGACATTCTCATAGTTTTTCCTCCTTCTTCTTTTTTTACAATTGACTATTTGTCCAGTTAACAATTCACAATTTCTTGTGTCAAGCTTAAGGTTTTTTGACCCCATCCCTTGACTTTCACAATTGTAAATTATGGATTATAACTGTGCAATGATTAATATTGTGAATTAATAAAAACTATTCACTATTCACTCATAGTTATTAACTAACTAAAAAAACCTTTCATCTCATGCTTAGAGACGAAAGGTAATTTCCGCGGTACCACTCTAATAAACCTTATGTAAAATAAGGTTCCCTCAATAGTTATAACGATACAATCGTATTAGCTTATCGCTAAAAGCTCAGGGGTAGGTTCAATATCAGGGAGGCCAGAAGTCTTCCACCAAATGACTTCCTCTCTAGGACCTATAAATATTTACTAGTCCCCTTCATTGCAAAATATGAATTTTATAAACATTATACACATCTAAGCTTTTTTGTCAATTGTTTTCTTCAATAAACAAACACTATATGCAGAAATTCCTTCCTCTCTTCCTTCAAAACCCAGCCATTCCGTTGTAGTAGCCTTTAGACTTATTTTGTCTATTGATGTGAAAAGGGTTTCTGCTATTCTTTCCCTCATTGCCTCAATATAAGGGGCCAATTTTGGCCTTTGGGCTACTATGGTAGCATCTATATTTCCTATACTATAACCGTTTTCATTCATCAATTTAGCCACTTGAGTAAGTAAATATATGCTGGAAATATCTTTATACTTATCATCAGTATCTGGAAAATGCTTTCCTATATCTCCAAGGGCTAAGGCCCCTAAGATGCTATCCATGATGGCATGGGTTAAAACATCAGCGTCAGAATGGCCTAATAATCCCTTCTCAAAGGGTATTTCTATGCCACCTAGGATTAATTTCCTATCCTTTACAAGTTTATGAACATCATAACCAAATCCTATCCTCATGCTACCACCTATTATCTACTTTGGAATAAAAACTCTCTTCTATTATAGACTTTGTCTCCTTCTTTTATTAGTGATTCTGCAAGTATTAAATCCTCTGGTGTTGTGATTTTAATATTTTCATAAGAGCCCATTATCATTTTTACATTGTATCCTATCCTCTCAACGAGAGAGCTATCATCAGTGCCTAGAAAACCGTCGTTTATGGCCTTTTCATAGCCTTTAATCAATATTTCTTTGAAAAAACATTGGGGAGTTTGGGCTGCCCATAACAAGTCTCTACGGGGTGTATTGCCTATTACATTATCCTCTCCTACAACTTTGATAGTATCAGTAACTGGCACTCCTATAACACAGGCACCGTACTTTTCAACTCCCTTAATTCCATCTTCTATATTTTCTAATTTTACAAAGGGCCTGGCTCCATCATGGACTAGGACCATATCCGATTTCTCGTTTAAGGCCAATATTCCATTATAGACAGAATCCTGTCTCTCCTTGCCACCTCTTATGATATTTGCCACCTTATTAAATTTATATTTCTTTACAATTTCTTTTCTACAATATTCTATTTCCTCTTCCTTCGCTACTAAGATGATTTCATCAACGTATTTAGATCTTTCAAACTTTTCAATGGTGTGGGCAAGAATAGGCTTCCCTCCTATGGCTATAAACTGTTTGTTTATTTTGCTACCCATTCTATTGCTCATACCTGCTGCTGCAATTATTACAGATACATAGTAATTTTTATACATTATTTTCACCTCTTAAGTATTATAGCATAAGTAGTCCAATAGTAAACATGGTTTTCAAAAAAAGCTATAGAAAAAGACCCTTTCGGGTCTAAACTGCTTTATCAACCATTGATTTTGGCTTGGCAAATATCATTCTACCTGCAGAAGTTTGCAGCACTGAAGTTACTATGACGTCGATAGTCTCCCCAATATATTTTCTTCCACCTTCAACTACAATCATGGTTCCATCATCTAAGTAAGCAAGACCTTGATTAAGCTCTTTACCGTCTTTTATAACTGTTACTACCATCTCTTCTCCAGGAAGTACTATTGGTTTTACTGCATTTGCCAATTCATTGATATTTAAAACTTCTATGCCTTGCACTTCCGCCACCTTATTAAGGTTATAATCATTAGTAATAATTTTCCCTTTAAGTATTTGGGTTAACTTAAGTAATTTTGAGTCCACTTCTTCTACATCATCAATTTTTCTATCATAGATGATTACTTCTATATCTAATTCCTTTTGGATTTTGTTTAAAATATCTAAGCCTCTCCTGCCTCTGTTTCTCTTTAAGGAATCAGAAGAATCTGCAATATGCTGTAATTCTTCCAATACAAATTGAGGAATGATTAGGGGGCCTTCAATAAATCCAGTTTTACAAATATCGGCTATCCTACCATCAATAATAACAGAGGTATCTAATACCTTTGGATAAGCCTTACTTGAAGATTTTATTTTATCCTTGGAACTCCTTCTAATATTCCCTAAATTGCTCTGAATATCTTCCTTCTTTCTATGTGGGATTGTAATACCTAAATAGCCAAAAAAACTATAAAGGATAATCGAGGATACAACACCTACATAAGGAATTCCTAAGCTGATAATTGGTTGAGATAATAAAAAAGCAATTAACAATCCAACAATCAAGCCAATGGAAGATATGGCAATATCATAAGCTGAAAACCTCTCTAACTCCTTTTCAATTAATCTAACTAACTTCCTGCCTTTTTCAATTATTTTAGGTGCTAAAGAAAAGAATACAATACCAAATAAAATAGAAACTCCTAAGTATATAGCTAAATTAATCCATCCATCTCTAAATAAATTTATAATTCCCAAATTAACAAATAATGACAATAGGCTGAAGCCAAGTATTATTCCAAATATTCCAATGACTGCTTTAAGTATTTTATCAACCATTAATTCACCTCCTGTTATTATAGTTATTGCCAATTTTAAAAAATATAAACATAAATTATTGGATGTTTCTTAGGCAAATTTATTCTTTATTAGTTACTGCCTCCATTATCAGCTCTTCTACTTCATCCATATCATAATCGGAAACTAAGACCATCTCTGATAA
>JAAYHU010000141.1 GCA_012735245.1 Tissierellia bacterium
GATATGAGGTTTTGTTATGCAAATTGGCGTTTATGCTTTTTAATTTTGAATGTTTTATTATATGTATTCTGTAACCTTTCAATTAAATTCTCATCTCTTACCTCATCAGGAAAGCTTGAAATAATATCAATAATTTCTTCAGCTTTCTTCTTATCTTTTTGATAAATATATATGTCAAACATTAACCAGTAGTGATTTATTTTGTCCTGTATATATTCTTTAGACTCTCCAAATAGTTGTATCATTTTATTGCAGTAATAAATGGTTTTCTCTCTATCTCTTGTATAGTCATGAATTCTCATTAACCTATCCAATGTATCTAATTTTTCCCCCTCTAATTCAATTACCCTTTCGAATAATGGTTTAGCCTTATCAAAGCAGTTCAACCAGAATAATCCATCTGCAACATTAAATAATACATCAGGATTTTCTTCTATCAATCTTGCTGTATTAAAATACTTTATAACTTGATTCAGCACATCATCACTATAGACAATATTGGCATATTTACCTTTATAGTTTTCTATATAATTGATCACCTTTGGTATTAATACACTCTGAGCAAACTGAGACTCTGCGTACCATACATTAGATCTGCCCATTCCCATACCAGTACCAGAAATGGATGCCCTCGGTATGGGAAAAGTTCTTTCTTCTTCTGGAAGTAAGTAACAGTCCTTAGCTTTTGCTTTAATTCTATAAAACAAGTCATGGCTTGGGTTTGTAAAAGCTATTTCATACTGCTCTTTCCTATATACTGTAGCATTCTTATACCAACCCACAATTCTTGTTTCATTGTCCTTATTTGTAGCAACCCAGATAACAAGCACATCTTCAACATAAGGTTGATTGCTAGTAACTCCCTCATAGTGCTTTTCTAAAGCCATATCCCCATTTAACTTCACAAAGACAAAGCCATAGCAATATCCATTGTAATCCCTAAAATTATAAACTTCACCGCCATTTTCATTCTCTTTAATACAAGCACCACCATTAATGGGTTTATCTTCTTCGGTTATACCGTTATAGTATTTCATCCAAGCTATATTACAAAATAGTACTCTCATATTTTTCTCCTCCTACCATTCAAATTTATATTGATAAATTCCATGGTCTAGAAATCTATTGTGTTCAGTATAATCGGGATACATATGCTCTCGCTTGTAAAACTCCTTGTCATGATACCAATAATCCCTGTGTAGCAACTCATGATAAATTACAAATTTAACAGTTTCCCTGGGCACATCAGGAGAATTTAATATACAATTAATGCGTATTCTTCCGCCTACATAATACTTGCCATAGAAGCTCTTATATGGCTTATCTGTCCACTCTATAGACTGAATTCCTTCATAGTGACCTCCAAACATTTCATCTACTACTTCCTTGTAGAGCTCTTGCAAATCATAGGTAGGCTCTAATCTAAAAGGTATTAATTCAACAGGCATTTCCTCAATATAAGATGAAACAGGCTTTATTCCTTTATCGTATTTAATGCAATCTATTATTCTGTAATAATAGCTTTCATAATCTCCATAGATATCATCAATAATATCTTTATAAGAATTATAAATCTCCTTAACTTGATATGTCAACACTTTGATATGTCAACACTTTTTTGGACATATTTTTACCGAACAATTTATATAAATCCCCATGAATTTGTTTGCAATTATAAGATTATTTATTTGGTCCAGTCAAGGGTAAATGAACTCGCTATCGC
>JAAYHU010000018.1 GCA_012735245.1 Tissierellia bacterium
GTCCCAAAATCAAGTAGATCAATTGAGACAAGGCCCCTAATTTTGGTCCCAAAATAAGGCCAGACAAGAGGACAAATAAGGTTTGCAATGTAATAGGCACTTCTCCTATAGGAATGCTAATAAAGGCACCTATAGAGGTCAAAGCTGCAAACATAGCCACAAGGGTCATTTCTCTAATAGTAAGTTTCATCTTTACCTCCATTGTCAACTAAAAAATATAATATAGTTTACAATACCTATATAATATATGAGTTTAAATCCTAGGTCAACAAAATTAATATAAAAAATTTACTAGAAATTATTGACATATATACAAAACAAACATATACTGTATATATAAGATATATACAGTATGAACAGAATAAACAGTTTACCCAAGGAGGGTAGTTATGAAAATCATAATATCTAATTTTTCCAATGAGCCCATATACGAGCAGATATCTAGTCAAATAAAGGCAATGATTATAAAGGGAGAATTACAAGCAGGTGAATTATTACCGTCTATCAGGGGCTTAGCAAAGGACCTTCGGGTATCGGTAATTACAACTAAAAGGGCCTATGAAGAGCTGGAGAAAGAAGGTTTTATAGAAACTGTCCAGGGCAAGGGCTCCTTTGTGGCTATGCAAAATAAAGAGCTAATGAGGGAAAAAAAATTAAGAATAATAGAAGAAAAGCTAGCAGAAATAGTAGATGAAGCTAGGCTATTGGGACTCACATATAAGGAAGTAGAGGAAATGCTGAAGATTTTATTTGAGGAGGGGTAATATGTTGGAAGTAAGAAACCTTACTAAAAAATTTGAAAAGTTTAGCTTGGACAATATATCCTTTAAACTGGAACCTGGATACATTATGGGCTTTATTGGTCCCAATGGTGCAGGCAAGAGTACAACTATTAAACTTATAATGAATTTACTTAAAAAGGACTCTGGAGAAATTAAAGTATTTGGGATGGATAATGTAAAATACGAAAAAGAAATAAAGCAAAGAATAGGTTTCGTTTATGAAGAACCTTATTATTATGAAAATTTAACCCTTAGGCAGATGAAAAATATAATTGCACCCTTTTACACAGAATGGGACGATAAACAGTTTACTAAATATATTGGAGATTTTGGCTTAGACTTGGATAAGAAAATTAAAGAATTATCAAAAGGTATGAAGACCAAGTTTTCCCTTGCACTGGCCTTGTCCCATAATGCAGATTTAATCATAATGGATGAACCTACATCAGGTCTTGATCCAGTTTTTAGAAGGGAGATACTAGATATTCTATACAATATAATCCAGGATGAAAAGAAATCCATATTCTTCTCTACCCATATAACTACTGATTTGGAAAAAATTGCAGACTATATTACTTTTATAGATAAAGGAAAGATAGTATTTTCAAAATCCATAGATGAAGTCTTTGACTCTTACAGGGTAGTGAAGGGTGGAAATGATCTACTAGATTGGCATATTAGGCAAGAATTCATAGGTTTAAGGACTACAAAGGTAGGTTTTGAAGGTCTAACAGACAATCCAGAAAAGTTTCAAAAAATATTGGGAGACCAAATTATCGTAGAAAGGGCAAGCTTAGAGGATATTATGTTTTACACTATCAGGGGGTAGAGATATGTTTAAACTAATTAGAAAGGATTTATTATTGGCTTTATCTAATAAATTTTATTTAATATCTACACTACTGTTTGCTCCATTGCTTTTGTTCTTTATGGATTTTCAGGTAAATGAAAAAATTATTGTCATTATTATATATGGCATGTCATTTTTCTTGCTTTCTTTATCCTTTTATTATGTAGACAAATTAAAGCCTGAAGTATTAATCCAATCCTTGCCCATAAGGAAAAGGGAAATTGTATTAAGCAAATACATGTTGGTTTTTCTCTGTTATTTAATAGGGGTTATATATGTTAGCATTCTCTTCAAGGTGGCTGAGTTTTTAGGATATAGTATTACTGCCAATTTAAATATTTCAATTATAAAAATAACCCTACCACTAGTAATAATACATCAATCTATTATTTTGCCTATATCATTTGGAATATCTGATAGGCTTGCCAATAGCATAGGTACTGGTTTGTTAGTATTTATAAACAACTTTTATCTTATGCATGACTTTGAGAGAACTAGTAGAATGCTATTAAACAGCTCCAATAGATTTTCAGTAGCTTTAATAGTAATTCTTATATTTGTCCTATCCATTATAGTATCAATTACCATATATAAAAATAAGGATTTACCTTAGGAGGGATAGATTTGAAACATCTTATACTAAAGGATGTTAAAGTTCTAAGCATAGCAAATATATTGATGCCATTAATTTGGTGGCTCCTAAGCTATAATGTTAAAACAAGGGGTAATACCTTATATGCCAAGTCTACATTTTTCATTTTCATTTTTATTATGATATTGTTTATCTCATTTTTACTTGCAAGGTATGATGATAA
>JAAYHU010000142.1 GCA_012735245.1 Tissierellia bacterium
ATAATTATTGTGGGTGATTTCTATATGGATGATGTAAGAAATAAAAAAATCCTAATTGTAGATGATGAAGATGAAATAAGGAATATGGTTGATGGCTTTTTACGAAAGGAAGGCTTTACCCGAATCTACCATGGAGCTTCCTGTAAAGAAGCCTTAGAGATTTTTAATTCTATAAAACCCCATATTGCTATCCTAGATATTATGCTGCCTGATGGAGACGGTTTTTCTCTACTACAAACTTTCCGTCAAAAATCAAATATACCCGTTCTTTTCCTATCAGCAAGAGGCGAAGACGAGGACCGGCTTTTGGGGCTTGGACTTGGAGCAGATGATTACATTGTAAAACCTTTTTTACCTCGAGAGCTAGTACTCCGTCTCACGGCAATCTTAAGACGGGTTTATTCACCTGCTGTAGAGGAGCAAGCTCCCATATTTCAGTTGGGCAACCGCACCATTGACCTCCAAAGTGGCATCGTTAAAAATGGTAATAAAGAACTGCCTTTAACAGCGAAAGAATATGCCTTACTACTTAAGCTCTATGAGAATCGCAACAGGATAGTAACCAGTGATACCCTCTGTCAAGCAGCCTGGGGGATGATTATTATGGCTATGAAAATACCCTGATGGTTCACATAAGGCGTATTAGGGAGAAGGTTGAAGACAATCCCTCTAATCCGGAGTATTTGTTAACTATTAGGGGTCTAGGATACAAGCTCATGGTAAAGGAGTAATAGTATGGAAGGTACAGTAAGAATTCTGAAACGCTTTATAGGTGCAACCATGATTATTTCCATTTTTTTGCTGATTCTCAACTTTATACTTCTAGGTATATGGGTTTTTCAAGGTATGAGTAAGGAACAATCTCCTGCCATTGTAGTTAGAAGCGTAGCAGAAGGCTTGTATCGAAGCAATGGTGAGTATCATTTGGACTACTCATCATCTCAATTACTAAAGGCAAGTAAGGCATGGGCCATGTTAATAGATGATGCAGGCCAGGTGACATGGGAATATATGCTGCCTGAAGAAGTTCCTAAAAAATACGCATTAACTGAGGTAGCCAAGTTTTCTAGAAATTATTTAATGGATTATCCCGTTTTTGTATGGGAACATGATGAAGGGCTAGTAGTCGTTGGATACCCAAAATTTAGTCTGGCTAAATATCAGCACATACTTCCATCAAACTGGGTTTCTTCATTACCATCAAGGATATTTTCTTTAATCATTGGAAATATTGCCTTAGCCTTAGTTCTTTCCCTCCTAATTGGCTCAAAACTGATTAAATCCATTAGGCCGTTAACCCAGGCAATACAAGGCCTTGCTCAAGACAAAGAAGTATTTGTAGAGCCAAAGGGAATCTTGGCTTCCCTGGCAAATAGTGTCAATAATGCTTCTGACTTACTGAGACAAAAAAATGAGAGTTTAAAAGCCAGAGATGAAGCCCGTTCCAACTGGATTGCAGGTATTTCTCACGATATTCGAACTCCTCTTTCCATAGTCCTGGGTTATGCCAGTGACTTGGAGGAAAATGACAGTATTCCAACTGAACAAAGAAAACAAGCAGGTATTATACGGAAGCAAGCAGAGAAATTGGGGTCCCTTGTAAATGACTTAAACCTTGTTTCAATGTTAGAATATGAAATGCAGCCCCTAAGGAAAAAGCCAATTCGACTATCTACCTTAGCTAGACAAATAGCAACTGATTTTCTAAATAATGGGTTGGACCAAGGCTTCACATTGGAAGTGGAAGTTTTAGACGAAAGGGTTCAAACAATTGGAGACGAAAAGCTATTGGCCAGGGCAATTACTAACTTAGTACAAAACAGTATTGACCATAATCCTGATGGATGTAGAATACTACTGCAAACTTCCTTTAATAAAAGCAACAAGACCTGCAGCTTTATAGTAATTGATAATGGTAGAGGAATTCCAGAAGATCAGCTTCCAGATTTATTGGAATTACCCTATTCCTCCAAAAGAAAATTTCAAAGCAAAAATGGACATGGATTGGGATTACCTATGGTTGCAAGAATTGCAAAGGCACATAGAGGTTTTTTAATCTTATCCAGCCATTTGGGAAAAGGATTAAGAGCTGAAATCGTGCTACCTTCCATATAAAATATATGAAATACTTAATAAACCTCTCTTAACAATGAGAATAATATTTTTAACAAAACAAAAATCCTTTTTAAAAAGGATTTTTTGTTTTGTATTTAAAGTTTATGCTTTCTTATCACTTTGAGAAGTCTAATGTTGGCTTTTCATTTACCCTTTTTTATCTTGGACTTTGATTTGCAGACCTCACATCCTCTACATAATTCCACCTTATCTTTAAATACCTGAGATATTAGTTCAACTAAGTCTTTTTCTTCTCCTTCTTCTATATGAATTATTAGCTTCTTAGGAGATAATACAATCAAAGAGCTTACCAATAGGTCTGCCTTACTTATATCCTCGTACAAAAAATCTCCTTCCATGGATGTTAGCAAGCCGTTTTCGATGGGATTATTATCCTTATCTAATAAAAAATAATCACCATCCTTTATAATCACATTGACTAAGTCCGCCTTAGGTTCTTGTATATCTACAAAATATTGAAGCATATTTAGAAACTCTAGATATTCCTTTTCCACCTCTAATTGGCTTATGGCTTTTTCAATGGCCATATCTATCATATATAAAAATCTCCTAAGCCTAAATTTTAGAAAACCGTCTATGAATAAAACCCTATTTTCAATTAAATGATTAAGGATTTCCTCCAGAACTATCTTTTTCTCTCTGGTAAAATAATTTTCATTTATTAAGTTTGAATGGGTATAGGAAATAATTTCTTCTTTGTCTGGAGTTGAATAATCACTGCATATTTTTGACACCCTATCTCTTATAAGGCGTTTAAAATATATTTCTAAAATAATGTCATTAACTAAATTTGCAATTGTATTATAAAAGGAAATATCATCGATATCCTTTTTTTTACCTAGGGAAAATGAAAATTCAAACCTTCCATCATAATCATCTTCTTGGATGTTTACTTTTGAATTGGAGAAATACCTTCCAATTATAGTCTTTACTTCGTCCTTGTCCGTATCTCCACCTATTTTTATAGCATGCATTGTATTCACTCCCTTCACTACTAGTATCTGCTTATGATAGTGACATATACTATTTAAAGACTAACTCTAATGGGAATATAGAGTAATAATAGTACCAATATCCAAAATAGGTTTTTTAGATAAAAATATTAATTTTACCTTATTTTTTTTGAAAAAATTTAAAATTTCATTTTTGTTTGGATGATTATCTATGACACCGGAAATTATAGACTCATTATTAGATAATGAACCGTTGGTACCGCCAATAAATCCATATTTTTGACCTTCTAAGGAAATATATCCAGGTTCAA
>JAAYHU010000143.1 GCA_012735245.1 Tissierellia bacterium
GGAAAATAAGAAAAATCCTAAGGCCTATTTATGATCTTGCTGAAACAGCTAAAAATTTAAATCAAGAGGTATCATCCCTAGGTATAAAAACTAGGGATGATAAGATAAAAGACTTAGCTGGAGTAATCAGCAGCATAGATGCAAATAAATTAGACAAGCGGATTTCCATAGATACTTCTCAGGAAGAGTTAAAGGAACTTGCCTCTGCCATAAATGATATGTTAAATCGAATCAATGATTCCTACCAATCACAAGTTCGGTTTGTTTCGGACGCATCCCATGAACTGAGAACCCCCATATCAGTAATACAGGGCTATGTTAATTTACTTGATCGTTGGGGAAAAAGAGATGAAAAAACTATGCAAGAGTCAATAGATGCTATTAAGAGCGAGACACAGCATATGAAGGAATTAGTAGAAAAGCTCCTTTTCTTAGCCCGTGGTGATAATGAGACTATTCAATTACACAGAGAAGATTTTGATGTATGCCATGTAGTCGATGAAATAGGCCGTGAAGCTGAAATGATAGACCCAAGCCATAATTTTGAAATTGAATTAAGGGGGCCAGCATATATAAATGCTGACAAACAGCTTATTAAGCAGGCAATACGAATACTTGTTGATAATAGTATAAAATTTACTCCTGAAGGGGGGAAAATAAGCCTTAAAGTCAGCACAGGAGATGACTTAGTTTATATTACGGTTCAAGATGACGGCATTGGAATAGCTCCGGAAAATATTCCCCGGATTTTTGACCGTTTCTACCGTTCAGACGAATCTAGGGCTAGAAAATCTGGAGGTGCAGGTTTAGGCTTGTCAATTGCTAAATGGATAATTGAAAGACATGGAGCCCATTTTGAAGTACTAAGTAGGGTTAATATAGGTACTAGAATAACTATAGTAATGCCTAGAGCAGAAATAGATCCTAATGAAAGCCAAGTATAAAAATATTTATTATTATCAGTTTTTAGGTATATATATTATGAAGCAAAATCAATATTTCCAATCTTAATATGTTTTTAAACTTAGGGGGGGATATTATGATTGGAATACTAAGTATTGATTTTGACTATTTTATAGAGGCTTCATCAGAAGAAAGGGATATATATTTTCCCAAGGGAAGTGATGAGCTACCTGTGGATATGCTCAATTACATGTGGAAAGAAAGATATTTAAAATATCCAAAACTAAAAAGGCTAGGAGTAATAAGGGATTACTATATTTTAAAGAACTTCTTGATATTATTAAGTATCCATAAAGATAATATTTATATATCTGACAGTCACAAATATATTAAAAGGATAATAGATAAATTTCCTTGGAACTTACAATTGATGATAGTTAACATAGATTTTCATCATGATTATTATCATTATTATCAGGGGGAAGATAATCTCAATTGTGGCAATTGGCTTAGAAGGGTTATTGAGGAAAGGCCAAATACGAAAGTAAAATGGGTTAGAAGGGAGGATTCACAAATCTTTACCTTGGAAGGAGAATTGCCCTTTGAACACACTACAGATATAAGAACTATTTTTAATGAAAAGTTTGATTATATCTTTATCTGTAGAAGCCCAGAGTGGAGTCCGCCACATTTAAGTGGCAAGTTTGAGGAGCTGGTAAGGTCTATATATGGAGGAAAAACAGCGTAAAATTGTAAGCTTTTATATATTCAGGGATCTTTGTCATCTTGACGATGGTATTGTCATAGGTTATAATTATTTATAATAAATTTTAATACAAGAATTTGCGGGGGGACTACTTAGTAGTTGAGAAGGTAAAACCTGACCCTTTGAACCTGTTGGTTAAGACCATCGTAGGGAAGCAAATCAATTACTATATTTGTATATGAAAGGATGTTTCTCTATGGAAATATCCTTTTTTGCTTTAGCCTCCCCGCAAGGAATATACTTTAAAATTGGGGAGGTATAAAATTGAAGAAGGTACTAACAATAGCTGGATCAGACTGCAGCGGTGGTGCTGGAATACAGGCTGATTTAAAAACTTTTTCTGCTCATGGAGTTTATGGAATGAGTGTTATCGTTTCTGTGGTAGCAGAAAACACTAGTAGGGTTATAGACATACAGGATATAAGTCCAGATATGATTGAGAAACAAATTGACGCAATATTTGAAGATATTGAAGTAGATGCTGTTAAAATAGGTATGTTGTCAAATGCATTATGTATGGAAGCTGTGGCTAGGAAATTAGAAGAATATAAGCCAAAGAATATTGTAATTGATCCTGTTATGTATGCGAAAAATGGCTCTCCGCTTATGGAGCCAAATTCTATCAATACTCTAATCAAAGTTATATTACCTTATGCAGATATACTAACACCAAATATTCCAGAAGCAGAAAAAATCTCTAATATAAAGATAGGCAATTATGAGGATATGGAAAGGGCTGCCAAAATTATTTATGAAATGGGATCTAAGAACGTCCTTTTAAAAGGTGGACATGCCATTGGTGATCCAATAGATATTCTATATGATGGTAGAGACTTTCACTATTATAAAAGTAAACGCATAGACACAAAAAATACTCATGGAACAGGCTGCACCTTTTCATCTGCCATTGCTTCCAATTTAGCCTTGGGCATGGGTGTGCCTGCTGCAGTAGAGAGGGCGAAAAAATATATTACTACAGCTATTGAACATTCCTTAGATATCGGTAAAGGCCATGGGCCAACTCATCATTTCTATGACTTATATAAAAATGGTTTAAATATTGGTTAATCTAAATGTGTCCGTTATATTTTAATACTTTCAAAGAAAGAGGGTAAAAAAATGAAATATGCCAGCTTATTGGATGTAATTAGGGAAAAAAATCCCTTAATTCACAATATCACCAATTATGTTACTGTAAACGACTGTGCCAATGCCATCCTAGCCATAGGTGGCTCACCTGTCATGGCAGATGATATAAATGAAGTAGAAGATATAGTTTCTTTATCATCTGCCCTTATTATAAACATTGGGACCTTAAACCAAAGAACAATTGACTCAATGATAAAGGCAGGGAAAAAAGCAAATGAGCTAAAGAAGCCTGTAGTCTTAGATCCAGTAGGTGCAGGGGCATCCACTTTGAGAAACAATGCAGTTAAGGAGATTTTGTCGCAGGTCAAAATAGATGTCCTTAGGGGCAATTTATCAGAGATTTCTTTTATAGCTGGTTTAAGGGCCTCAACTCGAGGAGTAGATTCAGCTGTAGAAGACGAAAAAAAGAATCCAGTAGATGTTGGGAAAATAGTTGCTAAGAAATATTCCTGTATTGTAGGCATTACTGGAAAAGAAGATATTATTACAGATGGAGTTAATGTCGTAAAAATTTATAATGGCAACAAATTCCTATCTAAGGTTACCGGGACTGGGTGTATGGCTTCTGCCCTTGTTGCTAGTTTTTGCGGTGTAACTGAGGATTATTTTCTAGCTACAGTTGTAGGCATTGCTACCATGGGAATTGCAGGAGACATAGCCTTTGAAAGAGCAGGTAAGGTTGGGACAGGAAGTTTTCATGTTGGCATCATAGATGCAATATCTAAGATGGACAGCAATGTATTTTTAGAAAGAGTGAAATTAGATGAAGTCAAATATTGATTATACCCTATACCTGGTAACTGATAGGACCTTAATGAGTACAGAAAGGCTAGAAACAGCTGTAGAGCAGGCTATCTTAGGTGGTTGTACTGTAGTACAATTAAGGGAAAAGGACTGTTCCACCTTAGACTTTTATAATACTGCTGTAAAGATAAAAGAAGTCACAAGTCATTACAATGTTCCCCTGATTATAAACGATAGGATAGACATAGCCTTGGCTGTTGATGCTGACGGTGTCCATGTTGGCCAAAGTGATATTCCTGCAAAGATTGCTAGGAAGTTGATTGGTAGCGATAAAATCCTAGGGGTATCTGCAGCTAATTTAGAAGAAGCAATAAAAGCACAAAAGGATGGAGCAGATTATATTGGAGTTGGGGCCATGTTTAGTACTTTAACTAAAACAGATGCTAAGTTAACATCAATTGATGAACTTAAAGAAATTAGAAAGCATATTTCTATACCAATAGTAGTAATAGGAGGAATAAACAAGAACACAATACCCAAGTTTCATGGTATTAATATAGATGGAATAGCAGTAGTCTCAGCTATTATCTCACAACCAAATATAAAAGAAGCCTCTCAAGAACTTAAAAGAATATTTTTGCAGGGCTAAGATAAAAAGCAGATAGTAGATGTGAAAACTATCTGCTTTTTATTTAAAAATAAACCCTTATGAAGTATAATATAGTAAAGGATTTAATACTTTCCTGCATCATATTGAAAAAACTAACTTATAATTAAATTAAGTAGTATATTTCTCTAGCTAGCTTTCTCATTAATTAATATTATCTGGAAAGAAAGGAGTGTATAATTTGAAAGAATCTATAATCATCATTTACATTGCAGCAGTTATATTATTGGTATTAGGATATTTTATTGGTGGATGGAATATGATTTTAGATGGGCTTAATATATCAATAAAAACTGCCTATAGATCATTTTTAATGCTTCTGGCATCTTTTATAATCATAGGCCAACTAAATGTACTACTGACTGCAGAAGTTATAGAAAAATGGCTGCAAAAATTTAAAGGTATAAAGGCCATAATAGTAAGTGCCATTGCAGGAGGCCTGTTTCCAGGTGGACCTTATATATATTATCCATTTGTTTCAAGTTTTAAAGAAAAGAAATTACCATTCTACATACTAATCTCTTTCTTATTTGGAAAACAAGTTTTTGATTTTTCTCGTATACCCTTGGAAGCCAGCCTAGTCAGTCCTGATATTGCCCTTATTAGATACTTAATAACTTTTCCAATACCTATTATAGTAGGACTTATAGCCTTACGTTTTTTTCAAGATACTACGGCTTTTGACTTTTCTTTGAAAGCAGGTGAAAAACATGGCCCAGACAACGATAATCCTTAGTATAATTGCTCTTGTTCTGATAGTTATTAATACAAAGACTAATGGGAAACAATACATGGGATTAAAAATTGGATTGAAACAATTTATAAAGACCATGCCAGTAATTCTTGGTGCCTTCATATTGGCTGGTATTATTGAAGTTATGATTCCAAAAGAATTTGTTCAAAATTGGCTATCGAAGGAGGCAGGGTTAAAAGGCATATTTTTAGGGACTTTTGGGGGTATGCTACTGGCCATGGGGCCCTATGCCTTCTATCCAATAGTAGCTTCATTGATGGTTTCTGGCGCTGGCTTGGGAACTATCATTTCTATGATAACTGGTTGGGCCCTTTTGGGTTTAAGCAAGGCTCCTTTTGAGATTGGATTTTTTGGAGTAGACTTTACAATAAAGAAGACTATTTGTAGTCTTCCATTTAGCTTAGTTGCAGGATTAATTGCATATTTTTTAGAGTTAATAGTTTTTTCTTAAAGAAATTTATAAAGGGAATAATATTATTGGAACCCATAGATGAATTCTATGGGTTTTTTTATAAAAAAATAAAATATTTGACCTAGGTCATTTTTTTTGAAAGAAGACCCTGCTATAATGTACATAGAAAATAAGTTTAAACAGAAAATAAAGAAAGTGAGGAGTATATAATGAAGAAATTTAATGAAATAATAGAAAAGAATTATGACAAGCTAGAACAATTTGTACCAATAGTGGCTAGGGTTCATGGAAAAACTCATCCAGAATTTTATGATGTAGAAAAGATATTTAATGAAATAAAGGAAAAGATTAAGAATGGAAAAAGAGAAGGCCTGGAACTAGACGATGAATTTAAAAGATTAAGAGAAATAACAGATAACTATACTGTACCCAAGGATGTATGTGAAACTTATGAAGCAGTTTATAATATGTTGGCTGAACTAGATAAGACATATGACTAGATATTTATAAGAAGTAAGAAAAGCTGGAAAGGAGTGAAGATATGCAAAGATATATATTAAAAAATAAAAATAAGATTGCCCTAATCAATGGTTTTTTAATTGTTTTTGGATTTATTAGCAAATTTGCTATGAATAATATAAATATCTTTACTTGGGCCTTAATAATAGCCTCTATTTTAGGTGTAACTCCTATTGCAATTCAAGCATATCAATCTTTAAAAGTAAAGGTAGTTAGTATAGATGTTTTAGTTACTATAGCTGTAACAGGGGCCTTTCTAATCCGAAACTTTGAGGAATCTGCCATTGTTACCTTTTTATTCCTGTTTGGAGCATATTTAGAGCAAAGAACCTTGAATAAAACCCGATCAGCAATTAAGGAATTGACAGAAATGGCACCTGAAACTGCATTGAAACAAATGGAAAATGGAGACTTTGAAGAAGTAGATGTTGATGAAGTAGATGTAGGGGATATTTTACTTGTAAAAACCGGTGCAAAGGTTCCCGTTGATGGTACTGTTATATCTGGAGAAGGAAGTATCAATGAAGCCAGCATTACTGGAGAATCTATTCCCGTAGCAAAGGAAAAAGGCTCTAAGGTTTACGCTGGTACAATCTTAGATAATGGAACTATTCAAATAGTAGCTAATCGAGTAGGTGAAGATACAACCTTTGGTAGAATTATAGAGCTGGTGGAGGAAGCCCAGGATTCAAAATCTGAAGCAGAACGGTTCATAGATAAATTCTCAAAACATTATACACCTGGGGTCTTGGTCATTGCCTTTATTGTATGGTTATTTTCAAGGGATGTAGAATTGGCCATTACTATTTTAGTATTAGGATGTCCAGGGGCCTTAGTCATTGGGGTACCTGTATCCAATGTTGCTGGTATAGGAAACGGAGCCCGCCATGGAGTTCTATTAAAAGGCAGTGAGGTTATTGGTGATTTTAGCAAGGTAGATACTATTGTTTTCGATAAAACAGGCACCTTGACTGTAGGTAATCCATCTGTTGCTGAAAAGGAGTATTATGGTGATAGTATTGATGAAGCCTTAGGCTATCTTGCCAGTGTTGAGAGGGAATCAGACCATCCACTGGCAAAGGCAGTTTTAGAAGAAATTGGTGAGACCACATTTTCACCAGTTGAAAATACAGAGGTTGTAAAAGGCGAAGGTATTGTAGCCAAGGTTAATGGCCATAGGGTGGCTGTAGGCAATGTGGCCTTAATGGAAAGGGAAAAGGTTAAAATAAGCCAAAAGGCAAGGGCAGATATTGCTCGCTTCGAAAAGAATGGAAGCTCCCTGGTATTGGCTGCAGTTGATAGAGAATTAAAGATCTTAATGGGTGTACGTGATCAGATAAGGCCAGGAGTGAAGGAAGATTTACAAAAACTAAGGAAATTAGGAGTTAAAAACATAATTATGCTTTCAGGAGATAATCAGGGAACAGTTAATCTAGTTAGTAGGGAACTGGGACTAACAGAAGCATATGGCAATATGCTACCTGAAGACAAATCAGCCTATATTAAGAAACTAATTGAAAAAGGCCAAATTGTTGGATTTGTTGGTGACGGTGTTAACGATAGTCCCTCATTGGCATTGGCACATATTGGTATCGCCATGGGAGCTGGCACAGATGTGGCCATTGAAACATCAGATGTAGTATTGATGAACTCTGATTTTAGCAGATTACCCCATGCCTTAGGCTTAGCTAAGGCTACAGCAAGAAACATGAAGCAGAATATAGCAATAGCTGTAGGTGTAGTCATCATACTATTGTTAAGCTTAATATTTAGTGATTGGATGAATATGTCAATTGGTATGCTAGTACACGAAGGCAGTATCCTAGCAGTTATCTTAAATGGTATGAGATTATTAAGCTATAAATTGAAATAAAGCCATATTAATAACCTTTAATAAGATAAATTATGTTAAAATTGAATGTAAGTTTAGAAAAATAAGAAAAAAGAAAGTGATGAAAGGAGAGTATA
>JAAYHU010000144.1 GCA_012735245.1 Tissierellia bacterium
AAAAAGTAACGGGTTCGCTGCCAAGCAACTCTCTCAATTCGTCTTCATAAGTTACTTGGTCTATATATCCTCTTTCTTCTAAAATATCATATACATTGCTCATTTTATCCCTCCTAGTTGTATTTTTGAGATTATGTGCTTTTCCCATTCCTTATAAAAAAAGGTTTTTCTCATCTAAAGGACGAGAAAAACCCGTGGTACCACCTTAATTCGCATAAAGCCTCTAACCACTTAACGCATGGTGACGAGTAAACTCCAGATTTGTAATTCGCTAATTTAGGTTACAGACCTCTCACCACCGGTCTATTCTCTGCGATTTTACCTTAGATTAGCTACTAGAATCCTTCATAGTTATCTGCTGATTTATACATTTTATATTAATATAAGACAAAAATCTTGTCAAGCCTAAGAAAAGGCTTTAACATAGGGTTAATAGAAATATATAAAAACTGAAAAGCTCAGAAATCTCTGAGCTTTACTAAGTAAGTATTATTCTTCTACCTTAAGTTCTACACTGTTTTCCCATAATCCATGGATATTGCAGTAGGATTCAGCATATATTGTACCTGACTTTGATGGTTTAAATTTAACTGTTGCTCTAGGTTCGGTAAATAGGTCTGACTCACCATGGGCTGTGAAATTGCAGCTTCCAACTTCTATTGGGAATTTATGTCCTTCTGGTTGGAAATATACTTTAACCCATGAAATATAGTGTTCAAAAGTATTTGGATGTGGTATTTCCTCTCCAATCATAACTTCAACCTCTACAAAATCACCAAGCTTAACTTTTTCAGGAGCATGAATTACAGGAACATGCTTTTCACCTTTCCAATCCCCACTTTGATATAGACTGCTTAAATGTTTCATGTATATCCCTCCAATTATTTATATTTTATTGTTTACTTAATTAGTGTTATACCCAAATAATCAAAAAAAAATCATTTTTGCTCACTAATTATATAGGATATGGAGTATAATAGAGTTAGCTAGATTTTGAGGTGAGAAGATGGCAAATTTAGAATTAATAGCCACTGCCACTTTTGGCTTAGAGGCAGTGGTGAAAAGGGAATTGATAAACTTAGGGTATACAGACTTAAAGGTAGATAATGGTAAGGTTACTTTCAAAGGAACTGAAAAGGATATTCCCAAGGCAAATATATGGCTTAGGACTGCTGACAGGGTCTTGCTTAAAATGGGAGAGTTTAAGGCCCTAACCTTTGATGAACTATTTGAAAAAACTAAGGCATTGCCCTGGGAAGAATGGATACCAGTAGATGGAAATTTTGTAGTAGAGGGAAAGAGTAAAGATTCTAAACTATTCAGCATATCTGATTGTCAGAGGATAGTTGAAAAGGCCATAGTGGAAAAGTTAAAGACTAAGTATGATGTTACTTGGTTTCAAAAGACTGGCCCTAAATATACAGTTGAGGTAGCTTTGCTTAAGGATATGGCAACTCTAACTATAGATACTTCTGGAGAAGGCCTTCACAAAAGAGGGTATAGAAGTAGACAAGGGGAAGCACCTATAAAAGAGACCTTAGCTGCCGCCATGGTGCTTTTAAGCTATTGGAATAAGGACAGAGTACTATTTGACCCCTTTTGCGGTTCTGGTACAATACCTATAGAAGCAGCCATGATTGGGAAAAACATGGCACCCGGAATAGATAGGAGTTTTGCATCTGAAAAATGGCCCAGGATTAAAAAAGAATATTGGACTGAGGCAAGGCGAGAAGCCTTAAAAGCCATAGATACTAAAAGCAAGCTTCATATTTTAGGATGTGATATCGATAAAAAAGCCATACTGCGTGCTAGGGACAATGCAGCTAATTTTGGCCTAGAAGATGATATTGTTTTTTTCAATAAGGATTTTCGTGAAGTAGAATTAAAAAATGAGTATGGAGTAGTCATTACAAATCCACCTTATGGTGAGAGAATCGGTGAAAAAAAGGAAGTAGAAAAGCTGTATAAAGATTTGGACGCTAAGTTTAGAGAACTTGACACCTGGTCAGTATACGTTATCACTTCAGATGAAGATTTTGAAAAACATTATGGAAAAAAGGCAAATAAAAAGAGGAAGCTCTATAACGGAAGGATAAAGGTGGACTATTATCAGTATTACGGACCCAAACCTTAGGCAATTTTCATTGTCTATTGAGTTAAATTCACTATTAACTAAATAAAATCTAGGGGGGATAAGTATGAAAATATATACTAAAACTGGGGATAGGGGAAGCACAAGCCTTTTTGATAATAAAAGGGTTCCAAAGGACCATATAAGGGTCGAAAGCTACGGAACTATTGATGAGCTTAATTCATTTATGGGCCTTGCAAAAAATTACGTTGAGGATGAGGAAATGTATAATTTAATTGAAAATATACAAAACAAACTCTTTACCGTAGGGGCATATTTGGCAACGGAAGACCCTGCTAAGGTCAAGTATCATATAGTAGAGAAGGATATTGAAGATTTAGAAAAAATCATAGATACTTACATGAGCAAATTAAAGGAAGTTAAGGGATTTATTGTACCTGGTTCCGGTAAAAAATCTGCCTATCTCCATGTGGCTAGGACCATTTGCAGAAGAGCAGAAAGAAGGATTATCACCTTATCACAAGAGGTGGAGATAAATCCACTGGTTATTAAATATATAAATAGGTTATCGGACTGCTTATATGCCCTTGCAAGATATTCTGAAGTAAAGGAAGTTAATGTAAGATATTAAATGTTTAAATAGACAAGTAAAAAGAGGGTTCCAAATATTAAAATTTGATTACAGTATAAAAAATATATGGCTATTGTCTATTAAATATTATAAAATAGACTAAAACCAATATTTTTGTTTATTATTTTTTATATAGGTGATTAAGCATGCTAAGTAAAAAAGAGATGAAGCAAGTTCAAAAAAAGATAGAAGAGTATGGTATGCTAAACTATCATGCTCTTGAAGGCATGGCTGACTGGGTTCGAGTGGTAGATGTAGATGGAACTATTATCTATGCCAATAAAACTATGAAGGAAGCCCTAGGAGAAAACATTGTAGGCATGAAATGTTATAAAGCCCACGGAAAAACTACGCCCTGTGGTTTTTGCATTACAGATAGAAGTATAAGTTCTGGTGAGATTGTACAAAAAGAAGAAATCATAAATGGCAGGTATTTTTCAGTAAAATCTTCTCCAGTTTCCAATTCCGATGGAAAAATCTTTGCTGCAGTGGAAGTTTTTAGGGATGTTACTAGAGAGAGGAAATTGGAATTAGAACTAATAGAAAAGAACAAAAAGATGAGCAAAGACCTGGTCTTTGCAAAGCGGATACAGGAAAAAATTTTACCAACTAAAGGTGTAATTGATAATATTCGCATAGATTATATATATAAGCCCTCTGAAATGTTAAGCGGTGATATCTTTGATGTATTCCATATTGATGAAGACCATATAGGAATTTATATATCAGACGTGTCTGGTCATGGAGTTGCAGCTGCCATGATGACCATGTTTATAAGGCAGACTATGAGGTCCATAATTGAAGATATACTTAGCCCTGCTGAAGCTTTGGCTGAATTATATAATAGATTTATGAAGTTAGACTTAGAAGTAGATAAATACTTCACCATATTTTATGGAGTATTCAATACAAAGACTTATGAATTCAGATTTGCCAATGCAGGACATAATTGTATTCCTATTAAGTACAATGGCGACAATATGGAGATGTTGGAGATAAAGGGATATCCCATAGCCCTTCTTTTCAATGAAATGTCCTATAATGAAAAGAAAATTAAATTGAAGAAAAATGATAAGATTTTGTTCTATACTGATGGGATTACAGAAGCTAAGGATAAGGATGGCAAAGAGTTTGGTATAGAAAGCGTCATAGAAATGATAGGAACCCATAGAGAGAATATCCTCCAAGAAATAGAGAATAGGATAACAGATTACAGTTGGGGAGATCAGCAGGACGATTTTGCCTTACTTCTGATGGAGGTCATTGAATAAACTGAATAGGTCAACCTGTTCAGTTTTTTTATGCACTTCTCTATTGATATAAATAATGTTATAATATTCTTTAAAGTAATTGTATTTTTATGGAAAGATTGATACAATATTAACAAACACCCCTTTAAGGGAGAGAAAAGGAGGTATTGTATGGAGTTTACTAACTTATTGTTGAAAAAGGACAACAAGATTGGTATTTTAAGCATCAATAGACCAGAGGCTCTTAATGCGTTGAATTCTGCTGTCTTAGATGAGCTTGATAAGGCCATAGATATGATTAACAAGGATGATGAAATATACGTGCTCATATTAACAGGGGAAGGCAGGGCCTTTGTAGCAGGAGCAGATATAAAGGAAATGAAGGATATGAATTCCATGGCAGCTAGAGACTTTGCTGAAAAGGGCATGAGAATATTTAGAAAGATTGAATTAATGGAAAAACCTGTTATAGCTGCAGTAAATGGCTTTGCCTTAGGTGGAGGCTGTGAATTATGTATGTGCTGCGATATTAGAATAGCTTCTGAAAATGCAAAGTTTGGCCAACCGGAAGTAGGCCTTGGTATAACTCCTGGATTTGCTGGCACTCAAAGACTACCTAGACTAGTAGGACTGGGTAAGGCCAAGGAATTGGTATTCACTGGGGTTACCATAGATGCAAATGAAGCCCTTAGGATTGGCCTAGTAAATAAGGTGGTGGCAGCCGATAAGCTGATGGAAGAAGCAATGGAAATGGCAAATACAATAGTTAAAAAGTCTCAGTTAGCGGTTAGGTATGCTAAAACAGCCATCAATAGGGGTATTGAAACTGATATAGAAACTGGCATGGCCATAGAAAAGGATTTATTTGGCTTATGTTTTGCAACAGAAGACCAAAAAGAAGGCATGTTGGCATTTTTAGAAAAACGCCAACCTGATTATAAATTAAAATAAGCTGGAGGTGCAATTATGAAAAAAATTGGTGTATTAGGCAGAGGAACTATGGCAAGTGGTATAGTTCAAATTTTTGCCCAAAAAGATTATGAAGTAACTATGTGGGTTAGATCTATAGACGAAAATGACCCAAGAGCCAGTGTAAGACCTATTGAAAAGGGACTAAACAGGCTTGTTGAGAAGGAAAGAATCACAAAAGAAGACATGGATAAGACCCTGAACAATATCTCCATAACTACATCCTTTGACGATTTAAAAGATTGTGATTTAATCATAGAAGCCATAGCAGAAGATATGGACCTTAAAAAGGAGTTCTTTGCAAAGCTAGATGAAATTTGTAAAGAAGATACTATCCTTGCTACTAATACTTCATCCTTGTCCATAACTGAAATTGCCAATGCTACCAATAGGCCAGATAAGGTAATTGGAATGCATTTCTTCAATCCAGTGCCTGTAATGAAATTAGTAGAGATTATAAAAGGAATTGCTACTTCAGAAGAGACTAAAAATAAGATTTACGAGCTTTCTAAGGAACTTGGAAAAGAGCCAGTAGAAGTGGAAGAAGCTCCAGGCTTTGTAGTTAATAGAATTCTTATTCCAATGATAAATGAAGCTGTAGGAATACTAGCAGAAGGCATAGCTTCAGCAGAAGATATAGATTTGGCCATGAAGCTAGGTGCTAATCATCCAATAGGGCCCTTAGCCTTAGCAGATTTAATTGGTTTAGATGTTTGTTTAGCAATTATGGAAGTATTATATGAAGAATTTGGCGATTCTAAATATAGACCTCATCCACTTTTAAGAAAGATGGTTAGGGGAGGACTATTAGGTAGAAAGACTAAAAAGGGATTCTTTGAGTATTAATATAAAAGCCTTCAGAATAATCTGGAGGCTTTTTTTCATCCACCACTATAAAATTTTTCTCTTTGGTTACAATATATGGGAGGATTATTTTGAAGGGTGGATAACATGAGAACTTTTATTAAGGTATTTCTCTTATCATTTTTGTTTTTCATAATGTCTTTTTCAATTGGTTCCTATTCTTATATAAAGGAAAAGGGTTCAGTTTTAGAAAATAACATTGCAGAAGATGAAGAAGAAAAAGATATTAAAGATATCATTTTAGCTAAATTAGAAGATGAAAGAAAGGAACCTGAAAGCTTTTCTAGCCTAGAGGAAGCTATGGAAAAGAGCAATAGGATAAATTTCCTAATAATGGGCCTTGAGGATATTAGGACCGACACCATAATCTTTGCATCCTTTTGTCCTGACAGTAAGAAAGTAAAATTAATCAATATACCTAGGGATACCTATATTCATAGAAAGGGATATGATGCTGCAGAACAGAGAAAAATCAACAGTATCTATGGAGAACATGGAGCATTGGGGTTAAAAAAAGCTGTATCTTATATCTTAAATAATGCACCTATTCACCATATTATAACAATAGATTATGAAGGAGTAGAAAAAATTGTTGATGCTTTAGGTGGAGTGGAAGTCAATGTACCATTTCATATGAAATACAATGACCCATATGATAATCCTCCCTTAAATATAGATATAGCTCCTGGCTATCAAATTTTAGATGGAAAAACTGCCTTAAAGTTTTTAAGATATAGAAAGGGCAACAACAATAGGGGGGGATATGCAGATGGAGATTTGGGAAGAATTAAGGCCCAGCAGGAATTTTTAAAATCTTTTATAGATAAGGCTTCAGATAATTTACTTACAACAGTTGCAAAGGGTTTCAATTATGTAAAAACTGACATGAACCTATTGACAACCATTTCCTATGGTAGAAAGGCCTTAGGAATCACCAAGGATGATTTTGATATGAGAATTTTGCCTGGCAAAGCAGAGTTTAGAAAAATAGGGAAAAAGGTATTATCTTATTATATATACAATAAAGAGGAGATAAGGGAAATGTTAGAAGAAATATATAATGTTAAAAAATAGGGCGAGTATTCGCCCTATTATTTTTGCTTAAACAGCTGCTTTTTCATTACTATTTTGGTCGTCACTTTGCTCCACAATGGAGTCTCCAATCATATATACGTTACCTGCTCCCATAGTCAATATAATGTCATCTTCCTTAACATGGCTCATTAAGTAGTCTTCAACTTCACTAAAACTGCCAAGATATATGGCATCAAATCCCTTGTCAAATATTGCATTTACTAAGTCCCTTGAATGTATAAGTCCATTATCCTTTTCCCTAGCAGCATAAATATCTGTAATTATTATTTTATCTGCTGAGGCGAAGGATTCAGCAAAGGAATTTAATAATAGCTTAGTCCTAGTATAGGTATGAGGCTGGAATACACAATAAATATTTCCATTAGTAGTATTTCTCAAAGCACTTAATGTAGCCTTAATTTCTGTTGGATGGTGAGCATAATCGTCTATTACCTTAGCTCCATTATAATAACCTTTTAGCTCCAACCTTCTGTGGACTCCTGTATAAAGGCTGATCCTTTCCAAAATATCTTCCATGGGTATTCCAAAAATATGGGCCGAGGCAATACTGGCTAATGAATTGTAAACGTTGTGAAGGCCCATGACACTTAGATTCACTTTATAGGATTTATCATTTTTTATTTTTAAAGTATAGGTAGGGTATCCTTCCTTAGTAAAATTTATATCCTCAGCTTTATAATGGCAATCATTGTGAATACCAAAGGTATAGACCTTTGCCTTAGTACTTTTTACTACTTTTTCAGCACCAGCATCATCCCTATTAATAATTAAATATCCATCTTTATTTAGATTTTTAGCATATTGAACGAAGGTATCCTGTATATGTTCAATACTTTTAAAGTAATCTAAATGATCTTCATCCATATTTAAAATAATTGCCATGGTGGGGAAGTATTTCAAAATATTTCCTTTATATTCGCAGGCTTCAGTAAGGATAAGTTCTTTTGATCCAAGTTTTACATTTCCACCTATTTCATCAAGTTCTCCACCTAGGAGAATGGTGGGATTTAATTTTGAGTGGTTTAATATTGTAGAAATCATACTAGTAGTTGTTGTTTTACCGTGGGTTCCAGAAACTGCAATGGAATTCTTGTAATTCTTCATCAAAGCTCCCAGAAAGGTAGCCCTGTCTATAACCGGTATATTTAAGGAGATTGCCTTTAAAAATTCTACATTATCCTTGGAGATTGCATCGGTATAAATTACCAAATCAACATCTTGTACATTTTCCTCATCATGTCCTATGTATATTTTAGCTCCAAGTTTCCTCAATCTTTCAATAATTAGACTATCCTTTGTATCTGAACCAGAAATATTATATCCCTCAGAGATTAATATTTCTGCTAAAGCACTCATAGAGATTCCACCTATTCCGATAAAATGAACCTTAGAATATTTATGATTATTTAAACAAAAATCAAACATAAGTTTTCCTCCCAAAATCCTTTGTCTTATTATTATTACCAAGTTGTATATTAATTATTGTATTCTATTAATTTTAATTTGTCACTGATAGATTATACCATATTAGAAAAATAAATAAAACTAATTTCAGTATTATGTTAAGTAAGAAGGATTCTTTGTAGAAAAAAATGGAAAAAATAAAAAAATTTTCAAAAAAAAGAAGGAGTTTTTGAAATTATATAGAATATATAGTTATTCAATAGATTTGGACTTAAATAAAGGATGGTGAATTAATTAATGAAAATTACTGATGTAAGGCTTAGGAAAATTTCTGAAGAGGGGAAGATGAAAGCAATTGTTTCTGTTACTTTTGATGATGAATTCGTAGTCCATGATATCAAAATCATCGAGGGACAAAACGGATTATTCGTTGCCATGCCAAGTAGAAAGATGGCCGATGGTGAGTTTAGGGATATAGCTCATCCTATCAATGCAGAGACTAGACAAAAGGTTCAAGAAGCTATTTTTCAAGAATATGAAAGGGTACTATCAGCAGAAGCCACCGATTAATTAAAAAGGGCCTGAAAAAGGGCCCTTTTGCCTTTTTGTATGAAAAATCCACAAAACTTATTTTCCCTGTGGACTTATAATCTAAATAGGTTAAAATATATTTGATGGATAAATTTAAGACGAGGTGAAAGTATGAATATTTCTATAATCTTAGCAGCTGGCGAAAGTACCCGGATGAAATCGAAGCTTTCAAAGGTATTACATAGGGTTTGTGGCAAACCCCTATTAGAATATATAATAGATGCTAGTAAAGGAGCTAAGGTGGACAAAAATATAGTAATAGTAGGCCATAGTGGAAATCAAGTTAAAGAATACTTTAAGGATGAAGATATTATTTTTAAGACCCAACCTATTGGTGAGGGGATCCCCTATGGAACTGGGTTTGCTGTAATGCAGGCAACAGAATATATAGAAGATGATAGTACAGTGGTTATCTTATATGGAGATACACCCCTTATTAGAGAAAGTACGATTTTAAATCTTTTCAATTATCATAAAGAAAACAATTTAGATGCAACTGTCTTAACTGCTGAACTGGATAATCCTACAGATTATGGTAGAATTGTAAGGGGAGAAAATGGAAATATATTAAAAATAGTAGAAGAAAAGGATGCCTCTGAGGAAATAAAAAAGATTAAAGAAATTAACTCTGGGATATATTGTTTTAATGGAAAGCTTTTGAAACAGGCCCTATCTAAGATAAACAACAACAATGCACAGAATGAATACTATATTACAGATGTTATAGAAATACTGAAGAATGAAGGTTATAATGTAGGAGCATATAAAATAGAGGATTCAACTGAAATTCATGGTGTAAACTCTAGAGCACAACTGGCCTATTGTGAAAAGATAATGAGGGATAGGATCAGCCAATATCATATGGGAAATGGTGTAACTATTATAGATCCTGACAATACTTATATTGAAGCAGGAGTAAAAATAGGAAGGGACAGCATTATATATCCTGGTGTAGTCTTAGAAGGTAGTACTGAAATAGGAGAAGATTGCATTATTAGAGGAGATACTAGGATAGTTAACAGCATTATTGCAGCAGGAGTTTCCATTGAATCTTCCACTATTGAGGATAGTACCGTAGGTGAAAACACCAAAATAGGGCCTTATGCCCATTTAAGACCAAATAGCTGCATTGGGAAAAACGTAAAAATTGGCAATTTTGTAGAAGTAAAAAATTCTACAATAATGGATAACTCAAAGGCTAGCCATTTGGCATATATAGGAGATGCAGACATTGGATATAATGTTAATATAGGATGTGGAGTTGTATTTGTTAACTATGATGGAAAGAAAAAGTACAGGACCACTGTTGGAGACAATGCATTTATAGGCAGCAACTCTAACCTAGTGGCACCTTTAAATGTAGAGCCTTGGGCCTATATAGCAGCTGGTTCTACAATTACAAAGGCAGTTAAAGAAGGAGAGTTATGTATTGCTAGGGCTTCCCAGGTAAATATTCCTGGTTGGGTTGAAAAAAAAGGATTAAAAAAATAAATATACTTAGGAGGAAATTATAATGAATTTATGTATGGGTGGAATGAAAATCTTTTCTGGAAATGCAAATAGAAAACTAGCAGAAAAAATTTGTGAAGAACTAGGAAAACCCCTAGGGATATGCGATGTAAGCAGGTTTAGCGATGGGGAGATAAATGTAAATATTGGGGAGACAGTTAGGGGAATGGATGTATTTATAATACAGTCTACCAATACTCCTGTTAATGAAAACCTAATGGAAGTATTGATCTTGATTGATGCTGTAAAAAGAGCATCTGCAGGCAGGATTAATGCAGTTTTGCCATATTATGGGTATGCTAGACAGGATAGAAAGACTAAGGCAAGGGAGCCAATTACAGCAAAACTAGTGGCTGATTTATTAACTGTAGCTGGAGCAGATAGGGTTATAAGCATGGACCTACACGCTGCCCAGATCCAAGGATATTTCAATATTCCAGTTGACCACTTATCGGGAGTACCAATTTTAGCTGAATATTTTAAAGGTATTGCAGATAAAGATACTGTAGTAGTTTCTCCTGATTTAGGAGGGGTAACCAGGGCTAGAAGCTTTGCAAACCTACTGGACCTTCCAATTGCCATTATAGAGAAACGTAGGCCAAAGGCCAATGTTTCTGAGGTAATGAATGTTATTGGAGATATCGAAGGAAAAAATGTTATATTAATTGATGACATAATAGATACTGCGGGCACCATAACCAAGGCAGCATCAGTACTGAAAAACTTTGGTGCTAAGAAGGTATATGGCTGTGCTACCCACGGCGTATTATCAGGTCCTGCCATAGAAAGAATAGATAATTCAGAATTAGAAAAGTTCATTATAACAGACACTATACCTTTGCCTGAGAAGAAAAAAATTGGCAAAATAGAGGTTGTGTCAGTGGCCCCATTGTTTGCTGAAGCCATTAAGAGGATTCATGAAAATGAATCCGTAAGTAAATTATTCGAAGAGTAGGAGTTGGTCTATTGTTTGTAGTAGTTGGATTAGGAAATCCAGGCAGGGCTTATGAAAATACTAGGCATAATGTGGGATTTGATACAATAGATATATTAGCAAGTAGAAATAATATTAAGATAAACAAGATAAAGTTTAAAGCTGTATATGGGGAAGGCTACATTGGAAATGAAAAGGTAATGTTGGTAAAGCCACAAACTTATATGAATAATAGTGGAATAACAGTAAAAGATATATATGAATACTATAAAGTTCCCATTGAAAATATCATAGTAATAGTAGACGATATCGACATAGATTTTGCATCTATACGGATCAAAAGAAAGGGCAGTGCAGGAACCCATAATGGATTAAAATCTATAATCTATCTTTTAGAGGATGATAATTTCCCAAGGGTAAAGATTGGAATTGGGAAAAGACCTGAAAACATGGATTTAGCAGATTTCGTCTTAAGTAGATTCTCTAAGGAAGAAAGGGAAGTAATTGAAGGAAGCTTAATTTCAGCTGCTGAATCGGTAGAAACCATAATAAAAGAAGGCATAGATATTGCTATGAACAAATTTAATACCAGAGCTAATAGGGCCCAGGATTAAACCTGGGCTTAAGGCATTTCCTCAAGGAGTGATGAAATGGCAGACTTTTTAATCGATCAGCTTAAAAAACTAGATTCCTACAAAAGGCTTATTGAAGATATAAAAAACAATCTTAGCCCCATAGCCACTTATGGTATCATTGATGAAAGTATGGGCCACTTTCTCTATGCATTGAATAACCATACTGGAAAGCAAATCCTGGTGATTACCTATAACGAAATGAGAAGTAAGAAACTTTATGAGGATATAAAGGGCTTAGGAAACCAAGATGTTATGTTATTGCCTAAAAAAGAAATCCTTTTCTACGACATAGATGCCTATAGCCATGAAAGGATAAATGAAAGGATGGAGGTAATTACAAAACTAGCTCAAGGAGAAGACATAATAGTTATAGCTTCTGTAGAGGCCATATTGGATAAGCTCATGTCTAGAAAGATATTTGAAGCCTATTCTAAAAAAATAAGTGTAGGGGATGAAATAGAATTAGATTTTTTAAAGGAGATCCTCTTAAGGGGAGGGTATGAAAAGGTAAATATGGTGGAAGCTAAGGGCCAATTTAGCATAAGAGGTGGCATATTAGACTTTTTCCCACCATATAGTGCAAACCCCTTTAGAATAGAATTTTTTGATATAGAAGTGGATTCCATACGAAGCTTTGATATTCTTAGTCAAAAATCCATAGAAAACTTAGAAAGAGCCATGATAACTCCAGTGATGGAAACCCTTATTCTAGATGAGTATAGGGAAACTATGATAAAAAAACTAGAGGAAGACATGAAAAAGGTCATATTTAAGGGGAAAAGGGATATTTTGGAGAAGGAGAATATAAAAAATAAGTTTAATAAGTATAAAGAATATTTAACTGAAAACCTATTTATTTCTAATAGGGACATAATGATACCCTATATCCCCGGTGATAAACTAACATCTATCCTTGGATATTTGAAGGAGGATGCTGTAGTCTTTATTGATGAGCCTAAGAGGGTAGACGAAAGGGCGAAAAATGAAGAAGAAGATTTTAGGATTAAGTTTACAGACCTTTATGAGGTAGGAGAGCTGCTACCTTCTCATATAAATATTCTCTACGATTATAAAGACATCCTAAATGAAATTAAGAAAAAAGTATGTGTTGCCAATACGGCCTTACTCAGTAGTGACAATAGCCTTAATCCAAAATCCATTTATAACTTTGCCAGCAAAAGCATGCAACCCTATCATAATCAAATGGAACTATTAAAGGAAGATATTAACCACTATAGATATAGGGGATATAAAACTGTAATCCTATCTGGCAATGAAGAAAGGGCAGAAAGATTGAGAAAAATCCTCTTATCAATGGATATTGAAGCCAGTGTAATGATAAATAGGGATTGTGAAATAAAATCTTCCCAAGTTTTTATTACTCCTGCCAGCATCCATGGAGGATTTGAATATACTCAGTTAAAGTTCATAGTAATCAGCGATAAGGAAATCTTTGGTGTAGGTAAGAAAAAAACCAGAAAGGCAAAGAAAAAGGACCCTGACAAGATAATTAGTCTTGCCGATTTAAAGATAAACGATTATGTAGTACACGAAAATCATGGTATAGGAATTTATGAGGGCATAGAACAATTAAATATTCAAGGAGTTAAAAAGGATTACTTAACCATAAGGTATAAGGGGGAAGACAAATTATACGTCCCCATAGACCAGATGAACCTTATTCAAAAATATATCGGTGCAGACAGTGTCAAGCCAAAAATCAATAAACTATCCAGCACTGAATGGGCTAGGACTAAGGAGAGGGCTAAAAAGGCCGTAGAGGATATGGCCCAGGATTTATTAGAACTCTATGCCAAAAGGGAAAGCTATAAAGGTTTTGCATTCTCAAAGGATGGAGAATGGCAAAGGCAGTTTGAGGACCTCTTTCCCTATGAAGAAACAGAAGGCCAACTAAGGAGTATCCTTGAAATAAAAAGGGATATGGAAAGACCCAAGCCAATGGATAGGCTCCTCTGTGGAGACGTAGGCTATGGGAAGACTGAAGTAGCCTTAAGGGCAGCCTTTAAGGCAGTAATGGATAGTAAGCAAGTAGCTTTCCTGGTCCCAACTACCATACTTGCCCAACAGCATTTTAATACTATTAGAGAGAGATTTGCAAATTTCCCAGTAAGGGTAGATATGCTCAGTAGGTTTAGGTCTAAGGCAGACCAAAAATTAATCATTGAAAACCTAAAAAGCGGAGTTATAGATATTATAGTTGGAACCCATAGATTATTGTCTAAGGATGTGGTCTTTAAAGACTTAGGTTTATTGATCATAGACGAAGAGCAGAGATTTGGTGTAAAGCATAAGGAAAAGTTGAAGAAATTAAAGGAAACTGTGGATGTACTGACTTTAACAGCTACTCCCATACCAAGGACCTTGCACATGTCCTTATCAGGTATTAGGGATATGTCCATTATAGAAGACCCTCCAGAAGAAAGGTATCCAGTACAAACCTATGTTGTGGAGTTTAATGAGCAGATGATAAGGGATGCCATCTTAAAGGAGTTAGCAAGGGGAGGGCAAGTTTATTTTGTATATAATAGGGTGGAAACCATAGACAAAATAACTGCCAGCCTAAAAAAACTAGTGCCTGAAGCAAGATTTGGCATAGGCCATGGTCAAATGAGTGAAAGGGAATTGGAAAGGGTAATGATTAGCTTTTTAGAAAAGGAGATAGATGTTTTGGTATGTACTACCATCATTGAAACTGGCCTAGATATAGCCAACGTAAATACTATAATAATCTATGATGCAGATAAAATGGGATTATCTCAATTATATCAGCTTAGAGGCAGGGTAGGCAGGTCTAATAGGATAGCCTATGGTTATTTTGTATATGAAAAAAATAAGGTACTAACAGAAGTGGCAGAAAAAAGGCTAAGGGCCATAAAGGAGTTTACAGAATTTGGTTCCGGCTTTAAAATTGCCATGAGAGACTTAGAAATACGAGGTGCTGGAAACCTCCTTGGAACAGAACAACATGGCCATATTGAGGCCATAGGATATGACCTATATGTTAAGTATTTGCAGGAAGCCATAAAGAAATTAAAAGGAGAAAAAGTGGAAGAACAAATCGATACTACAATCGATATTAAAGTAGATGGCTACATTAGTGATAAATATATAGAAGATGAGGAGCAGAAAATTGAAATCTATAAAAAGATAGCATCTATATCCAGCTTAGATGAGTATAGGGAGCTAATAGATGAATTAATCGATAGGTTTGGAGATATTCCTCAGGAAGTTAATAACCTAATGGATATTTCCTATATTAGGTACTTAGGCAGCAAAAACGATATAAAGGATATTTATCAAAGGGATAAGGAGATTATCCTAGAATTTAAATCCTTAGAAGATATATCCTTAGAACTTTTGAAGTACCTATCCCATGAATATGATAGAAAGTTAGTCTTTGATTTATCAAAGAAACCTGCCTTTAAACTTAGGTGGAAGGAAGATATCTTAGGTGAATTAAAATCCTTATTAGAAAAAATTAATGGTTTTAATCATGATAAAAATAATATATAATAGATACGACTAAATAGATAAAGAAAGGATGTTATAATTGTTAAATTTCAAGCAAAAGAAAATTTTTGGCATTTGTTTAATCTTAATACTTGCTATTAGTATTATTGGATGCAGCAATAAGGAGGAAGGCTTAATTGCTAAAGTAGATGGAGAAGGTATTACAGAGGAAGAATTTAATACGAGATTTGAAATCTTTAAAAGTATTAGCGAGCAGCAATTAGGTGAAGGTGTTTTAGACCAAGTAAACGAAGAAACTGGAAAAACTAGAGAAGAAGAGTTGAAAGAAGACATCTTGGAAATGCTAATAATGGAAAGGCTAATAGCCAATGAAGCAAGCAAGGCCAATATAGAGGTTACTGATGATGAAATTAATATGGTTATGAGTCATTATATTGAAATGATGGGCGGAGAAGAAGAATTCAACAAATCCTTAGAAGATAGCTTATTAACAAGGGAATTTTTAGAAGAAAATATAAAAAAGGACATATTAATCAATAAACATAAAGACTATTTTATACAAAATGCAAGTGTTACTGAAGAAGAAGCCCGAGAGTTCTTTGAAGAAAATAAAGATGATTTAGTAGTTATTAGGGCTAGCCATATTTTGGTTAAAACAGAAGAAGAAGGTAAGGGAATCCTGGAAAGATTAAATCAAGGTGAAGATTTTGCTAAATTGGCTGAAGAATTATCTGCCGATAAGGCTTCAAGTGTCTTAGGTGGAGATTTAGGTTATTTTGGCAAGGGAAGTATGATTGCAGAGTTTGAAGAAGCGGCCTTTGCTTTAAATCCAGGAGAGACTAGTGACTTAGTGAAAACTGAAGTGGGATATCATATCATTCGTGTAGAAGATAAGAAGGATACCTTTGAATCATTAAAGGATGATATCATAAGCTTCTTAAAGGAGCAAAAATATTATGACAATCTACAGGAGATTAGAGAAAAGGCAAAGGTAAAGATATTTCTTTAAAGAGTGAATTACCACTTTTCCACTTAATGTATTTACATTAACCTATTCTTGTTAAGATGTATAAAATTTCCCTCTTAGTTGAATAATAATTTTACTACTAAATTTTGAGCTAGGAGGTTAATTATGAAAGCTACAGGAATTGTTAGAAGGATAGATGAGCTTGGTAGAGTTGTAATTCCGAAGGAAATTAGAAGGACCCTTAGAATCAGAGAAGGGGATCCTTTAGAGATATTTACTGATAGAGAAGGACAAATAATCCTTAAGAAATATTCTCCTATTGGAGAGTTAAATGAATTTGCTCAGGAATATTGTGATTCTCTATATGAAAGTACTAGCTATACAACTATGATATCAGATAGGGATTTTATCATTGCCATAGCAGGAGGATCAAAAAAGGAGTACTTAGATAAGAGGATTAGTCCCGAATTGGAAAAACTAATAGAGAATAGGACTGGATACTTAACAGACGATAACAATAAACCCATAAAAATAACTTATGAAGATGGAAATTTAGAAAAATATACTGCTCAGGTAATTGCTCCCATAGTCATGCAAGGGGATCCTATAGGTTCCGTTATACTTGTATCTAAAGAACCGGATACAGTTATGGGTAAATTGGAGATGAAACTGGCAGAAACAGCTGCAGGCTTTTTATCTAAACAAATGGAAAATTAATATTGCCTACCCCTAGAGGGTAGGTTTAGCTTTTAATAGTGTTATTT
Source organism: Tissierellia bacterium (assembly GCA_012735245.1). GTDB lineage: Bacteria > Bacillota > Clostridia > Tissierellales > Tissierellaceae > JAAYFT01. The sequence continues at coordinate 17,198 of JAAYHU010000144.1, forward strand.
TTCAATACAAAGTGATATAATATTAAAGATTATATTTTAGGGGGACTTACTTATGTCTAAGAGTCAGAATTATCTAAAGGGAGCTGCAATACTAGGTATCGCTGGTATAATAGTTAAAATCTTAGGTGCAGTATATAGACTTCCTTTATCTAATATAATAAAATCAGAGGGGATGGGCTACTACCAAACTGCCTATCCTTTGTACACTCTCCTACTCACTATTTCTACTGCAGGCTTTCCCATAGCCATAGCTAAGCTGGTGGCTGAAAGGAGGGCCATTGGCGATTATAAGAATGCTTATAAAGTATTTAAAGTGGCCTTAACAGGCTTGTTTATAGGTGGGGTACTGACATCCCTATTTGTATTTTTTAATGCAAAAGGCATTGTAGAGAGACTGGGAAACAGCAACGCCTATTATTCATTAATAGCCTTGGTACCTGCCTTGTTTTTAGTTCCCATAATGTCAGCCTTTAGAGGCTTTTATCAGGGCCATCAGTTTATGGTGCCAACTGCCTTATCTCAAATTGCAGAACAATTTGCTAGGGTTGTAGTAGGTCTAGCCCTTACATATTTGTTATTAAATAGGGGTATCCCCATAGCGGCTGGAGGAGCTTCCTTTGGCGGTTCTGCAGGGGCTATGGCAGGTTTACTAGTTATTGGACTAATATTCATCAAAAAAAGACAGGATATTAAGAAGGAATTACATGAAACTAAGCTTGTAGAAGAATATGAAGTGAGAGATATTATTAAGGATTTACTGACCATTTCCATACCAATTACTTTTGGTTCAGCTATTGTACCCATTATGGATTCCATAGACGTGGCAATAGTATTAAATCGACTTCAGCTAATTGGATATACAGAAATGGAGGCCAATGCCCTATATGGAAATTTAAAGGGGATGGCATCTACCTTAATCAATTTACCTCAGGTCCTTTCAGTGGCTATATCAATGAGCTTAGTTCCTGCAATTTCCAACGCCAATGCCAGGGGAGATAGAAGGGAAATCCAAAGTATTACCTCCTCAGGGATTAGGATTACCTTGTTAATAGGATTGCCCTGTGCCTTTGGCTTATATGTTTTAGCAACTCCAATAATTGCCTTATTATATTATAAAAACGATATGGCAACCATAATAAATACAGGCAATTTACTTTCTGTTTTGTCCTTTGGAGTCATATTCTTAACATTAGTTCAAGCTCTATCATCCATACTACAGGGTTTAGGAAAGCCAATTATACCTGCAATAAACTTGCTTTTTGGAGCAGTATTTAAGATAATACTATCCTATACATTAACTGTTATACCAAAGATAAACATCAATGGTGCAGCCATATCTACTGTAGTTGCTTACGCTACTGCAGCCATCTTGGATTTAATAAGCGTAAGGAAGCATGCAAATATTAAATTAAGCATAAAGGATGTATTTATAAAACCATTTATTTCAGCCTTGGGAATGGCTATAATAGTTTTCTTAAGCTATAGCTTCCTAATGAACTTCTTAGGTGGGAAATTGGCTACTATTGTATCCGTATTGATAGGAGTCATTGTTTATGGAGTTTTATTAATCCTAACAGGAGCTATAACAAATGAGGATTTAAGCCTATTACCAAAGGGTAATAAAATAGGTAAGAAACTGGAGAGATTTAAATTATTTAAGTAACTTAGATAAGGAGTAGTATTATGGGAAAAATCTATATAATAGGTTTAGGACCGGGAAGTATTGATGCATTAACCTTAGGTGCAATTAAAAGGATAAATTCAGGGGATAAAAATTTTTTACGAACAGAAAAACATCCTACTGTTAAATATTTTAAAGATAGGAATATTCCCTATAAATCCTACGATTACCTATATGAAAGTGAAGAAGATTTTGCAAAGGTGTATGAAAAAATAGTAGAAGACCTGATTAATGAATCAGAGGATAAGGATATTAACTATTATGTTCCTGGCAACCCTTTGGTTGCTGAAAAAACTGTAGAGTTATTAATGGAGAAGGATGTAGACTTAGAAATAATATCTGGCATGAGCTTTATAGAGCCTATAATAGAATTAGTCCGTAGAGATCCTATAAATGGATTAAAACTAGTTGATGGGGCAGACTTTAGTAGCCTAGTAGTAGATGTTAATTCTGATTTATTAATTACTCAAGTATATAATGAGAGGATCCTATCTGAGGTCAAGCTGGTCTTATCAGAAATATATGGTGATGAGCATGAAGTATACTTAATCCATAGTGCAGGAGTCAAAGATGAGGAAGAAATACACCTGATTCCTGTATATGAATTGGATAGAGATAATAAAACCACTGCTTTGACTAGTATATATGTCCCAAAAGTGGATAAAATAAACAAGAAAGTATTTGATTTTAGCGATTTATTATGTATAATGAAATTACTAAGGTCTGAAAATGGATGTCCTTGGGATAAAGAGCAGGATCATAAGTCCATACGTCAATCTGTTATTGAAGAAGCCTATGAGGTTGTTGATGCAATTGATAATGATGATGTAGATGGACTTATAGAAGAATTGGGTGATGTCCTACTTCAAGTGATTTTCCACAGCCAAATTGCTGAGGAAGAAGGAGATTTTAATATATATGATGTAATGTCAACCTTAGGCAAAAAATTAATTTACCGACATCCTCATGTTTTTTCAAAAAAAGATGTGGAAAATTCTGCAAAAGTAGTATATAATTGGAATATGCTAAAATACTCAAAAAGGAATATTACTAAATTTACTGATAAACTAAAGGATATACCTAGACTTCCCGCCTTAATGGTAAGTTTTAAAATCCAAGAAAAAGCAGCAGAAATTGGATTTGATTGGGAAGATATGAAAGGACCTTTAGATAAGATAAAAGAGGAATATGAAGAAGTAGTAGAGGCTATAGAAAAATTTGAGTTTGGCCATGAAAAAATTGAAGATGAAATCGGAGATTTGCTATTTGCCATAGTTAATCTATCAAGATTTTTGAAAATAAATCCTGAAGTAGCTTTAAATAGGACAATTAACAAATTCATTAACAGATTTGAATTTATGGAAAAAAGCCTAGAAGGCTCTGGTAAAAGCCTAGAGGACATGACCTTAGAGGAATTGGATAAACTATGGAATGAGTCAAAGTTAAATAAAATTCACTAGATAAAGTGGGTTTTATTAACTAAAGATTTATTAATTTTAATAATTAATAATATAAACAATGAGGAGGAATCAATTATGAACAAAGCTGAATTAGTAGCTAGTATGGCAGAGAAAGCTAACTTAACTAAAAAAGATGCAGAAGCTGCATTAAATGCATTCATTAAATCAGTAGAAGAAACATTGGAAAAAGGAGAAAAAGTACAATTAGTTGGCTTTGGTACTTTTGAAGTAAGAGAAAGAAAAGCTAGAGAAGGTAGAAATCCAAGAAATCCAGAAGAAGTTATCCACATACCAGCTTCAAAGGCTCCAGTATTTAAAGCAGGTAAATCACTAAAGGAAATAGTAAATAAATAAAAATCAGGTCTTAGACCTGGTTTTTTAATAGGAGGAATTAATGAGAATAGATAAATTTTTGAAAAACTCTAGGATTATCAAAAGAAGAACTGTGGCTAAAGAAGCTTGTGATCAGGGAAAAGTTTTTATCAATGGAAAGCAAAGCAAAGCTGGAGATGAAGTTAAAGTTGGAGATATAGTAGAGATTAAATTCAGCAAGCCTTTGAAGTTTGAAGTCCTAGATGTATCGGACAATGTAAAGAAAGAAGATTCAAAGGAATTATATAGGATACTTGATTAAAGACTTTGTAATAAAAGTCTTTTTTTTTACATAAATATTATTAGGTAAGGGGGGATAACTATGACTGAAAACAGGGTTAGATATAGAAATCAAAACATTATGGTAGAAGATAGGGAAAACATGACTGTCACGGGAGTTGAGCAGGTTGAAAGCTTTAATGAAAATACTATAATATTAAATACAATAAAAGGCGGAATGATTATAAAAGGTGAAAACTTAAACATTTCAAAATTAAATTTAGATGATGGAAATGTGAAAATACAGGGAAAGATAAATGGAATAAATTATTCCAATAAAGAGACTCCCAAAAACATAATGGGGAAATTATTTAAGTAGCAAGGGAGTATACCATGGATACTACATTATTGTTGGAGTTTCATATTTTTTTATCTACAATATATGGAGGATTAGTGGCAGGCTTCATATATGATGTATATAAGACCATTCGATATTTTTCAAAGCCTAGGAAATTCATGACCTCCTTAGGGGACCTGTTATTTTGGACATTGACAGCCTCCATATTTTTTATTATCTTAATAAAAAACAATTGGGGCGAAATTAGAGGATATACTATTTTAGGATTTTTTTTGGGTATATTAGTTTATAATAAGATATTTAGCAGGTTCATCTATCCTATTTGTCTTAGGATTGGAAGGATTTTAAAAGGTTTTTTTGCCAAACTATTATCCATTGTCTTTTATCCCTTTAGGGTACTTAAAAAGACTAGCCCCCTGTTTAAAAAAGTAAAAAGAATTATAGTGGAGATATTTAGACAAATAAAAAAACATAAAAGCATAATTTCTTCAAAAAAATAAAGGAGTTTTTGAATTAATGTAGAATAATAAACTTAGGTGGTGATTTTATGACCAAAAGAAGAAGGAAAAAGAAACTAAGGCTAGGAAGAACCCTTATTATTCTATTGATCCTATATGTAGGCTTTATACTACTTAATCAAAGGAAACTAATGAATGAATTGAATAGCAAGAAGGAAAAAATACAATTAGAAATTGAAACATTAAAGGCCGAGATTGATGCCTTAAATGAGGAAATAGAAAATAGCCATTCATTGCAATTCGTTGAAAAGGTGGCCAGGGAAGAATTGGGAATGGTAAAACCTAGGGAAATAATTTACATAGATAAAAATAGGATTAAGAAGCCATTTTTTGGGTTTAGAAAAAAATAGATTTGATTGACAAAGGATGATTTCTAATATATACTGAATTAAGAAAACAAATTTTTAAGGAGGAATTATTAGTTTATGCCATTATCTGTAGGAGAAGTGGTTGATGGCACCGTTACAGGGATAACCAGCTTTGGTGCTTTTATCCAACTACCAGAAGGAAAAAGCGGACTTGTTCACATTTCAGAAATATCTCAAGACTATGTTGAGAAGGTTTCTGACTGTTTAAAAAAGAACCAAAAAGTTAAGGTCAAGATTCTATCAATTTCACCAGATGGAAAGATTAGCCTTTCCATAAGGCAAGCAATGACAAAAAATGCACAACCTATCGAAATTGAATGGAACAAGATAGATGAAAAACAAAAGTACATGTCCTTTGAAGACAAATTAAACAAGTTTTTAAAGGATAGCAGTGAAAAACATGATCAGCTTAAGCTTAGAGATAATAGACGGGGCAATTATAGGCAGAAAAGACACAATAGCTTCGATTATTAAAACCGGTAAGGCCGGTTTTTTTTATTCTCTTTTTCATATAGATTTACCAAAATTCTACATCTAATTGAAAATATTTCCCTTAAGGCTAGAGGCTTTGAAAAAAGCTTATTTGAATTTAAAGTTAATAAGTTTAACTTTTCTTAAGGAAAACTTAAGGTTATAGGAAATGGCATAGGTTTATGTCAGAATTTTTTTTGTAAAGATTCAATGGTTTGACAAATTATTTTTCACTTCTTTGCTATTATCAACATTACAAAATCATTGATAATGCCATGGGAGTGATCATTATGATGAAAGTAGAATCCTCAATAGGAAAGAAAAATTGGTCTGATTTATGGGCAAAAATGGAAAAGGAGGCTATAATTACAATCCTCATAGGCTTTGTCCTAGCCAGAGCAAGTATATTTAAGGATTTAACCCCTTTTGGATTTGCCTTTTTTAGCGCCTATGTAATATTGAAGGGATTGAATCTACCCCTATTACTTTCTGTAGCAATTGGAACCATAAGTATAAATGGTTTTCAGAATATAAGCTATATATTTGCATATATCCTGGTCCATATATTATTTCTATTTGTAAAGGAAGAAAAATCTTATTCTTTGATAAGGGCCTTCATAGGTACATCCATAATATTTTTACTTTGCAGAATCATAGGTCTGCTACTGGGGAAAAACCTATTTATTTATGATGTTTTTATGCTTTTCTTTGAAACAGTAATAGTATTTACCTTTAGCTATATATTTTCCTTTAGCCTTCCCATAGAGAAAATCAAGGGGACCAATATAGGCAATGAAAAGGCTATATGTTCCTTTATTACCTTGGCCTTGGTCCTTTCCGGTTTGAGGGAATTAAGCTTTTTTGGGATCCAGACTAAGAGTTTAACTAGTACACTTATTATACTCCTGTTATCCTTTAATCAGGGGGCTTTTATAGGGGGCATTACAGGAATAGTATTAGGGATGATATCATATATTTCTCATCCAGAGATGCCCTTTATAATTAGTATCTTAGCAGTGGGAGGCTTACTATCAGGTATATTTAGGGACCTGGGAAAAATTGGAGCCATTTTAGGCTTTGTCTTAGGAAATGGAATAATCTCCTATTATATTAATGGACTAGGGACAAGCTTTTTTACCTACAAGGAGTTAATACTAGGGTCCATTGTTTTTCTAATGACTTCAAAGAATATCAATGAGAAAATATCTGAAATCTTTACAGCAAATTATTATTTGAAAAGGGACTATAATCAAAAAAGGGATGAGCTAGTAGCTAAAAAACTAAATAAAATGGCAGAATTGTTTGAAAGCCTAAGTATTACTTTCAAAGAGGCAGCGGATGAAGGAGAATATTACTCAACGGGAGAAGTATATGGTTTAGTAGATAATATAGCCAATGACGTATGTATCAATTGCTCCAAGTATGACAGTTGTTGGAATAGAAATTACTACAGAACCTATCAAAAGTTCTTCAATACCATCTGCCTAGCAGAAATAAAGGGAGGAAATAATGAAGTCCTTTATACTGAAATAGATAGGTTCTGCATTAGGCCTATGGAAATATTAGATAGGGTAGATAGGGCAGTGGAGAGGCTAAGGCTAAATGAAAGTTGGAAAAACAAATTAAAAGAAAATAGGATGTTGTTATCAGAGCAATTAGATGGCTTTAGTAAAGTAATAGAGGATATAGTCTTAAATATTTATGAAAAACCTAGTTTCAATGAAGAACTGGAACTAAGCATATATAAAGAGTTAAAAAACAATAGGGTAGACATAAGTGAAGTTACTGTGGCCCAAATGGGAGAGGAGAACTTAGACATATTCATAGATTTAAACAGGCCTGTGAAATCAGATGAAAAGATCAATAAGATTGTATCTCAAGCCCTAGAAGTACCAGTTGTGGGGGATAATCAGAACACTAATACCAAGAGGCTTAAGTTTAAGCTTATTAGACATAATAGATACAGTGCTGTATCCAAGGTGGCTTTGGCATCTAGTTTAGATAATAAAGTATCAGGTGATAGCTATACCTTTGGAGAGACGGAAAATATTCATTTTGTAGCAATAAGCGATGGAATGGGCATAGGCTCAAAGGCTCATAGGGAAAGTAAAATAGCCATTTCCTTATTGGAAAGGCTTATGGAGGCCAATATAGATAAGGAATTAATATTAAAAACTATAAATTCTGTACTTAGGGCTAAATCAAGTGAAGAAGCCTTTACAACCTTAGATTTAGGATTAATAGATTTATATACTGGTAAATTTCAAATGATAAAGACAGGAGCTCCTGCAACCTTTATTAAGAAGAAGGATAGGGTAGAAGTCATCAACTCCAGTTCCTTACCAGTAGGCATGTTAAAGGAAGTAGATTTTAATATTTATGAAGAGTATATTGAGGATGGAGATATAATCATTATGATGTCCGATGGAGTATTAGATTCCTGCCGAGATGTGGGAAATAGGGAAAGCTGGATGAAGGATATCATAATGAATATAGACAGCATTAATCCAGAAATAATTGCTAATGAAATACTCAATAGATCAAGGAGTGTTGCTGCAAATAATAGGGACGATATGACGGTCTTAGTTACCAAGGTATGGAAAAACCTTTAATTTTAGGTCGATTTATAGTCGACCTTATTTTATGGGTAAATATTGTTAAATTAACCTAAAAATTTGTCCAATATTAAGTTATAATATAAAGTGAATATGTAGTTAAGGTGATTTTATGGAAAAAAAGGTATTGGCTGCAATTAAAGAGTATGAATTAATTGAAGAAAATGATCATGTTGTTGTGGGAGTGTCTGGCGGGCCTGATTCCATGGCCTTGCTCTATTGTTTATTAGAAGCCAGAAAAGCCATACCCTTTATGATTCATGTTGCCCATGTAAACCATGGAGTAAGGGGGGAAGAGGCTAGGAGCGACCAGTTGTTTGTTGAAAGAATATCTAAGGAATTAGGCCTGCCATATTATACAATAAATGTTAATATGATTGAATATGGTAAGGAAAAGGGGATTACTGCTGAAGAAGCAGGCAGGGAATTAAGGTATGGTTTTTTTAGAGATATATTAAGGAGCCTAGGCAAGGGTAAGATTGCAGTAGCACATAATATGAATGATCAGGCAGAGACCCTACTTATGAGAATCATGAGGGGTACTGGACCTGATGGACTTAAGGGTATGGACTATAAATCGGGTGATATAATTAGGCCAATATTGGGTATAGATAGAAAGGAAATTGAAGAATATATAGCAGAAAAGGGAATTGAAACCGTATTGGATAAAACAAATCTACAGCCAATTTATGACAGAAACAAGGTAAGGTTGGAGCTTATTCCCTATATTGAAGAAAATTTCAATCCTAATATAATTAATACCCTATGGCGAATGTCTAGGATTTTTTCCCTAGATTTAAATTTCTTAGAAGAATATACTAAAAGAAAATTCAATAATATGCTGAAAAGCCATGACAAAAATAGTATAATCTTACATGGAAGCAAATTTTTAGAGGAGGATAGGAGTATCCAACAAAGGATTATTAGGAATGCCATTTTAGAATTAAATAAATCATTACAGGGGATAACCGAAGGTCAAGTATCTGCTGCCGTCAATCTTTTAGAGGATTTTAAAACGGGAAAGGAATTTCATTTTTCCAATAATATAGTATTAAGGATTAATTACCATGAGATTATCATTGAAAAATCAAAAGAAAAGGAAAATGAATCATATACATATGATATTGATATTCCTGGTTCCCTTAGTCTAAATAATGGCTACCATTTTGAGACTAAGATACTTACTAAAGACGATAATTTTGTAATGGAAAAAGCAAAGAACATTAAATATTTCGATTTTGATAAGGTTAAAGGGAATTTGAAAGTAAGAAACAGGAGAGAAGGAGACAGGTTTATACCCTTTGGAATGAAGGGAAGCAAAAAACTTAAGGACTATTTCATCGATGAAAAAGTTCCTAGGGATTTAAGGGATAGAATTCCTCTTGTAGTTGATGAAGAAAATATCCTGTGGGTAGTTGGATATAGAACTAGCGAATTATATAAGGTAACTGATGAAACAAGGAGGATTCTATTAATTTCATATAAATTGCAATAATTATATTAAGGAGGAGTTCCATGGATCATTTAATAAAAGAAATACTAGTTGAAGAAGACCAAATTAGAAAAAAAGTAGCTGAATTAGGAGCAAGGATAACAGAAGATTATAGAGGAAAGGACCTGATATTAGTTGGAATTTTAAAAGGTGCAGTAATATTTATGTCTGATTTAGTTAGAAATATTAAAATACCCATTGGTATGGATTTCATGGCTGTTTCAAGCTATGGAAGGTCAGCAACTTCTACTGGAGAAGTTAGGATAATTAAAGATTTAGATGGCAGCGTAGAAAATAAGGATGTTATTATTGTAGAGGATATTATTGATACTGGCTATACTCTAGCATACTTAACAGATAATATAAGAAAAAGAGGAGCTAGATCCGTTAAAGTCTGCACCCTTTTAGACAAGCCAGAAAGAAGAAAAGTAGATGTGCCAGTGGATTATTTAGGGTTTGAAATACCTGATGAGTTTGTTATAGGCTATGGCTTAGACTATGCTGAAATAGGAAGAAACCTTCCTTATGTGGCAGCCTTAAAAGAAGAAGTATATAATAAGTAATAAGATCTTGAAATTTACCGAAAAAAATGTTATAATGAAAAGATGTTATCTACCCATAAGTGAAGGGAGGAGTTGTATAATTGAGAAGATTTTTCAAGGGAATTAGTGTGTATCTACTAATAGTCATATTAATAATGCTTCTTGTAAGAACCTTAGGCAATGATGTAGATCAAGTTGTTTCAATTAATGTAACCCAATTAGTAGAGCATTTAAATGAAGATAGAGTTGAAAGTATAGAAATTGTTGGTAGGGAAGTTACAGGCCGGTTGAGGGATAGTACTAAATTTACTACTATCCTACCACATCAAATGGAAGAGACCTTCTATGACAATTATTTAAAGGAAAAAGTGGATAATAAGGAAATAGAATTAAGTTCTGATTATGAACCCACAACGCCTGTGTGGGTAAGCGCAATACCAACTGTATTGATGATTCTAGTATTTGTTGTATTCTGGTTTGTATTTATGCAGCAATCCCAAGGAGGCGGAGGAAAGGTAATGTCCTTCGGTAAATCTAGGGCAAAGTTGCATAAACATGAGGATGGCAAGGTTGTTACATTTAGTGATGTTGCAGGATTGGAAGAAGAAAAGGAAGAGTTAAAAGAGATAGTAGACTTTTTAAGGTCCCCTAGAAAATATATTGAAATAGGAGCAAGGATACCTACTGGAGTATTACTAGTAGGGCCTCCAGGAACAGGTAAGACTTATTTAAGTAAGGCTGTTGCTGGTGAAGCAGGCGTACCTTTCTTCAGCATATCCGGTTCCGATTTCGTAGAGATGTTTGTGGGAGTAGGGGCAAGTAGAGTAAGGGACCTGTTTGAACAAGCTAAGAAAAATGCACCTTGTATAGTATTTATAGACGAAATTGATGCCGTAGGTAGAAGAAGAGGGGCAGGCCTTGGTGGAGGACATGACGAAAGAGAGCAAACCTTAAACCAATTACTAGTAGAGATGGATGGATTTTCAACAAATGAAGGTATAATAGTTATGGCAGCTACCAATAGGGCTGATATCTTAGACCCAGCACTACTTCGTCCTGGTAGATTTGATAGAACTATCTATGTTGGCTTACCAGATGTAAAAGCTAGAGAAGAGATATTAAAAGTCCATACAAGGAATAAGCCCTTAGCAGATGATGTTAACTTAGAAATTATAGCAAAGAGAACTCCAGGTTTTTCACCAGCTGATTTAGAGAACCTTGTAAATGAAGCTGCCTTATTGACAGCAAGGCATAACCTAAAAGCTATACCAATGCATTTAATAGAAGAAGCTTCTATAAAGGTTCAAGCGGGACCTGAAAAGAGATCTAAGGTGGTAACAGAAAAGGAAAGAAGGCTTACTGCATATCACGAAGCGGGCCATGCAATTACTTCAAGGCTAACTCCAGATACAGACCCTGTTCATATGATTACCATAATTCCACGGGGAATGGCTGGCGGTTTTACAGCATATATTCCTGAGGAAGACAGAAACTTTATAACTAAGAAGCAAATGGAGGGTAGACTAGTAACCCTTCTTGGAGGTAGGGCAGCTGAAGCCCTAGTCTTAGGAGATATAAGTACTGGAGCTCAAAACGATATTGAAAGGGCAACTAAGATTGCCAGGTCCATGGTTACTCACTATGGGATGAGTGAAGAGCTTGGACCTATGACCTATGGTACAGATGATGAAGAAGTATTTGTAGGTAGAGACTTTGGCAGAACTAGAAACTATAGTGAAGACGTGGCAGCAGCCATAGATAGGGAAATGAGACGTATAATCGACACAGCATATAATAAGGCTGAACAAATATTAAAGGACAATATAGATAAGCTTCATAGGGTAGCTGAAGCCCTACTTGAGAAAGAAACCCTAACTGGTAAAGAGTTTGAAGAAATATTCCAAGGAGCTTAGAATTATAAACCCAGTATTAATGGTTTGTCCCATTGATACTGGGTTATTTTATATAAAGTATGCAAAAAGACAATTGAATATGATATAATAAATTGGCTAAATAGTAAGAAATGGGAGGAATAAGTCTTGGAACAATTGTTAGCGGGCATTAAAGCTTTGGAGTTTAATCAAGTATTTATGTATGTAATTGGTGGTGTACTTATTTACTTGGCAATAAAGAAGGATTATGAGCCAATGTTGTTATTGCCAATAGGCTTTGGAGCCATATTAACAAATCTGCCAGTAATTCCAGGTATCCCAGGCATAGCAAGTGACGAAGGTATTTTAGGGATACTTAGAAATGCAGGTATACTAAATGAATTGTTTCCAGCTTTAATTTTTGTGGCAGTTGGAGCCATGATCGATTTTACACCGTTACTTCAAATGCCTTCCATGTTTTTCTTTGGAGCTGCAGCACAGTTCGGAATATTTATGACTATTATTTTTGCTTATCTCTTAGGCTTCGATATTAAAGAAGCAGCCTCCATTGGTATAATAGGAGCAGCAGATGGACCAACATCTATTTTTGTAACTACAAGGTTTGCAAGACATCTGTTAGGTCCCATATCTGTAGCTGCCTATTCCTATATGTCCTTAGTTCCAATGATTCAGCCAATAGTCATAAAGGCACTTACTACAAAAAAAGAAAGAAGAATAAGGATGGAGTATAAGGAAGTAAAGATATCTAAAAGTGTAAAAATATTGTTTCCAATAGCAGTTACAATAATTGCAGGAATTATAGCTCCTATGTCTGCTACTTTAATTGGTTTCTTAATGTTTGGAAACCTCATTAGAGAGTGTGGAGTATTGGAAAGATTGTCTCAATCAGCTCAAAACGAATTGGCTAATTTAGTTACCTTGCTTTTAGGTATAACCATTGGTTCAACTATGACAGCGGAGGCCTTTATTAATTGGAATACTATTAAGATTTTGTTACTTGGTTTAGTTGCATTTATATTTGATACAGCAGGTGGAGTATTGTTTGCTAAATTCTTAAACTTGTTCGTAAAGAAAAAGTACAATCCCATGGTTGGAGCAGCAGGTATATCGGCTTTTCCAATGTCTGCTAGAGTAATTCAAAAGCTAGCAAAGGAAGAAGATCCTACGAACTTTATTTTAATGCAGGCAGCATCTGCCAATGTAGCTGGACAAATAGGTTCTATTATAGCGGGCAGTATGGTACTAGCACTGTTATCTTAATCTAGGAGGGCTAATATGAGTAATAAATTAATAGAACTATTAGTATTTGGCATGGGGACAACTTTTTTAGTACTTATACTTTTCTATTTTTTAGTAAAGTTATTGGTAAAGGTTTTCTCTGAAAGATAATAAATATAGCATAAAGACTTCTAAAGAAGAACCCAGCATTAGTGGAATAAAACATTAATACTGGGTTTTTTAGTAATGCAATATTCCATGCATTTTTTAAAGATATTGAAATATATGTTGCAATATTCAGTAGTTTATTACTATAATAGACTTAAAGAATAAGTTGTGGGAAGTAATAAATTGCCATTGAGGGAGGTAAAAAAATGTTTGATGGTAAAAAAATCAATGAGATAAAAACATCCATTGATAGGTGGGAAAAAGAGACTGTAGAAAAAACCATCTCAAGGTTTCCAGAAAGAAAGGAAAAGTTTACGACAGGTTCAAATGCAGAAGTCAAAAGATTATATACACCTGTAGATATAAAGGATTTTGATTATGAAGAAGACTTAGGCTATCCTGGAGAGTATCCTTACACTAGAGGGGTTCAACCTACCATGTACAGAGGTAGACTATGGACCATGAGGCAATATGCAGGATTTGCTACAGCTGAAGAATCAAATGAAAGATATAAATATTTATTAGAACAGGGCCAAACAGGCTTAAGTGTTGCTTTTGATTTACCTACCCAAATAGGATACGATTCAGACCATCCCTTAGCTGAAGGGGAAGTAGGCAAAGTTGGAGTAGCCATAGATTCTCTTAAGGATATGGAAGTATTATTTGATGGCATACCCTTAGATAAGGTAAGTACATCCATGACTATAAATGCACCAGCTTCTGTACTATTGGCAATGTACATTGCGGTGGCAGAAAAACAAGGGGTATCTAAGGATAAATTAAGGGGCACTATACAAAATGACATCTTAAAGGAATACATAGCAAGAGGTACTTATATATTCCCGCCAGAGCCTTCTATGAGGTTAATAACTAATATTTTTGAATACTGTTCAAGGGAGGTTCCAAAGTGGAATACCATTAGCATCAGCGGATACCATGTTAGAGAAGCAGGCTCCACTGCTGTCCAAGAAGTAGCCTTTACTCTAGCAAATGGTATTGCTTATGTAGAAGCAGCTATAAATGCTGGTCTTGATGTAGATGACTTTGCACCTAGATTATCCTTTTTCTTCAATGCCCACAATGATTTACTAGAAGAAGTGGCTAAATATAGGGCTGCTAGAAGGCTTTGGGCTAGGATAATGAAAGAAAGATTTAAGGCAAAAAATCCAAAATCAATGCAGTTAAAATTCCATACCCAAACAGCAGGTTCCACATTAACTGCTCAACAGCCTGATAATAATATTATTAGGGTTACAATTCAAACCTTGGCAGCTGTACTAGGTGGTACTCAGTCCCTACACACTAATTCAAGGGATGAAGCCTTGGCCCTACCTACAGAAGAATCCGTAAGAATTGCCTTAAGAACCCAGCAAATAGTGGCCTATGAATCTGGAGTTACAGAAACAGTAGATCCCTTAGCAGGCTCATATTATGTTGAAAGCTTAACTAATAAAATAGAGGAAGAAGCAATTAGGTATATAGAAAAAATAGATGAATTGGGTGGAGCCCCTAAGGCCATAGAAAAGGGATATATCCAAAGAGAAATTCAAAATGCAGCCTATAGATATCAAATGGAAATAGAATCTGGAGAACGAATTGTAGTAGGCGTAAATAAGTTCCAAATTGAAGAAACGGAGAAAAAAGAAATTCTAAAAGTTGATAGGACAGTTGAATTAAATCAAAAAGAAAAGCTTGCTAGATTGAAAAAAGAAAGAAATAATGAGGAAGTCGAAAGAGTATTGAAATTATTAAAGGAAAAGGCAGAAACAGATGAAAATTTAATGCCATATATTTTAGATGCTGTAAAAGCTTATGCAACCTTAGGTGAAATTTGTGATGTACTAAGGGAAGTGTTCAGTGAATATGAGCAATCGGTCATATTATAATCTGTATATTTAGATGGTAAATACCAGTAATATGAGGTACTGAATTCTAAAGTATTAATGGGAGGTAAAATTATGGATAGACCAATTAGAGTATTGGTAGCTAAACCAGGCCTTGATGGCCATGATAGAGGTGCAAAGGTAATAGCCAGAGCCTTAAGGGATGCCGGCATGGAAGTTATATATACTGGGCTTAGGCAAACGCCAGAGCAAATAGTAGCTGCAGCTATTCAAGAAGATGTGGATGTAGTGGCCATGAGCATATTGTCTGGTGCTCATAACCACCTGTTTCCTAGGGTAGTTAATCTATTAAAAGAAGAAGGGGTAGACGATGTACTTATAATAGGTGGAGGAGTTATTCCAGAAGACGATATTCCCTTCCTATTAGAATCAGGAATAGAGGCTATCTTTACTCCAGGAACATCTACAAAGGATGTAATAGAATTTATAAAAAACAACCTAAAAAGATAACTAAGGTGGTGCCTTATTTGAATATTGAAGAAAGATTGCTAAAAGGCGATAAGAGGGCCTGTGCCCGTCTTATTACCATGTTAGAGTCAAACGATATGGAAGCAGTTGAAATACTAAAAAGATTATACAAAAATACTGGAAATGCCTATGTAATTGGAGTCACTGGCCCTCCTGGTGCAGGTAAATCTACACTAACGGATAAACTAGTCAAGGAGCTTAGAAAGAAAGATAAAAAAGTAGGAATTATAGCCATAGATCCCACCAGTCCCTTCAGTGGCGGAGCAATTTTGGGGGATAGGATTAGAATGAATGACTTATCCCTGGATAAAAACGTATTCATTAGAAGCATGGGTACCCGTGGCTCCTTAGGCGGCATGTCAAGGGCCACTTGGGGGGCTGTAAAGGTCTTAGATATTTTTGGATGTGATTATATTTTTATTGAAACAGTGGGAGTAGGCCAATCAGAAGTAGATATCGTAAAGACAGCAGATACAGTGCTTATGGTCATGGTTCCAAATTTAGGAGATGATATTCAAGCTATAAAGGCAGGTATTATGGAAATAGCAGACGTATTTGCCATAAATAAATCTGACTTAGATGGGGCAGACAAGACTAAATTGGAAGTAGAAATGAATCTAGATTTAAATGAGAATACGGATTATAGGCCTCCAGTAGTTAAAGTATCTGCAGCCAAGAATAAGGATATAGATGTATTATTGGAAAAAATCATAGAACATAGAAGGCATTTAGAAGAAACCAATAAACTGGAAGAAAGAAGAATTAGAAATAATAAGATGGAATTGTTGAAAATGGTAGAAGAGGATTTGATGAGTTTAATACTGGATAAGGCGGTGAAAGAAGATTTACTTGAAAGATTAGCAAGGGACGTGACTTTAAGAAAAACAGACCCTTATACTGCAAAAGACGAGATATTAAAGTTAGTAGTTAATGAATAATTAACATACTTCTTAAATAAGAAAAAATGCTAAATCACTCCTTTCGCTTTAAGATTTGATATCTACACGCAACTTTTCTCATATACTCGATTGACCTAGGCAATTGTCCATGGTCAACTGTCAACTGTCAATTTGAAAAGAATGGGGGGTAAATGGATGGTAACTAAAATTGACCATATCGGTATTGCTGTTAAAAACTTAGAGGAAACTCTAAAGTTCTACGAAGAAGTTTTAGGTATTAAAAGTGTAGGCACAGAGGTGGTAGAAGAACAAAAAGTAAAAGTAGCCTTTTTACCTATAGGAGATACTGAAGTGGAATTACTTGAGTCTACAGATGAAGATGGGCCAATAGCTAAATTCATTGAAAAAAGAGGGGAAGGTATCCAGCATATAGCCTATAGGGTAGATAATATTGAAGAGGCCATAGAAAGATTAAAGGAAAAGGGAATAAGGCTTATAGATGAGAAGCCGAGATATGGTGCTGGTGGTGCAAAAATTGCATTTTTACACCCAAAATCAACTTTTGGAGTTCTTATAGAGCTTTGTGAAAGAGATTAGTTGAAGAAATCAAGGAGGGAAAACATGAAGGAGAAAATTCAACAACTCCTAGATGCTGAGAAAAAAATAAAACTCGGTGGTGGGGAAGAAAGAATAGCAAAGCAGCACAAAGCTGGGAAGCTTACTGCAAGGGAAAGAATCAATCTTTTATTTGATGAAGGCAGCTTTGTAGAACTAGATAAGTTTGTAGAGCATAGGTGTACAAACTTCGGTATGGAAAAAGTAGAAGCTCCTGCAGATGGCGTAGTAACTGGATATGGTACGGTAGATGGAAGGCTTGTGTTTGCCTACGCCCAGGATTTCACTGTCCTAGGTGGTTCCCTAGGGGAAATGCACGCTGCAAAAATATGTAAAGTTCAGGATATGGCATTGAAAATGGGAGCTCCAATTATTGGGTTTAATGATTCTGGCGGTGCCAGAATTCAAGAAGGGGTAGATGCCTTATCCGGTTATGGACAAATCTTCTATAGAAATACAATTGCCTCAGGAGTTATACCTCAAATATCAGTGATTTTGGGGCCTTGTGCCGGTGGAGCTGTATATTCTCCTGCTTTAACTGATTTTATTTTTATGGTGGAAAATACTAGTAGAATGTTCATTACAGGGCCACAGGTAATAAAATCTGTAACAGGGGAGGAAGTAACCCAGGAAGAACTTGGAGGTGCAAGTACACACAACAAAGTATCCGGAGTAGCACATTTTATGGACAAGACAGAAGAAGAATGTATTGAAAGAATAAAGGTATTATTGTCCTTCCTGCCTTCCAATAATCTGGAAGAAGCACCTGTATTTGATACAGAGGATAATATCAATAGGATAGAAGAAAGGTTAAATGAAATTGTGCCAGTGAACCCAAATAAGCCTTATGATATGAAGGAAGTGATAAGGCTTATTGCTGACAATGGATATTTTTTCGAAGTACAAGAATATTTCGCACAGAATATAATAACTGGATTCATTAGATTGAATGGCAAGGCAGTAGGTGTGGTGGCAAATCAGCCTAGGTTCTTGGCAGGATGTTTAGATATCAATGCTTCAGATAAGGCTGCCAGATTTATAAGGACCTGTGACGCCTTCAATATTCCACTACTAAACTTAGTAGATGTTCCAGGATTTTTGCCAGGCACTGAGCAGGAATATGGTGGAATCATTAGGCATGGTGCAAAAATGCTTTATGCCTATAGTGAGGCAACGGTACCCAAGGTAACTTTAATAATTAGAAAGGCTTATGGCGGGGCATATCTTGCCATGTGTTCCAAGGACTTAGGGGCTGACCAGGTATTTGCATGGCCAAATTCGGAAATTGCAGTTATGGGTCCAGAAGGAGCGGCAAATATCATATTCAAAAAGGACATAGAAAGCTCAGACAATCCTATTGAAACTAGGCAGGAAAAGATTATGGAATATAGGAATACTGTTGCAAATCCATATATTGCTGCCCAAAGAGGATTTGTAGACGATGTACTGGTTCCAAGCATGACTAGGCCAAGGCTAATATCAGCCTTTGATATGTTAGAGTCCAAGAGGGAAGGCAGGCCTGCAAAAAAACATGGAAATATGCCTGTATAGATGCAGAGCTAAGGGTTAGTTTAGGAGGATGGCATATGAATAATATTTCTAGTGTAGTAATAGGAATTTTAGGATTAATAGGATTGGCCTTTGTTTTAACATTATTTAAAAACATAGGCAGTGAAAAGGAAGAAATAGAGGTACCCATAAAAAAGGTAGATCCTGCAGTAAAAGCTGAAGTAAGGGAGAAAGTAGATGATGAAGAGTTAATAGCAGTTATTGCAGCTAGTATTGCAGCAAGCTTAGGGGTTAGGGTTCCAGAGATTAATATAAAGAGCATAAAAAGAATACCTCAAAGAACTCCTATATGGGCTCAAGCTGGTAGGCAAGAGTTAATCTATAGGAAACTACAATTAAAATAGTTAAGGAGGCATTTGGATGAGAAAGTTTATAATAAAGGTAAATGGAAATACCTATGAGGTGGAAGTTGAAGAAGTAGGGATAGAAAAAGAAGCTAAAAGTCCTGTAGCTAAAATGGCTGCACCAGCACCAGCAGCTGCACCAGCACCAACACCAGAACCAAAGGTTGCAAGTCTTAAGGAGGAGAAAAAGGAAGTAGCAGTAGCTCCTGGCCAAGAAGTAATAGAAGCACCAATGCCAGGTAATATTTGGAAAATAGAGGTAAAGGTGGGAGACGTAGTAAAGGCTGGAGACGTATTGTTGATCTTAGAAGCAATGAAGATGGAAAATGAAATAGTTGCACCAAGGGATGGGGTTGTGGCTAGTATCAATACTACAGAAGGAGCACAAGTAAATACGGGGGATAAATTAATAGTATTAGACTAGTATAGCGGATTATAGTAGAGAAATTCTCTACTGTAATCCTATTTATATTTCATTTAATTTGTTAGGAAATTGAGAAGGGAGATTAAGATGTTTGAAGGTTATATAACAGATGTAAAGGGTATAAAAGTAGGACACTCCCAATCAAGGGAAGGCATGACAGGCTGTACTGTAATATTATGCGAAAAAGGGGCTACGGGTGGAGTTGATGTTAGGGGTTCTGCTCCCGGTACTAGGGAAACAGATTTATTGAAAGCAGAAAAAATGGTAGATAAGATCCATGCAGTAGTCTTATCTGGTGGTTCAGCCTTTGGCTTAGAGGCAGCATCTGGTGTTATGAAATATCTAGAAGAAAAGGGTATAGGATTTGATGTAGGGATAACTAAGGTTCCCATAGTTACATCTGCTGTCATATTTGATTTAAATATAGGTGATTATAAAATCAGACCAGATATAAATATGGGGTATGAGGCTTGCAAAAATGCCAGTTTTGAAGAGAAGAGACAAGGCAACATTGGATGTGGTATGGGAGCAACAGTAGGGAAAATATTAGGGCACACAAGCTCTATGAAATCAGGCCTCGGTTCAGCCACTGTTAAGGTAGGAGACTTAGTTGTATCTGCCCTTGTAGCTGTTAATAGCTTTGGTGACATATATGATTTTAGTACAGGAAGACAAATAGCTGGAGTATATGATTATGATAATAAGAAGTTACTCAATACTGTAGAGATTATGAAGGGTATGAATAATAATATAGGATTTAATATGACTAATACTACCATAGGGGTAATAGCTACCAATGCTATATTAACAAAGGCAGAAGCCAACAAGGTCTCACAAATGGCCCATAATGGCTTAGCATGGACCATCAATCCAATCCATACCATGGTAGATGGAGATACCATATTTACCATGGCTACTAATGAAATCAAGGCAGATATAAACCTAATAGGAACTATGGCAGCAGAAGCCATGGCTAAGGCGGTGTTAAATGGAGTATACTATGCTGAAGGCAGCTATGGATTAAAAGCAGCTAAGGATATTTAAGGCCAGTGAAGGAATAATAACTTATAATAGGGTTTACAATTCACAATTTAGGATAAACCATTCATAATAAACAATTATCTACTTGTAGTCTAAATGTAGTTTTCATAATTCATATAAATTTTTAGGGAATATATTGAATTTATACAAAAATACAATTATAATGGTTTTGTTAGATAGCCAATATCAAGGATGAATTGGACTTTAAAACTATTATTACTTATTATTACGACTAGTATCTTTGGTGAACTAGAGCGGGAGGGATTTTTGTGTCAAATGAAACAAGTAAATTAAGTTTAAGAAAGATTGTTATTATTGGAGTTTTAGGTGCAATATCAATTGTACTTGGTATGACTCCAATTGGGTTTATACCCATTGGGCCAACTAGAGCTACCATAATGCATATACCAGTGATTATTGGAGCCATTATGGAAGGGCCCATAGTGGGAGGGTTTATAGGGCTGATATTTGGATTATTTAGCATATATCAAGCTTTGACTAACCCTACACCAGTATCCTTTGTATTTTTAAATCCTTTAGTATCGGTTATACCTAGAATTTTGATTGGTATAGTATCTTATTATGTATATAATACCTTGAAAAATCTAGGGAAAAGAGGGACCTTAGGGCTTTTATATTTAATTTGGATAGGAACTATTGGATATTTATTATACGGAATATTTACGAATATAAAGAACTTCCAAAGTACAGACCTTTGGATGCTTTTAATGAATATAGTTCTTTTATTATTAACCTTAACCTTAGCCTATTTAACCCATGCAAAATTTAGGGAAAAGGCCTTAGATGTTATTATATCTTCTGCAGTAGGTACTCTTACCAACACTGTTGGAGTGCTCTCCATGATATATCTACTATATGCAGAAAGATTTGTAGAAGCCTTGGGTGGAGATGTAACTACTGCAAGAAAAGTAATTGTTGGTATTGGTATAACTAATGGCATACCGGAGACCATAATTGCTATTATAATAGTAACTTCAGTAGTAGGAGCCCTAAAAAACAGGAGATAAGAATGGAAGGTGAAATTATTGTTATTAGTCATTGATGTTGGCAATACTAACATAGTACTTGGGGTATATAAGGATGATAAATTGCTTTATGATTGGCGAATAGCCACCGATAAGGATAAAACCTCTGATGAATATGGACTTTTATTTGAGCAGATATTTAAGTATAATGGATTGAGCACAAAGGATGTAAAAAATGTTATAATTTCTTCAGTAGTGCCACCTCTCATGCATACACTACCTGCTATGAGTATAAAATATTTTAAAATAAGACCAATAGTTGTAGGACCTGGTGTAAAAACTGGGATGAACATAAAGTATGATAATCCAAGGGAAGTAGGAGCAGATAGGATAGTAAATGCGGTAGCAGCCTATGAAAAGTATGGAGGACCACTAATAATAGTAGATTTTGGTACAGCTATAACCTTTTGTGCAGTTTCCAAAAAGGGAGAATACCTTGGTGGAGCTATTACACCAGGAATTAAGATTTCCTCTGAAGCGTTGTTTTTAAGAACAGCCAAGCTCCCAAAGGTGGAAATTGCAAAACCAAAGAGTATAATAGCTAAAAATACAATAAACAGCATACAAGCAGGCTTAGTATATGGATATATAGGAATGGTTGATTATATAATAGAAAAGATGATAGAAGAAATGAAGGAAGAAGGAGAAGATATAAAGGTTGTAGCAACTGGAGGTTTTTCTAACTTAATCGCAGCAGAAAGTAAATATATACAGAAAATAGATAAACTATTGACTTTGGAAGGTCTAAGAATTATATTTAATAGAAATAAGTAAGTAGCATATAGCTACTTGCTTTTCTTTATATATATGGAGGTATAGATGAGAATAGGAAATATTGAATTTAGAAATAATATTTTTTTGGCACCAATGGCAGGAGTTACAGATTTAGCTTTTAGAATACTGTGTAAAGAAATGGGGGCAGGCTTAGTAGTTTCAGAGATGATAAGTAGCAAAGGCCTATATTATAATGATCCTAGTACAAAGAAACTGCTGCAAGTGGACCCTAAGGAAAGGCCTATAGCTATACAAATATTTGGCTCTGACCCTCTAATAATGGCCAATGTTGTAGAAAATTATATTAATCCCAGAAAGGATATAGATATTGTAGATATTAATATGGGCTGTCCTACGCCTAAAATAGTTAAGAATAATGATGGCTGTGCTTTAATGAAGGACCCAATTTTAGTTAGGCAAATACTAAGGGAAGTAGTGAAAGTAGCTAAGAAGCCTGTAACCATAAAAATACGAATGGGATGGGATAAAGATAACATAAATGGATTAGAAATTGCAAAAATAGCAGAGGAAGAAGGTATATCTGCCTTGACAATTCACGCTAGAACTAGGGATATGTTTTATTCAGGCAAGGCAGACTGGGAATATATAAAAATGATTAAGGAAAATATAAGTATTCCAGTAATAGGAAATGGAGATATATTTGAACCCCAGGATGCAATAAAGATGCTAAGGACCACTGGCTGTGATGCTGTAGCAATAGGCAGGGGGGCCCAAGGAAATCCCTGGATATTTAAAAGGATATTAAATCTCTTGGAAGGAAAAGATGCCCCTCTTCCTTCGCTAGATGAAATAATTCATACCTGTATTAGGCATTTAAACCTGCTTTGCTCAATTAAAGGAGAAAAAATTGGAGTCCTAGAGATGAGGAAGCACGCCTCTTGGTATTTAAAGGGGCAAAGAAACTCCAATGAAATAAAAACTATATTATATACCATAGATAAGAAGGAGGAGATGGAAAGGGTTTTATTAGAATATCTTTATAAATCTAAAGGCCATAGTAATTATTAACTAGCCTTTCTCATATAATAGTTAAAAATTGGAGAGGAGGGTTAGTATAGGACTATTATATGTAGTAGGGGATGAAAAGTACTTAAAGCATTACAGAAAGGGTATGGCCAAATTTTTGCCAAATTTTTTTATTCCCAAGATTAGGCCTAGGATTATACATAATATAAAAGGAGAGGAAACTGAAGACATAATAGTTGCAGGAATCAACATAAAACCTATTGATTTAAATAACAGTCATGATTTAGATGGGTATTTACAAGGGATAAGGGAGGTTTTAACTGAAGATATAAGTAGAATTTATATTGAAGGACAAGAAAAATTAAATTATAAGATATTAAAATATATTGAAGACAATATAAATATTAAAGTATTTTATGGTGAAGATATAAAAATAAAATACCTACCATATATAATGAAAAAGATATATAGGGTTCTAAAGGATAATTTAGAAGAGAAGGAAGTATTAATTTTAGATGATAATGTAAATAGAGTAAAAAAAATCATAGAGGCAATATCTAAATATGTAGGTTATATTACTGTAGTAGGGTTAGATGAGCAGGAACAAAACCAATTATATGAATATATATTAGAAGAAACAGGTATATCTATATTTTATCCTTATAATATTGAAAAAATTGCTGGAAACTATAGCATTATTATTAATTTTATGGACAATGCAGAACTTTTGTTTAATAGATTAAAAAAACATTCCCTAGTGTTTGATTTTAGCCAGGGGGAATATGAAGGCTTAAAGAATAGGCCACCTTTGATTAGGGACTTTTACTTCATTTTTAAGAACATAAAAGTAGAAAACCTTATAGTCGATACAAAAATTAGTTCCAGTTTATTTGAAGCCTTATCTTTAACACAGTATTCTGATGATGTGCTCTTATATGCAGAAGATATACATTATACTATAAGAAGTTATGTAGATAATTTCATGAAATTTAAAGGCAGGTTCTAGTACTTGACATTATGAGATTACTTGATTATAATAACTTGCATATATGAAGAAATTTCTTCAAACAAGAAAAATACAATATTTTTTGTATTATCTAATATAGATTTTGCAGTGTATAATATGAAAGGGAGAGAGATAGATGCCAGAAAGAGATGTATTTTTGACAGAAGATGGACTGAGAAAGCTGGAGAATGAACTAGAGGAGTTAAAAACTGTTAGGAGAAAAGAAATAGCTGAAAGGATTAAGCAAGCTTTAAGTTTTGGAGATATAAGTGAGAACTCAGAATATGACCAGGCAAAAAATGAACAGGCACAGTTGGAAGATAGAATTTCAAAGCTTGAAAATATGCTTAGAAATGCTAAGATAATAGATAAGGATGATATTTCTACTGATAAGGTAGGTATAGGCTCAAAAGTATTGGTTAAGGATTTAGAATATGACGAAGAGATGGAGTATACAATAGTTGGTTCAGCAGAAGCAGATCCTTATAATGGTAGGATATCTAATGAATCACCTGTGGGAAAGGCCCTATTAGGACGAAAGTCTGGAGACATTGTAGATGTTGTAGTGCCAGATGGAATTATTAAATATCAGATTATAACCATAACTAGATGAGACCAATAAAAAACTAAGGAGGTAGAGTAATGGCGGATTCTGATTTAAATTTAAATGAAATGCTTAGGATAAGAAGGGAAAAACTTAAGGAGCTGATCGAAAAGGGAAAAAATCCATATCTAGTTGAAAAGTTTGACTATACACATCATAGCACTACTATTAAAGAGAATTTTGATGAATTAGAAGGTCAGGAAGTGGCAGTTGCAGGCAGAATAATGTCTAGGAGAGGCCATGGAAAGGTTAGTTTCATGGATATACAAGACAGCAAAGGCAGGATTCAGATATTTATTAAGCAGGATATACTTGGTGAAGAAGAATATAAGGATTTAAATCTCTTGGACATAGGCGATATTATAGGAGTCAAGGGAGAGGTATTTAGGACGAAAGCTGGAGAAATATCAGTAAGGGCTAAGGAAATCCTTCTAATGACAAAGTCTTTACAAATATTGCCTGAAAAGTGGCATGGACTAAAGGACCAAGATTTAAGATATAGACAAAGATATGTGGATTTAATCGTAAACCCTGAAGTTAAGGAAACCTTCTTGTTGAGAACTAAAATAATTAAGGCCGTTAGAGAATACTTAGACGACAGAGGATTTATTGAAGTAGAAACTCCCATACTTAGCACCATTGCGGGAGGGGCTAATGCAAGACCTTTTATTACCCATCATAACGCCTTAGACATTGATATGTATTTAAGAATTGCCAATGAATTATATTTAAAGAGACTTATAGTAGGTGGATTTGAAAAGGTATATGAAATGGGTAGGATGTTTAGGAATGAAGGAATGAGCCCTAAACATAACCCTGAGTTTACTAGTATAGAATTGTATCAAGCCTATGTAGATTATGAGGAAATGATGAGGCTAACAGAAAACTTAATAGCCTATGTTGCAGAAAAGGCCTTAGGAACTACTGTAATCAATTACCAGGGAACAGAAATAGATTTAACTCCACCATGGAGAAGGCTAGATATGGTAGATGCCATAAAAGAATACACTGGTATTGATTTCAATGAAATTAATACAGATGAAGAAGCTATTGCCATAGCAAAGGAAAAGGGTATAGAGATAAGTCCAGGAATGAAAAGAGGCCATGTCATAGCTGAAATATTTGAAGAATTCTGTGAAGAACACCTAGTTCAACCCACATTCATAATTGGCCATCCAGTAGAAGTTTCACCTCTTGCTAAGAGAAATCCCGATGACCCAAGGAAGACAAATAGATTTGAAGCATTTATCAACACTTGGGAAATTGCTAATGCCTTTTCAGAATTAAATGATCCAATAGACCAAAGGGAAAGATTTGAAGAACAAGTAAGACAAAAAGAATTAGGTGACGATGAAGCCCATCCAATGGATACGGACTTCATAAATGCCATTGAAGTAGGCCTTCCACCTACAGGAGGACTTGGAATAGGTATTGATAGGCTTGTGATTCTTCTAACAAACCAACCTAGTATTAGAGATGTAATCCTATTCCCAACTATGAAGCCCTTAGATGATTAGTTATTAGTCTTTTATTTGCTAGTTAAAGGGGTCGGTTTTGAGCCGACCTAAAATTATTTAAAAAATTTCTAAAAAGGTATTGACAATTAATAAAAAAGGGAGTAATATGATAAAGATCGACTGAAACAAACAACAAAAAATGACAAAAAAACCAGTTGACAATTAAATCAAAATTTGTTATGATAATTGGGTGACCTCTCAAGGAGAGGCCTTAATAATCTAATGAACCAAGACAACTAAACAGTGTGAGACTTTGAGTTAAACAATAAGAGCTAATCAAACTTTTTAAATGAGAGTTTGATCCTGGCTCAGGACG
>JAAYHU010000145.1 GCA_012735245.1 Tissierellia bacterium
ATGGTCGGATAAAACTCCTCGAAGCTGCCTGCAACCCTTGATTTTATGCGGTTTTCTCGGTCTCTAAATTCCTAATCGTTCCACTCCGTTCCTAAAGGTTCTTTTTGACTGATAGAACTCAAAATCCTGTGGTAGCAATACCGTGCGGGTTCGACTCCCGCCTTCGGCATTGTAAAAAGTGTTAGAAGTATTAAATCTTCTAACACTTTTTTATTTTATCCTGTTCTCCTATTCATATATAAGACCATTTAGCTCTGCCTTTATAGCTCTCCAATTTGGCAGAAATTTATCCATATAGGCTACGAATACCTCATTATGGGACCTTTCTAATAGGTGGGCCATTTCATGTACAAGAACATATTCTATACAGGCTGGGCTCTTCTTTGCCAGTTCTAAATTAAGCCATATCCTTTTAGCCTCAGGATTACAACTTCCCCAGCGAGTCTTCATCTTTTTTACACCAAATTCATTTACCTTTACTCCCATTATAGGCTCCCATTTTGCTATTAATGGAGGAATTAATTCTCTAAGTTCCTTCCTATACCATTCTGTCATTACCCTTTCCCGTAAGTATTCAGGAGTATTTTCCCTTACATATAAATCTATATACTTTTTGTTTCTAACTTCTACACCCTGCTTCCTTTTATTTGTATAAATAAGATTTAATAAATATCTTTGTCCCAAAAAATAATGGCTTTCACCTGATACATACTCCTTTTCTGGCTCCCTTTCTTGGTTTATATACTTTTTTTGCTGTCTCCTTATCCAAGAAAGCTTAGATATAGCAAACAACCTTATGGAGTCTATATCCATGTGTTGTGGCGCTGAGATCCTCACTCTCCCATCAGGTGGATGGACTGACAAGTGTAGGTTTTTTATATTCTTTTTTGTTAACTCTATTTCTATATCACTTATAATTAGTTTCTCCATTTAATATCCTTCCTGTTCCTCTACTATTTCATATATTTCCTGTATCAAGTCTTCATCTTTTAAATGATTTGTCTATCAAATATTTTATAAGACTTAGCTAATATTTGCTAGTATTGGTTAGGATTAAAAACCCTATGATATTTATTTGTAAACCCTATTTCTCTTTAAAAAGTTCTTGATGATTTTTAAAAAATTCATGCAAGCCAAAGTCCCTCCCCATATCATGTCTAACCTCAGCATCATAATCTATGTTAATCTCACTTATAGCATTGAAAATACAAGTTTTTAAATAGTTTATTGGATTTCTGATTTTAGTTGTTTTACTTGCCTCCTTAAATTTTTCTATTGCATGTTCTAGGATGAAATAGTCTAGCTTTTCCATTTCTGCTTTTGCTATATCTCTGGGCAGATAGATATCACCTACTTTTATCCTTTCATAGGAGTTTATGTCATGGACCAGGAGAAATATTGCCTTAAAGACTGGATCCCTATAGCTTTGGGGAATGTTTTCAAATCCACACTTAGCTACTATATCCCTCGCATCTAGTTTTGTATCAGCAGGTTTTTCTATCAGTCTATCTGTCTGGTTTTGGGCATAAGAAGTATCCTCACAGGATTTTTCTTGTGAGCTACAGCTAATAGGATGGCAGTCTCCAATGATAGACTGACTGATAATCTCTGTAGAAATCTCTGAAGTATTCTCTGGTATTGCTGGGGGCAACATGACCTTATCCATGGAGTCACTATGACTACTATCCATTGATTCATTTTGGGTACCATCTATGATGTCTTTTTGGCTATTACTATCAGGCCTATCTGACACCTTCATTATAGACTTGAGCCTATCATAGTCAATTGTATACCATAGGGTCCTATCCATATGGTGAATATTAAACCTATCAACAATAATTATCTTCATGCTTCTTAATCTTTTAAAAGCTCTTTTTATAGTTTCCTTAGACCAAAATGGAAACTGTTCATGCCATTCATCATAGGTATTGTAGGTCCAGTATCTTCCCTCATGAAAATTTTTGCCTACCTTCTTGTTTATCTCTAGCCAATAATGAACCTGCTGCAAAATAATTGCTTCATTTACACCTATTATTGTAGCCATATTCTTATCTAATACTATTGGATGTTTATTGAATAAAATTGCCATAATATAACCTCCTTATATAGTTCTACCTACCTAATACATAGAAAGATAAGGAGGATTTTACCATGATGGCTAAATAAATCCTTAGAAGTCTATACAGATGAACGATAATCTACTAAAGTCCATTTTATAAAAACTGTGGAGAATCTTTTTTATACATTTTCGTTCAGTAAAACCATATGTATGTGGTCTTCCCATTTACCATTTATTTTTAAATATTTGTATGCAAGTCCTTCATTGTAAAATCCTAACTTCTCAACTACCCTTAAGGAAGCTTTGTTTCTAGGCATAATATTAGCTTCTATCCTATGTAGTCCAAATTCATTAAAGACAATCTCAACTCCCTTTTTAACTGCCTCGGTCATATAGCCTTTATTGATTTCATCCTTATCTAGTTTATAACCAAGATAGCAGGATAAAAAGGCTCCCAATATAATGTTGGTAAAGCTAACAAAACCTATTATTCTACTCCTATCTTCCTTCTTAAAAATCCATAATTTAAAAGTTCTTTTATTATTTATATCAGCAAGCTCCTTGTCTAATTGCTTTTCCTGATACTCTTTTGTATAAAATTCTTTACTCCTCTTAGGCTCCCATTCTTCCAGAAATGCCTTATTTCTTAAATAATAATCTAAAACCAAGTCTGCATAGGACTTGTCTAATACTTTTAATATAAGTCTTTCAGTTTCATAAGTTTTTTCCATTAAATGTCCTCCATAATACTCAAAATTCTTTCGTTATAAAAAATTAATACAGTTTTCTAAGTTGTATAATCCCTGCACAATGAGATATAGGCGTAAAACTAATATCCCTATTTGGGAAAGATTTTTTAAATTCATCAAATACAAAGTATATTTCTTCATCATCCCAATAATCTAAAAACCTTACTTTACACTGTTCTAGTAAGTTTCTTGATTCAAAAGCTACATCTCCAATAATAATCCTGCCATCTTTAAACAGATGGCCTTCTAAACTTGCTAATAAGCCTAATTTTATCTTCATCTTCTAAATGATGCATGGCATAGGTGCTAATAATGTAATCAAAGTGCTTGTTCTCTAACTCAGCAGGTAGACCTCTAGAAAAATCATATTGGATTAGCATCCTCATTTAGCCAACAATAGGATTTAAATATAATCTGGTCTTCCTTTTGATCTTCATTTGCTTCGTTAGATTCTTTGATCCATGCCACTCCAAAAATAAGGGTATGGGTTTTGGTAGTGGGCAATATATCATTTTTATACTCTACAGTTATTTTGCATCTATGGTTATGTACAAGTTTATATTATGGATATATCTGGCTCTTCATCTGAGATTATATGAAGAGTTGAGTTTGTCCCTACTATAGCATAGTGAACTGCATTTTTTCTGCATTCCCTAAATAGAATGCTTGTATTTCTAAGCATTTCAATATAGTATGATGTATTACTTTTATAAAAAGTCCATGCTTTCTCAGAAGAATCAATCCAAAAACTTTCGCAATAACTTTCATCTATACAGGTATAGGATTGAAAACTATTAAAATGAACTAAAATTTTATGATTTGAAGGATAGACCTTTTTATAATTAATTGGTATAAGCCAAATATCTAAACCATTGATATTCTTTATGCTATCAATATCATATATTCCATTAATTATCGGTACTGGCCTATAATAATATTCTATATTTTTCCTAATATCCTCCTTTTTCCTGAATAAAGTTATTAAAAAAGACCACAGTAACAAATAATTACTATGGTCCTAAAAGGTTACCCCTCTATAAAATCAATCAACTCTTTATTAAACTCATATTTTTGATCATAGAATGCTCCATGCCCACTATAATAAAATGGTACGAACTTAGAATTTCTAATAATTTGATTTTGTATTTCTCCTAATTGGAATGGAACAACTTTATCATGGATACCGTGAATGATTAATGTTGGCACATCTATAGTTTCTAAATCAACAAATAATTCTTCTTGTAACCAGGTTTTTGCAATAGCCGCTGTTGACCATCCAGCTGCTTGTAGGCCTAGTTGGAAGAACCAATCAGAAAATGGCTTAGTTATATATTTAAAGAAAAATATATCTCCAAAATCACTTAACATTTTTGGTCTATCAGTATATGTTCCTTCAATGATATTTGTTATTACCTCCCTATCTAAGCCATATGGAAAATTAGGACCCTTAACAAGACTAGGAGCTGCAGCTGCAAAAAGTGCAAGCTTGGAAACTCCATATCCATTATGCCTAGCCATATATCTAATAGCTATTGCTCCACCAGTTGAATGACCTGCTAAGGTAATATTTTCCAATTTCAATTTTTCAATTACTACCCTAACATCATCAGCCAACCTATTGTAATCATATCCCGTCCATGGTTTATCTGATTTGCCAAAACCTCTTTGATCTATACCAATACACCTATACCCTTTTTTAGGAAGTTGATCCAACTGATACTCAAATAATTCATGGCTTCCAGGCCAACCATGTAAAAATACAATTGTTTTATTAGCTTCTGGATTTAGATCTTCTACATATACCTTTACATTTGGTTCTACGGCAATATAATATCCCATGAAAACCCCTCCATAAATGATTTTACTAATAACTTATTCATATAAGTAGGGGCTTATGCTGGAATTAATTTATGAATTTCCTGATAAAATTATTAGATATACAAGGAATCCGTCTGTAATAAATACATTTATATCTATAACCTCCATACCATTGTATATTCTACTTCCTTGGTGTCTTCATTTTCTTTTTCTTGCTCTATTTTAAATCCATGTTTTTTATAAAAGTTTACTGCTTTTAAATTCTTTGCATAAACATCTAGTTTTAAAATAGGATACTCTTGTTTGCATCTTTTAAGTAGTTCCGTTCCTATACCATTAGATTGATATTTGTGTGAAACAAATAAGCCTGCAATATATGAATTTTCAACAATACCTATAAATCCTTTTATTTCATCATTATCTTCATACACAAAAACAGTTGCATATGGTAAAACTTTCTTCACATAATCATAGTTTTTTTCCCAGTAATCTTTTGAAATAAAATCATGAGCTTTAGTATTTTCTTCAATCCAGATTCTCATTATATTATCTATTTTAGATATATCAAATTCCTTTATCATTAGCTTCTTCCTTTCCCTATAAATTTGAAACTTTGCTACACACTTATTACTTTTTATATAAGTTTAGTTTATCTTTTATTATTTTAATAATTTCCTTATCTGAAAAATCCAGTCCTTCTAGATAAAATACTTCTTTACCATTTCTTATAACTATTTCGTCTTTTTCAATATTCAAAAAATAAACTTCATCTAAATTCCATAGATTCTCTATGTCTTCTACTATAGATTTTTCATTAATCATATTATTAGCAGCCTTGATAGCTTCTTTTAATTCTTTTCCTTCTAAGTTACTTAAATCCTCTTTAGTTAATCCACTCCTTAATAGATAATCGTCAAAAATACCTTCCTCAAAATACAATTCTAGCCTTCTAGAATTTCTTCTAATCAGTTTATTTTCAGCTTGACTTCTGTATCTATCAACTAAGTTACTTGCAATTTCTTCAGTTAGTGCCTTTGAATACTCTGTTCTTATAGAACCAAACCCTCTACTATAAGAATAATAATCATATGACTTAGGTATTAATATACTAGCCAGTTCTATTATTTCGCCTTCTTCCTCTAAAGTATCACTTATAAAATCATTAATAGATAGGACCTTGTAACTATCAATATTTTGGCTATGCTTGTTATCATCTCTAATAGCAATATTCAAAATAACACCAACAAATAATACTATAGAAAGTACAGTAGAGGCAACAAGTATAACAATAAATCCTATTTTTTTATGTTTTAATTTCATTTTAGCAGGCTTGATATAAATTCTATAAATAGTTGCCCCAATGATACCTATTAAAGTCGGTATAAGTCCTATTAACATAAATTTGTTCTTTAAAAATATGGCAACATAGAGAAAATGAATTATGCCTAAAAACAAGATAATAGATGTTATGGCAAAAATTGTTCTAGTTATATAAAACTTAGAATCACTAAATTCTAAACTTTTCCCTAGCTCTATATTTTTCCTATTTATCTTCAAAAATCTTTTTATATTAAACAAGTGAATAATAAGCAGTATAATTCCAGCTGGTATAAGGGGTGTAACAATTTGAATTAATCCATTTTTTATAGCAGGAATACTGGTAAATAAACTTCCCAATACAAACCAAGAAACAAATAATAAAAATGGAATTAGTACATAGTAGGATCGTATATGTTTTTTACCTATGAATTCTAAAGTTCTAAATTCTTCTTCCTCATCTGTTTGAATATCCATTGCCTCTACCCCATGTTCTTTAAAATAAACATGAAGGTCATATGATTTTGTTGCATAGTTCCAGCCCACAGATTCACATACACTATTGAACTCTTCTAACTCTTCCCTACTTTTTTTAGTAAATAATGTTTCAATTTCATAAGGA
>JAAYHU010000019.1 GCA_012735245.1 Tissierellia bacterium
AAATCCTGTTTTAGTAAGGCTGAACCCATCCTCCCATATTTTATAAATCTCTTATAGGTAGTATCTAATCTCTCTTATGACGCTAGATTAGGAAATTCGAAGGACCATTTCAATTCCTTATAGGTAGAATCTAATCTTATACTCCCCTTTAGAAAGGGGGAAAGGATTGGCTGCTTTCAATTCCTCATAGTTAAAACTTGTCACATAATAGTTTACTTTTGATTTTAACAAATGTATTCTAAATCTTCAACTAGATTTAATAAATATTGAGGCCCGGTAATTATTAAACATCGACCTCCAATAGGTTTTACCTTATTGGAGGCCAGGGATAAATTCTACTGTTTGCGATTTTTAATATATTCCTGTATTTCCTCCATTGGAATAAGAGTATTCAATTCATTGACTGCCCTTCGGTTTAATAGTTTCCTTATCTCTTCATAGCTATGCAATGCTTGATTTATGTCTGAGCTAAAGGAATAATTACCTTCTTGATAAAATGAGGCATGGGCTATCCTATTTCTTATCTTGTTTATTCCATTATATTTTTCTGCAAGAGCTGCCAAATCATTAGACTTTCTCTGGAAATACCTTCTTGTGACTAATTCTTTGACTGTTTCCCTATTTTTTATATCTTCTAAGTCTAGATCGTATACTTCACATAGCTTAGTAAGTACTGCTTCAACTAGGCATATATAGCCATGTCCATATTTTTTGTTTTCAAAATACCATTTGCTTAATTCCAATTGAAATTCTGATGCAGCCTGTACATTTGAAAATCTCGATAAGAATTCTTTTATTAGAGGAAATACATATCCAAGTGCCCTAGTGCTAGCATATTTGCCATTGATTAAGGGGTTTAATCCTTTTATTTGGTTTTGCAAATCTGTTAAGTAGTTTATATTTACCAATTCTGTTATGTTCTTAATTTTTGATGATATTGCTTCTAAATTATCTGGTAACCCTTCCTTTTCTTTTATTAAATCACTTATTAAATATCCATTGCCATAGTTTATAAAGTCATGGGCCCCTCTTATCCAGCTGGATATTTCGTATAATGGGCCTAAATCGACTACTGGAGCATATCCTAAATCCCTTGTCGCTTCAAGCATGCCATAATATAAACCTTTTAATTTGATTTTTTTCTGGTTTAAGATTAGCATAAAATCAATCATTAAATAGAGAAATAATGGAATTGATCTAAAGGAATGGGTTATGTCTAAATATATCTCATCTCCATCGTTTAATATGTCTACTAGTTCCATGATTGTACTGAAGTTTTGCCATAGTTCATCTTCATTTAATCCATATTTTATAATAAGGGGAGTAGAACCTCCTGCAGACTTTGAACCAATAGCTTTTAAATATTCATCAACAGATTCCATTGTTTCTTTTAATACCTCTTTGTTTATCTTTGAAATATTAGGATTGGAATCCATTGCCAATTGCCCTATTTCAACCCAATAATCTTCCTTTAATTCTCTGCCTGAGTTTACGGTAAAGTATCTATATACTTCCTCCCACATGGACTTGGCTGTTCCTATAAAGACAATCTTATCTACCTGGATATATTGAGCTAGGGCTGCTGCCAAAAAAGGAGTCTTATATATTCTATCATCTTTTTCGAACTTATAAGTAGCATCATTATACTCCCTGGCGGAAGTGTCTCCATCAGGTCCACTTTTAAAACTACCAGTTCCAATTGGTGAAATCAATACCTTAGCCATATTTCTCCTCCTAATTATATACTTAAATTATAGAGAAATACTCCTACTCCTGTACTTCTCATTTCTCCAAAAAGTTTATTACAAAAAAACACCCTTAGTTTAAGGTGTTTCAATTTAATTTTAATTCCTTATAGGTAGGATATAATCAAACGCAAACATGACATTTTCCTTACAAGGTTTAAAGTGTCAATTCCTCATAGGTAAGATCTGACTTATATGTCTTGTCTCAAAATAAAACTGCTAGTGAAT
>JAAYHU010000146.1 GCA_012735245.1 Tissierellia bacterium
CCACGGTATGACCTCCTCTACTTTATTTGTTTTGTTTTGTTTCCCTAATAAAGTAGAAATCATATCGTGGTTACTTTTGTCAATTAGCCTCCACGAAATTTACACCACTACTTGAGACTATAACCAAAAAAAGGCACAATAACCCTAATATAGCTAAGATAAAATAAATCATTTTTTCTCACCCAAAACAAAGCGATAACCCATCCCTTTTATGGTTTCAATAAATTTGTATTTGCTGCCGTCCGGTTCAATTTTTGACCGCAGCCTGCTTATGACGGACATGATATTGCTGTCATCATATTCATACGAAGCGCCCCAAACCGACTCATAAATCTGTTTTTTGGTAAGTACCCTGTCGGATTCTGGCAAAAATATAAAAGAACTTGGTATTCCTTAGGATTTAACCTAATTTCCTCGTTATCCAAAATAACTCTCTTACGAAGATCGTCAATTTGCAGGCTGTTAAAGAAATATATTCTGCTTTTACTGTCATTGCCCTGATTAAACTTCGTAGATCTGCGGATTAAAGACATTACTCTCGCCCCGAACTCTTCAAGTTCAAAGGGCTTGGTTAAATAATCGTCTGCTCCCAGATTTAATCCTTTAACTTTATCTTCGGTATCGGTTTTGGCCGTAAGCATTAAAACCGGCACCGAACTGTTTTCTCTTATTTTTGTCAAAGTTTCAAACCCGTCAATCAAAGGCATCATTATATCGAGCACAATTAAAGCATATTCTTTTTTTACTATGCTTATTAAGGCATCGATACCGTTACTTTTTACGTCCACATTATAAGACTGCTTTATCAAATAATCTTTTAACAGCCTACAAAGATCTTCGTCATCGTCTACCAGTAAAATATTTAGTTTTTCGCTATTTAACATCTGAAATCACCCAACACTTACTTCCAAACTTCTTTAAATGCATTGTTCGAAGTAAATCTATTTTCAGGAATCTATCTTTAATAAAACCCGGATAAACCGAACTTCATTTTTTGTACTAAGCTTAAATTCTACCACAAAATACATCTTCGGCATGTTTCCATGTATATATTTACCATTCAGGCCGTTCAGATGGATTTGATGTGATTCAGCAATCTGCCCACAACAAAATTAAATCTTCATCATCGAACACAGCCCACTCAGAGGAGGTAATACTTTTGCGAAGAGTAATTTTCTTAATTGGAAAATTGAAAATACTCTCACATTGCTTGATTTCTTTTAGTGTTTTCCATTTATACAAGCCGTTATTTAAAAAGAAAGCCG
Organism: Tissierellia bacterium; assembly: GCA_012735245.1. GTDB lineage: Bacteria > Bacillota > Clostridia > Tissierellales > Tissierellaceae > JAAYFT01. The sequence goes on from JAAYHU010000146.1 coordinate 1,266, forward strand.
CCATAAGTACCCCAAACACAACTACGACAGTAACAACTATTGTCAAAAAACGCTTTCTCATATGCCAAATCCTCCTAGTAATACAGTTATGAAACGGTAAATTCCCAGCCATTATGAGTGAACAATTATATAACCATTAAAGTTACTATTAATATATCTTTATGGTTCTTCATACTGTCTGCTGTCTTCGCTGTTAATGCCGAAGCCCGACTCCCTGTTACTCCCTTTCGGGAATGTCCATAACGGCGGACAATATTCACTTTATGTTACACCCGTCAGTTTGCCTGCTCCTTTCGGAAAATTCTGTACGCATAGATTACTCCATACGCTGAAGGCTGACATCTAAATCGATCACTCACCGAGCACTGACATCTAACCTGACCACTTAACTATCAAATAGGGCATTTCTTTACTTATTCCCGCAAAGTGAAAAAATCTCATTTTTACTTTTGGGTTTCAAATCCATAAGTGTGAAAAACCTTGATATATCAGGGTTTTCGGACATCATGTTATTTTACCTTTGACAGCAATACAACCGTCTCAACGTGGGTCGTATGGGGGAACATATCTACTGGCTGTACTTCTACAACCCTATATCCATTCTCCACTAAATACTTCACATCCCTTGCCATGGTAGAGGGATTGCAGGATACATATACTATTCTTTCTGGTTGCATTTTTACCAAGCTTTCTAGTACTTCTCTTTCGCATCCCTTTCTTGGCGGATCTAGGACCACCTTGTTACTTTCTATGCCTACTTTTACTAGTTTAGGTAGGACTTTTTCAGCTTTTCCAACCATAAACTCTACATTATGTATATTGTTTAATGCTGCATTATTTTTGGCATCTTCTACTGCTTCCTTTACTATTTCAATTCCATAGACCTTTTTTGCATGGGGGGCAACGAATAATGATATGGTCCCTATTCCACAATATAGGTCATAGACTATATCATCTTTATTTAATTCTAAATATTCCACTACTTTATCATATAAAATTTCAGTCTGAATCCTATTTACTTGAAAAAATGATTTAGGTGATAAGTAAAACTTATAATCACCTATATAGTCTAATAATTTGTCTTCACCATAGAGTTTCTTATATTCCCTTCCATATACAATTGAAGAATTTGATTTATTAATATTTTGATAGACGCTGATTACTTTTTCCTTTTTTAACTCTTTAATTAATTCATCTGCATAAGGTAGTTTATAACTGCCAGTAACTAGTATCACCATAGCTTCATTATTCCTGTTAGTCCTGATACCAATATGGCGAAGGATGCCTATTTTTTGCCTCTTATTATAGGGCTTAATATTATACTTAGCCATCCAGGTCCTGATTATATTTATTATCCTATTTCCTATTTCAGGTTGTAGAATGCTCCTTTCCATATCTACTATTTCATTAGTATTTAGCTCATAGAACCCAATAACAGTCTTGCCATTTCTTTCTCCCACTGGTATTTGAACATGATTTCTGTACCTATATGGGTATTCCATGCCAATGGTATCCTTAACTACAACATCACTTAATCCAGCTATTTTATATAAATCCATCTTTACCTTATGTTTTTTCCACTCCAACTGTTTAGAATACTTATATTCAATTAAAGGTATCCCGCCCCTTGCTTCCTTTACTTCAAAATCTAGTTTAATCCTATCTTTTGAAGCTTCTATAATATCTACTAGGGAAGCTAGGGCAAAGTTTTTCTTAACCAGGTCAATTTTTGCAACTACCTTATCTCCAATTAAGCCTCCATTGACAAAGATAGCTTTATTATCTACTTTTAATATTCCATTACCTTCATGGGTAAAATCGATTATTTCACCTTTTACCTTGTCTCCTATCTTAATATCCATATTCTCCTCCATTCCTCCAATATTCTTGTACAAAAATAAATACCCTTAAAGGGTATTATTATTCTACTACAACTGCTGTCCCTGAGGCTGTTACCATAAGCATATTCCCACCTTGGCCTAGGACTTCATAATCAATTTTAACTCCCACTACTGCATTGGCACCTAGCCTCATGGCCCTTGTTTCCATTTCTCGAATTGCATTTTCTCTTGCCTCTATTAATTCACCTTCATAGCTACCAGAGCGGCCGCCAAAAAAATTAGTTAAGCTGGCTGCAAAGTCTTTAATGAAGTTTACCCCTGCTATTACTTCTCCAAATACAATGCCTTTGTACTCTACTATCCTTTTACCTTCAATAGTAGGTGTGGTTGTAGTAATCATTAAAATTCCCCCTTGTTATTTTAAAATTTCTAAGATTTTCTCCTCTATATATTCCTTTAAGGGTTTGCCAGAAATATTTACTTGGGTTTCATCCATAAAATCTACCATCAATCTAAAGAAATTAATTACCAGTTTATTTTCATCTATATAATATTCATCTTCATGTCCCGGTATGAAGATTACTATAATCTCATCAAATTTAGTCTCTTCATTAAATTTTTCTTTTAAATAGTCTAAATTTAATGTCTTAACGGGCCTTATCATATTATTCATATTTCCCAAGTCTTCTAAGATCCACATATTGTTATTCCAAAATTTTCTTTCCTTCTTAGTTGCCTCACTTAGTAGTTCCCTGTTAGATATGGCAGATAGGACCTTTCTAACGGATTCCTTATTAAATTCAGAACCATAAAGGTATTTCATTTCTTCTTTTTCCGCTATATCCATCATATAAGACTCGGAAACCTTTTCTTTTTCTGCAACTGATTGCCAGAAAAACAACATCATTTCTATGGTGTCAAAATTAACTTTTATTGTCCTTACCAATAACTTCATCTCCTAACCTTTACATTATTTTAATTTAATACCATCGTTCTCTATTAGTATTATACCCTCTTTGTACAGTCGTCCTATTGCTCTTTTAAAGCCTGACTTACTCATATTTAATTGCTTTCTAATTATTTCTGGAGGACTATCATCGTTTAATGGGAGAAAGCCATTATTTGCTTTTAAGCTTTCTAGGATTGTTTCCTTGTCTTTATCTATTTGAACATGGTTCTTATCCCTTAAACTTAAATCTAGCTTTCCATCTTCCTTTACCCTGCTGACCCTAGCTTCTATAGTGTCGCCTACTTGGTATACTCCTAGTAATTCCTTCTTAGGAATTAAACCTTCATACTTGTTATCTACTGCCACAAAGGCACCAATATCCCTGTTGATACTGTATATTGTTCCCTTTACCTTATCATCCTTCTTATATGGGGAATCTGTTCTCAGCATGTCCTTAATCTTCATTGTAGCGCAAATCCTATGGGATTTATCAACATATATGCCTACTAAATAGGACTTTCCCTTCTCGATAGAACCTATTGTTTCACTAAAGGGTAGGAAAAGATCCTTGTCTAAGCCCCAATCTAAAAAATATCCAAATTTTGTCTGATCTACAACCGTTAAATAGGCTAATTCACCTACTTGGGCCTTTGGCATTTTAGTAGTAGCTATCCTTCTACCTTTAGGATCATTATATACCATCACCTTAATTTTATCCCCTACTTTTAATCCCTTTGGTAGTTCTGTTCTAGGCAATAGTATATCTCCTTCTTTACTTTCATCTACATTTAAATATGCTCCAGCTGCAGTAAATTTGTTAATCCTTAATTCTTGTACTTCTCCCAGTTTAATCATCATAATTCCTCCATTTATAATTCTTTTAATATTTTACCACAATGTAGGTATTTTATCTCCAATTTTTTTATTTTTGATTAGGCTCTTTTGCTTGATAAAGGAAGGTGTGAAAAAAGATGGGCAAAATTTGCCCATCTTTTCCTCTATTTGTAAATTTCACTCCA
>JAAYHU010000147.1 GCA_012735245.1 Tissierellia bacterium
GGAAAGATGATGCATATGAGGGGAATGCACGGAAGGATGATGAGAAGGCGCCATATGCCTGAAGGAAATTATGTTGAAAAAATATTTCCCCTAATGGAAGGAAATGAGCAGGTAGGAAAATTAGTCTTAGGCTATATAGATAATTCATACCTAACTGAAGGAGCCTTGCTCTTTAAGGAAACCCTTACCAAGTCTATTATAATTTCCGCCATATTTACCTTATTTATTGGCTTAGGAATTAGTATTTTACTGTCTAAATCCATTACTACCCCCTTATTAGACATAAGGAATACAGCTATAGAAATTAGAAAGGGAAATTTAAATAGAAAATCTATGGTAAAAACTAACACTAAGGAAATAAAAGAATTATCCGAGTCAATTAATTATCTTGGTGAAAGCTTGGCTAGACAAGAGGATATAAGAAGAAAATATGCCCAGGATATTTCCCACGAATTGAGAACCCCTTTAACTACTCTAAAGTCTCATTTAGAGGCTATTTTAGATGGCATTTGGGAACCCAATGAAAAACATCTAGGTATCCTAATGGCTGAAATAGATAGGCTGTCTAATCTAGTCCATGAGCTTAAAAACTCCTTTAGGTCCAGGGATATAGATATGATTTTAAATAAAACCACTTTTAACATATCTAAGGAGATTCCCACAATTGTTACTACCTTTATCCCTCTATATGAAAAAAAGGGGTTTTCCATTGATATGGATATTGAAGACAACATCTATATCAATATGGATAGGGATAAGTTAAGGCAAATAATCCATAACCTCTTATCCAATTCCTTAAAATTTCTCCGAGAAGGCGGTAAAGTAAAAGTTATCTTGAGAAAAGAAAATAATAATTCCATTATCAAAGTCATTGATAATGGAATAGGTATTAAGGAAGATGAACTGCCCTTAATATTTGATAGGTTTTATACAACGAGGCAATCAAGGGAAGCAAGTTCCCATAGTACAGGCTTAGGATTATCTATAACAAAATCTATAATTGAAGCCCACAATGGAAGTATAAAAATAGACAGTATTTATGGTGAAGGTACCACAGTTACAATAAGCCTTCCATTAAATACTTAGTTCCCTAACCTCTCTTGTTTTATAAATTGCTTCCTCCTTATCCAGTAAATTATAATGGCTAGGATGGGGATACCAACATTAAAGATAATATAATAATAATATTCCTGAACCTTTCTGCCATATAAATAGTCTATCCTTGGGCTAATATCAGATATGTAATATATTATTATGCCACAGATTATACCTATTGCATATATAAATGGATTTATGTTTTTTTGTTGACCACTTCTTTAAAGGCCTTGCTTGAAATATACAAATATGACACTGACCTAGTAGTAACTATAATGAGCCAGGTTACCAAGAAGGCTGCCTCAATCCTTTCAAATATGGAATAGGTCCTTACAAGTCTAACATAGGTTAGGAATGGAAAATTAGAATGTCTAGCCTGTTCTACACCTAAGGAAACCTGTGTAGCTATTACCATCAATATGATAATCAATTGAGAATAGATTTTGCTCTTAACTACTATTTTCACCACATCTTTTTTATTTGAAAGGGAGGGAAAAGTCATGGACAAAAGGTTTGGATCCGTAAAAATCAAACTTGCTTCTATTGCTCCCATGTTTATCCTTGATAAGGTAGAATCCTCATAAATAGGCAATAAGACAGTTAAATCTATATTATTAAATCCCAGTACAATAAAAAGAATAAGGGATGCTACTACTATGGGGCCAAAAAATTCTACTGTTCTAACTGACACTTCAAGGCCCCTAGAAGCTTCATATATTGAAACTATCATCAATACTAGTATAATTATTATTGGGGACAATTCGTCCATGAAAGTAGTTCTTATCATTTGAATCTCAATATAATAATAATGAATGGCTACTCTTATAAAGAATAGGCCATATAATATTCCCAATACCTTTCCTATGTATTTTCCAAATATCTTCTCCATATATTGAATAATAGATAAGTTGCTAAATCTCATAGCTAAGAATATGAGGGGAATATTGAATAGTAAACAATAAAAAGTTGATATTATCATCAGCCATATATCCTGGTTAGCTGGCCCCATATGAATGATGGACATAATAGTTATTACGGTACCTATCCTATATTCAAAACTAAGACATATAGCATCTGCCTGCTAGATATCTGTTCCTTCATATATTATTTCCTCCTTAGATTAGCAGGAAAATTTATCAGGCCTATTTTAACAATGGTGGTTTCCACATTTACATCATAGCTTATTTCGGGAAAAATATATTGCCATTCTGTTCCTATTTCTTTCCATAATTTTGGATGTTGCTGGTGTACTGATACCTCAATGCTAAAACTATCCTGTTTAAATTCCTTTTGGCCTTTTCCCAATGTTTTAGATATAAGTTCCTTAACCTTATCAGAACAAGCCCTTTCTATCCTAGAAATGACTTCTGCATCAATTACATTTAAGGCTTGGTTTATCTCATTTAGAGCAGCCTTTAGTTTAACATCTATGGTTAAATGTATATTCCCGTCAATTACAGATATTTTTCTCTTAGTATTTGCATTGATGATGTCTAAGGTTGTGAAAACCCCATCTTTACCTATGATGACCTTTTCCTTATCCTTATCTTCCACTGGGGTTCTAAAGACTATTATTCCACTTTTAAAATCCCCTACAATTAAATTAAAGCCTATCATTTCCTCTCCATCAAAATACCCAATTAAACGCTCTCTTTTAAGTACTGCACCTCCTGATACATCTAGGACCATGGCTGTTTTCTCTTCTTTTTTTAGTTCATCGTCTGAACGGACAACCTCTTTAACATGCACAACTCCAACTACTGGTTCATTTGCAACATCGTAATAATATCTATACTTTTCTGCTATGCTTAGGTTTATACTTCTACCATTAATGGAAAAATTATTTATGGTGTCATATAGGTAAGTACCTGCAGCCCTTCCTAAACCTGCCTTAATCCCAATTATGTCTGAAGCCTTACACCCCTTAGCCACCACTATGTACATATCTTCCCTTGGCTGATCATCCCGAAGGAAGAAATCCATTAAATCAACGATCCCCCTTTTTGCAAATTCTTCCCCTATAATAAGTAAATTACTATGGGATAAAAATACCTTTTTGTCGAAATATAGGTTAATGTCAGTTATTGCATCTTTAACTGTTTCACCTATACCCCTTGGATATACATATTTTTGTCCCTCAGTTTTAGTTGAACTGGCCTGGGTGGAAGTAGTACTGGCCAAGGGGTTTACTACTTCCAATGTAACTACCACCTTTTCATCTATATAATCAACTCCAAATGCTGTTACAATACCCAAATCTTCAATTTCCCTTCTACCACCTGTCCCTTGACAGGCAGACAAAATAATAACTGAAACTAAGATATATAAGATTAGAATTTTCCCTTTTGTTTTTTTGCTTTTTCCACTTCTACTATTCATTTCTCTCCCTTTCCTCTTTGTTGGATATATTCCTAGGTAAATAATTCATCTTACTAATTGGATATCTTATAATGAAATCCTTCATACCTTCTTTATCATAAGGTGCAAGAGGATACATATAGGGTACTCCAAAGGACCTGATAGAAATTAAATGAACGATAATTATTATGATTCCACAAATAACACCAAATAATCCTAGGGTCCCCCCCAATAATAAAATAACAAACCTATATAATACTATCATCTCCTTTAAAGCTGAAAAAATAAATTCTGATATACCAGAGGCAGCAATTGCTATAACCATAATTGGCCCGACTAAGCCAGCCTGAACAGCTGTTTGGTTTAGAACTAAACCGCTAACTACAGTCACTGCCATACCTATAGAAGTTGGGGTACGAATTGATGATTCTTTGATTATTTCAAGGAAAATAATCATCAGTAAGGCCTCTATTAAGGCTGTAAATGGGACTCCCTCTCTGCCACTGGCCATGGACATTAAGAGACTAGTAGGCAACAGCCCTTGGTGCTAAGTCTTTAAGGCAACTAATATGCCAGGCAGGGTAATGGCCATCAGTAGGGAAAAATCCTTATTAACCTAAGATAGGTGGCATATTTGGGTACAGTATAATAGTCTTCTGAGGTCTGTAAGTTCTCTATAAATATTTTAGGTACAGTCAGCACCATGGGAGACACATCAGAAATAATTGCAATCCTGCCTTCTAGGATTTTTCCAGCTGCTACATCAGGTTTCTCTGTATATCCTACCGTAGGAATAAGGGATTTAGGGGAGTCTTTTATCAATTGTTCTATATATGATGCATCTAAGATGGCATCTACCTCTATCTTCTTTATCCTTTCCCTTAGCTCATCTAAAATACTTTGTTCTACAAGGTCTGCTAGGTATACTAAAGAAACATTGGTATTAGTTCTAGTCCCTAGACTATAGTCTTCAAAAACTAAATTTGGGTTTCTTGTCCGCCTTCTTATTAAGCCTTTATTTACGCTAATATCCTCAACAAAGCCTTCCTTTGGCCCCTTTATTACCCTCTCATTTCCTGGTTCTTCTATTGGCCTTCTTTCCCATTTGCCAAGTTCAAATAGGTATGCAGTTTCCCTATTCTCTACAAATAATACTGCATTTCCTACTAACATCTCCTTAGTAATGGTTTCCATATCATTGACTTCCCTTGCACCTGCAATGGGAACTGTATCTAATATTTCTTCTGGAGATTTTAGGTCTTTTATCAAAGGCCTTACCAAGTCTCCATATAGGCCATTTCTATCTACTAAACACTCGATGTAGGCAACTAAGACCTTAGTATTACATGAAGTATTAAATTCATATAGTACTAAATCGCTGGAGTTTCTAAAAATCCTTTTCAGCTCTTCCATATTTTTTTTATTTCCTTGGAAATCATAGTTTCACCCTTTTTGCTATGATACTTGAAATTATTTCCAAAAAAGAGAAAAATATAATAGCCATTAGAAAACTAATGGCTATTAATGGCTTAGGTTATTTATATTCTTGCTTACTATCTATTAATTAAATCCTTGGCATGTTTTTCCGCCATATACTTTATCTTTTCCACATCTAGGGTCTTTATTTCCCTTTTTTCCATGATAATCCTGCCATCAACTATAACCGTATCTACATCTGAAGCTTGAACTGTATATGCCAAGGCTGAGATTATGTTGTGGCGTGGATATAGGTGGGGTTTATCCATATCTATCAGGATTAAATCTGCTTTTTTCCCTGCTTCTACTGACCCAATTTCATCAAACCAAGCTAAGGCCTTGGCTCCATTTACAGTTGACATTTTTAAGGCATCCAATGCTGGTACAGAGACTGCATCTAAGTTTACAGCCTTATTTACTATGGCAGCTAAATTAATCTCTTCAAACATGTTTAAATTGTTATTTGATGATGAGCCATCGGTACCTAGTGCCACAGATATGCCTTTTTTAAGCATTTTATCTACTGGGGCAAAGCCTGAGGCCAACTTAAGATTGCTGCCTGGATTGTTTACTGGATATACATTTTTTTCCTTCATGATTTCTATGTCTTCATCATCTACATGAACACAGTGGGCAGCTATGGTATGAACATCAAATAAGCCTAAATCATAAACATGTTTAATTGGAGATTTTCCAAAGTTTTTATAGCTATCTTCTACTTCCTTTTTAGTTTCCGACAGGTGTATATGAATTCCTGTATTTAATTCATTGGCAAGTTTAATGGTTTCTTTTAAGAAATCTGGACTACAAGTATATGGGGCATGGGGTGCCACCATTACTTTTATCCTTCCATTTCCCTTACCATGCCAGTTATTATATAAGTCCTTAGTTTCATCCAGCTTCTCCTCATTCTTACCCTGTTCTTCTATTAATCCCCTAGTAAGTACACCCCTAATACCCGACTCCTCTAGGGCCTTTCCAACTTGGTCCATGAAAAAATACATGTCGCAAAAGGCTGTAGTTCCGCTTTGAATCATCTCTACAATGCTTAATAGGGACCCCCAATAAACATCCTCCCCTATTAGCTTAGCTTCCGTTGGCCATATTTTTTTAGTTAACCAGTCATGAAGGGGTAAATCATCTGCAAAATTTCTAAGTAAGGACATTCCAATATGGGTATGGGCATTTATTAGACCAGGCATAGCTACTTTGTTTTTCCCATCTATTACCCTTTCCACTTCTATATCGTCCCTTAATTCTCCAATATGGATTATTTTGTCATCCATATAAATATTAGTCTTTTCTATTACTTCATTCTTCCCATCCATGGGCACTAAAGTAATATCTTTAATGAGTATTGTCATTTTATCCCTCCATTTTAATCATAATCTAAATATATAGTAGTATATCTGGCTATACAATGTATTAAAATTGGTATTAAGACCAGTTGAATTACTATGCCTGGTATTCCAGTAGTAATGGCACCTATTACATAGGTTATAGGTTCCAGGGGAATTGCGAAAAATATGGCTAAGACAAAGACCACTAAGCCTGCCATTATTCTTCCGCCTATCATGGACAAAATCAAAGCAATGACAGTAGGTAATTTTAGTTTTATGTATAGTAATGAAGCTAATAAGCCATATGTTCCCAATTCAAAGGCCATGATTATTCCAATGGGAAATAGATTGGGCATACCCGTAATTAGAGAATTGATAAGTGGAGTTAAAATTCCCAATAATAGGGCAAATTGGGGTGGCAAGAGGAACCCACCAATTAATACTGGAATATGCATAGGCAGAAATATGGTACCTGCTATACCTGAGGAATGAAAGATATAAGGAATAATAAGACCTATGGCTAATAATAGTCCTGCTATAACTAAATTTCTTACATGATTTCTTTCGTACATAAAATACCTCCCTTTTTTCAATTGACAATTGAGAGTGGACAATTTAAAGTGAATAGTTATTCACTATTGACTAAATCAAGAGAAACTCCTCTACCCTTGACAAAAAAATTTCCGGGTCTTCAGTGTCTAAGGACAGCTTTTCTATGGGACAATAATCAGTCTTATCCCGATTCATTATATGGGAGCAAGATCGTTCCATTGTGTATGAAATCTTATAATTTTCTAATACAAGCTGTCCCCCCTTAGACATTAGGCCTGCATATACTTCCTTAATGCCTAAGTAGCCACATAATAAGGCTGCACCTTTTCCTATGACTTTATCAGCAATGGAGGCACCAAAGGCCTCTTCTTTCATCTCTCTTGCCAAGGTATATATTGGTTTTATACCCTTATCTTTACTTTTAAAAACCACCTCTCCGTTTTTAACTGCTACAATTGCCATATCTTCTTTTAGAAAAATTTCCTTTGCAAGCTCTATATCTTTCAAAAAACCACTCCTTAGTCCTATTGTCTTTCAATTAATGCCTGTCTTTCCCAAATATTCTTTTTCTTGAAGTATCCATAGGAGAATAATAGCCTAAAGGACATATCTATTCCTATACCTATCCAAATCCAAAGTATATTTGCCCTAAATACATAGGCTGCTACCATAATAAAGGGCACCCTAATACCCCAAAGGCCAAGACCGGCATTAAGCATAGGTATCCTGGCATAACCTGCTCCCCTTAAGGCTCCATTTAATACACCAGAGATATTCTGTGGTAATTGGGTTATACCCATGACAACCAAGTACATTGCTCCTATTTTAATAACTTCTTGATCCTTAGTCAATAACCTCATTATAGGACGGGGAAAGAAGGTTAGGGCCCCACCTGCAAATACGGTTAAGATAATAGTATATTTAACTAATTGCCTTAAATATTTCTTCCCAGCTTCCTCATCCCTACTACCTAAGGCTTGGCCTATGAAGGTAGTAGCTGCAATTCCAAAACCTGCTGCTGGCATATAGGATATGGATTCCGCCTGTAATCCCAACTGATATGCGGCATAGGCTGTTTCTCCGTAGGTTAAAATTGCCCTAGTAATGAAGATAGATGCAGCCTGCCAGAAAACAGTTTCAAAGGAAGTAGGAAGGCCTAAACTAAGTATGGTGAAAATTTCCTTAAAATCAAGCTTAAACTCAAACCTTCCACCTATATTAGTTATTGCTCCATTTTTGCTAAACAAAACATAAATCCCAAATAAGGCTGCTGTAATATAGGCAATATTATAAGCATATCCAGCTCCCCTTATCCCCATTCCCATAAAAAAGATAAATATGTAGCCAAAGATAATGTTAATAATATTTAATATGGCTATGGAGATCATAGGGGTTTTTGCATTTCCCATACCCTGCAGTACACCTGCAACCAACAGGATAATGGCTGCAAAGGGTAGGGAGAAAGATATTATTCTTAGATACATGGTCCCATTGGCCAAAAGCTCTGCACTTGGGTTAAATATAATTAAAAGATATTTTGCCAGCCAAAATAAGAATTGCTGAAGAATAATGGATATAACAATGCTTATGATAACAGCTTGTTCTGTTACTGATTTTAATTTTTTATAATTGCTTGCCCCATAGGCCTGAGCCACTAAGACTGATGTGCCTGTAGCAATCCCTTTAAATATTCCCCATAATATCCTATATAATACAGTGGCTATACCTATTGCTCCAACTGCTATGGCATCTATCCTACCTATCATGGCCATAAGAACTAGGCCTGCTGTCATTTGAAGGATATTTTCTAATGTAATAGGCAATATCATAGATAATATTCTTTTTCTTATGGACTGGGTGTCCTGGAATTGCACATCCTCCACAATATCTCTCCTTTGCTATAAGTTCCAACTAGATGATTATATTATATTTCCAGGGTCTAAACAAGTATACGGGAGTCATATTTATACTATATCACTTAAATATTAAATAATAAATATAATGTTAATAATTTTTCAATCCTCATCAATAAAAAAATTTTATTATTGATAATGAATATCATTTGCAAATGTATATATCTATGCTATAATATTCTTGGCATAAAATTATCGCGGCAAATAATTTTATGGAGTGATATATATTGGCAAAAATGATGGTACCGAGGTTTAAACTATGTAGAAGATTAGGTTTAAACGTTTGTGGACACCCTAAGGCAATGAATAGGGCAAGCAAGGGTACGTCTAGAGCAGACAAAAAACTTACAGAATATGGTAGACAATTATTGGAAAAGCAAAGACTAGGAGCTTATTATAATATAATGGAAAAACAATTTGCTAAATATGTAGAAATGGCTAAAAAATCAGATGAACAAACTGGTCATGCCTTAGTCAAGATTTTAGAAAGAAGATTAGATAATTTAGTTTACAGGCTTGGACTTGCATCATCTATAAGACAGGCTAGACAAATGGTGGTACATGGACACATACTTGTGAATGGTAAAAAAGTAGACAGGCCATCATTTCTAGTGGAAGTAGGAGATACTGTTGGGTTAAAGGAAAAGTCTAAATCTGTTGAACTCTTTAGGGAAAACTTTGAGAATGCTTTTCTAAATCAATATCCTTATTTAGAAAAAAATAAGGATATGTCTGGTACTCTAGTTAGATACCCTGAAAGGGATGAAATCCCAATAGAAATAGATGATCAGCTAGTTGTTGAATACTATTCAAGACTTAATTAATAAAGGCACAGAAATGTGCCTTTAATTTTTATATTCTTCTATTATGGTCCTAAATTTTTCTATATCTCCCTCTTTGCCCATAGACCCAATTATAGGAGATAGCAAAAATTCACCATTTTTATCTACCACTATGGCAGTGGGAGTAGATCAGATAAAATTTATCAGTTCAAACATATAATCATAATCTGCAATTACATTTGGAAAATCTAATTCTAAGACTTCTATTATCTTTCTTACTCCTTCGTCTCCAAAGGTCTCTACATCATCTACAGCTATACCCAATACATTTACCCCTTGTTCCTTGTATTCATTATAAATAACATTCAAAGCTTCCAGCTCTCCTATACAAGGCCCTCAGGTGCTTTGCCATATACTAATGATGGTCATATCATAATCTCCAAAAATATCAGAAGAAATTTCTTCTCCATCTATATTCTTCAAGGTAAATGGAGGCATCTTCATTGCCACTTCTTCAGTTTCATCACCTGAATTTGCTGTTGGCTCATCAGTTGGTTCATCTACTAAATAATCATCCACCTTAGTTTCTTCATCTGCTGGGTTGTTTTCAATATCCCCATTGTTCTTAGAAGTACAAGCAGACAAAAGCAATGCTAAAATCAGAACTAAAATAATAAATAGACCTTTTCTTCTCATTTCTTCACCTCTTATTCTATTTCCATTTGCCTAAACTTTCTTTCACTTTCTTTAAAACCAAAGCTTGAACTAATGGCCTTGGTAGGACAAGCGCCTATGCATTCTCCACACCTAATGCATTCAGGACTATTGGGGGTCTTGTATGTTTCAATGGATATTGGGCATGACTTTGTACACTTATTGCATTTTATACATCTTTCAGCATTTACTTCCAATTTATAGAAGGAAATTGGATTAAATAGCCCATAAATGGCACCTAAGGGGCAAACAAACCTGCAAAAAGGCCTAGCAATGAAAATTGAAGCCAGGATAGTTAATATCAATAAAAATACCTTCCAGGAAAATATAAAACCTATGGCTTGCCTTAAAGATGGATTCATTAATACTAAGGGTATGCCTGCTTCCAAGGTACCTGCAGGGCAGATGTATTTACAGAAAAATGGGTCTCCCATTCCAACTACATTTACAACAAACATTGGAAGGATGATTACAAATATAATGAGTATTAAGTATTTTGCAAATTTTGCTGGATTTTTACTCGATATTCTAAACTTCTTCGATGGTATTTTATGTATCAATTCTTGAATTAAGCCAAAGGGACAAAGCCATCCACATACAAGCCTACCAAGTAAGGTACCTATTAAGGCAATTGTTCCTAGTACATAAAAGGATATCTGGTATTTTGCTGAACCTATTACTGCTTGAAGGCTTCCTATGGGACAAGAACCTAAGGCGCCAGGACAGGAATAACAGTTAAGTCCAGGTACACAAAATCTTTTTAAATTCCCCCTATATATATCCCCTTTTATAAAACCTGGCAAATATCCGTTTGTTATTATTGCAGTTATTACCTGAGTTAACCTTCTCCTTAAATTACCCAATTCCAACACACTCCAAACATATATTAATGGCCTTAACTAAAACTGTTAATACTTCTTCCCTAAATATTCCTATTACTATAGATGCAATACTAGCAATTAGCAATATCCATCTTAAACCTTCCTTGACTTTCATCTGCATACCCCCCTACCCTATATTATGATTATACAATAAAAATAAATTTATGCAATAATATATGAATTTAAAAATAGGGACCTCTTGTCCCTATTATTCTAATAGCTGAAATTGTTTTGAAATTAATATTTTTAAAACCTTAAACAAGACCAATGCAGATAGGATGAAAATTAAAGCCAGTAGCCCATATATGAAGCTTATATAAAACTTATCTATAATATTAATGACTAGCAAGACTAAGCCTCCCAAATATAGGGTCCCTGCTCCTAAGCTAATTAAAACATTTAAATTTTGTTTCATAGCCTTTTGGGGATTATCCCAGTCTAACATAGGCCTTAAAATATCTATTATCATCCCAATTTGCGTCATGGGAATGCTTCCCAATAATCCTAAGATAATTATGAGAACAATGCTTACTATGTCTAGTTTTACAATAAATATTGAACTTACTAGCAGGGCTATTATACCCAGACCCTGTACTCCTAAGGAGGATAATACCCTTCCTATGATTTGGTCTTCTACCCTAATAGGCAAGGTCCTTTGAATCCAAAAACATTTTCCTTCCCTAGAAAAAGTAGTACAGCCTACACAATTTATCATGCCAAGGGCAGTAACAAATCCAATGCAGCCTAGGGTGATATATCCTGATTCCACACCCATTACTTCTATTATTGCAGATAGGGATTCATCTCCACCCATTGAATTGGTCATAACTAGTATGATGGGAAACATAATTACTCCACCTATTGCATTTATTAGGTAAATTGGAGTTTTAAAAAGCATAATAAGCTCTTTTTTAGCCAAGGCCAAGTATGGTTTTGTTTCCCTAGATAGTTCAGATGTATCTATCTTCTTTCCTCTACCCTTTGTAGCTGATACTTCAATATTTCCTATTAAACCATCGAAGAAAAGGTATTCAGATAGAAATATCATCAGCAGAAAGCTAATTATGGCTACACCAATAAAGATTATTAAATTAGTTGCTCCGGAAATACTAAGATTGTTTGCTAAGGTCAGGGCTGCCCATTGGGCAGGTGGAAAGCTTACTCCCAACCTTTTAACTAGAAGATTTGAATCCTTAATCAAACTTACAAGAAAATCACTGCCTTGAACTATAGATTTTTGGGCTAGGGTTTGGATTTTCATTTGAACATATATCATGAGTATTATAAAAAATACTGCAGAAATTGTTCGGATCAAATCTTTTCTAGCTCCAATATTTGTATATTTCATAAAAAACATAACTACTATTGAGGCCAGTACCAAGGGAGCTACAGGTAGAAAAAGGATTAAAAACAAAGAGTAAATCCAGTACAAGGGTCCTTCTCCATTTTTGCTACCATATATGATAATAAATGGCAGTATTATGGGCAAGGATGTTAAGTATTCACTAATCATCAAGGTTGCAAATTTGGAACCAATTATATAAGACGGTTTTATGGGTAAAGGTACTAATTGAGCCAAATCATTGGAAAAATAATATTTGCTCATTACATATAATAATCCGAAAATAAAGACTAAGATTTGGGCTGACAAAAATCCACTTAGTAAAAACATGGATTTTTGTCCTATTTGAGCGTATATATCATACATACTACTTAAACTTCCAACCATAAACACATATGAAGGTATGAGGGTTAGCATGGCTATACCAAACAAAATAAGCTGCCATCTATTCTTCTTGTTTTTAATGCTATAGCCTATGGAGGATAGGCCAAAGGTAGTGTTAAAATCTGTTTTAATTAGTGACCATATTTTTCTCATCATTCAGTCAACTCCAGGAATATTTTTTCTAGGCTTTCTCTTTCTTCTGCATGGCTTCTCAACTCTTCCATAGTACCCATAGCTATGATTTTACCCTTGTTTATTATAGCTATCCTATCGCAAAGCCTTTCAGCCACCTCCAATACATGGGTTGAAAAAAATACTATCCTACCTTCATCACACATCTTTCTCATTATCTCTTTTAGGTTAAAGGCAGATTTTGGATCTAAGCCTACCATTGGCTCATCTAGAATAAATAGTTTTGGATCATTTAATAAGGCAGAAGTTAAGACTAATTTTTGCTTCATCCCATGGGAATAACTAGCTATTATATCTCCTACTGCGTCCTTAATATTAAATAATTCTAAATAGTAATCTAGTTTTTTCCTCCTATCATCCTTTGATACCCCATACATATCAGCAATAAAGTTTAAATACTCTATCCCCTTTAACCTATCATAAATTTCCGGATTGTCAGGTACATAACTGATCATGGACTTAGCTTTCAGGGGTTCTTCCCATACATTTACACCGTCTATAGTTATGACACCTTCGTCTGGTTTAAGGAGTCCAACTATCATCTTTATTGTAGTAGTCTTGCCCGCACCATTTGGTCCTAGGAAACCAAATATTTCTCCTGGTCTTATATCTAGGTTTACATTATCTACTGCTTTTACCTGAGCCCTACCATATGTTTTTGAAATATTCCTTAATTTAAGCAAAATTTCCACCCCTTACTTCCTATTTATTCTATTTTATTTCAATCCAGGATATATATCAATAAGAATTGGCTTTAGTAGTTATTTTTTTGTCATTCAATTTCGCTTGGATAGGAATAAGGTCCCCTTTTCTTCTCCATTTAATAGCTTTAGCACTATATTTTCTTTTTTCCCCTTGGCAACTATTACATTGGTCCCATACTTAGTAACCTTCTTTGCAGCTAGGATCTTAGTGGCTATTCCGCCTGTTCCAAAGGAAGACTTTCCATCTTGGGAAATTGAATTCTCTATTTCTTCTATATTTTCTATTACCTCTATTAATCTTGCATCTTCGTTGTTTTGGGGATTCTTAGTATATATTCCTTCTATGTCTGATAACATAATGAGCAAATCTCCACCCCACAAAACAGTGGTATAGGCTGCCAGCATATCATTGTCTCCTATTTTTATCTCTTCTACACAAACTGTATCGTTTTCATTAATAATAGGTACTACTCCTTCATCTAACAAGGTAAATAGGGTGTTTCTGATGTTTAAAGTCCTGGACTCGTGGTTAAAATCTTCCTTTGTTAGCAAGAGTTGCCCCACATGAAGTCCATGACTGCCGAAGATTTTTCTATAAGAATCCATCAATTCAACTTGTCCAATTGCACACAATGCCTGTTTATAATGGATGTCTTCCTTCCTAGACCATTTACCCAAGGTTCCAACACCTGCTATCCTGGCACCAGAAGATACTATTACTATTTCTTTACCCATATCCATTAATGTCTTTACTTGGCTAGCTAAATTCTCTAAAAACTTTTTATCGATAGTTCCATCTTCACTAGTTATGGTACTGCTTCCTATTTTTATAACTATTTTTTTGCTGTTACTAATTGTGTTTCTCTCCATATTATCGCCTACTTTCTAATTTGTCCTTCTCCTAAAACTATATATTTATTAGTTACTAGCTGCTCTAGACCTACTGGTCCCCTAGCATGGATTTTTTGAGTACTTATACCCATTTCAGCTCCAAAACCAAACTCCCCTCCATCTGTAAACCTAGTGGAGGCATTTACGTATACTGTGGAAGCATCTATTGAACGGGTAAATTTGTTGGCATTAGTGTAATTTTCGGTGACTATTGCCTCAGAATGTTTGCTTCCATATTTATTAATATGGGAAATAGCCTCATCTACATTGGCCACTATTTTAACTGCTAGAATATAATCTAGATATTCTTCGTACCAATCTGATTCAGTTGCTTTATTTACAGGTATGATAGGCAGGGTCTTTTCACAGCCCCTAAATTCAACTTTATCCTTTAACCTTTCATATAATTTAGGCAAAAAATCTGAGGCAATTTCTTCATGGACTAATAGGGTCTCGCAAGCATTGCATACTCCTACCCTCTGGGTCTTTGCATTTTCCACTATGGAGATTGCCATACTAAGATCTGCACTATTATCTACAAATACATGGCAATTCCCAACACCTGTTTGGAGGGTAGGCACTAAGGAATTTTCTATTACAAAATCTATTAATTCCTTGCCTCCCCTTGGTATTATTAAATCAATATAGTCCTTTGCCCTTAACATCTCTAAAACATGCTTTCTATCTGTGTCTTCTACAAACTGTATGACATCTGGACTTATATTGGATTTTCCAAGGCCTTCCTTAATTGCCTTAACAAGGGATAAGTTAGAATTATTAGCAGAGGAACTGCCCCTTAGGATTATACAATTGCCGCTTTTTAAAGCTAAGGCAAAGGCATCTACCGTAACATTGGGCCTAGATTCATATACTATGCCCATTACTCCCAGGGGAACAGTCATCTTATATATGCTTAGGCCATTTTCCACAGTCCATACCCTATCGGACTTCCATATTGGATCTGGCAGCTTTATAACTGTATTGATGCCCTCTATTATACCATCAATCCTACTATTGTCCAACTTTAATCTGTCAATTAAAGCTTCGGATATCTTCATCTTTCTCGCATTTTCAATATCCAATTGATTATTTCTAAGGATCTCCTCCCTATTATTATCTATAGCCTCAGCAACCTTCTCCAGGGCAAAATTCTTTTCCTTAGTAGAGGCCTGTGACAATTCCATTTCTACATTTTTTAGCAATTTACATTTATCCATGATATAAGACATAGAATA
The DNA here is from genome assembly GCA_012735245.1 of Tissierellia bacterium. Lineage (GTDB taxonomy): Bacteria > Bacillota > Clostridia > Tissierellales > Tissierellaceae > JAAYFT01. The sequence goes on from JAAYHU010000147.1 coordinate 15,860, forward strand.
CCTCCTTTAGTTTAATTTTAAACATTATACCACATTATTGCGTTAAACCAAAATATTTTTTATTCAAATTACTTTTCAATGACCTATCTAGTTTGAACTGTAATCTATTCATGAGTTTCCTCATTATACAGAAAGCCCCTAACCTTTGTAAATAAAAAGTTAGGAGCTTTCATTATACTCCGCTTATTTATAATCCTAAAACCTTTTTTAAGAACTTTCCAGTATAGGATCTTTCCACCATTGCTATTTCCTCAGGACTTCCAGTGGCGATTACTGTGCCTCCCTTATCTCCTCCTTCAGGGCCTAAGTCTATTATATAATCTGCTGTTTTTATTACATCCAGATTATGCTCTATAACTACTACTGTATTACCGCCTTCAACCAGCTCATTTAGGACTTTTATAAGTTTATGAATATCAGCCACATGAAGTCCTGTTGTTGGCTCATCTAAGATATAGATGGTCTTTCCTGTAGACCTTTTAGACAATTCCGTAGCCAATTTTACCCTTTGGGCTTCACCTCCAGATAGTTCTGTAGATGACTGCCCAATTTTAATATAGCCTAAGCCAACATCATATAAGGTTTCTAGTTTCCTCTTTATCCTAGGTATATTTTTGAAAAATTCTAGCCCCTCTTCTACTGTCATATCTAATATATCTGCTATATTCTTTCCCTTATATTTGATCTGTAAAGTTTCCCTATTATACCTCTTACCTTTACATACTTCACAGGGCACATAAACATCTGGTAAGAAATGCATTTCCACCTTTAATATACCATCGCCGCTGCAGGCTTCACACCTGCCGCCTTTAACATTGAAACTAAATCTTCCTTTTTGGTACCCCCTCATTTTTGCCTCTGGAGTCATGGCAAAAACTTCCCTAATATAATCAAAAACTCCAGTATAAGTGGCAGGATTAGACCTTGGGGTCCTTCCAATAGGTGATTGGTCAATTTCTATTACCTTATCTAAGTATTCTATACCTTTTATATCCTTATATTTGCCTGGTCTCAGTTTAGAATGGGATAATTTTTGGGCTAAGGCCTTGTACAATATTTGATTTACTAAGGATGATTTCCCAGAACCAGATACACCAGTGACGCAAGTAAATAGGCCTAAGGGGATTTTTACATCTATATTCTTTAAGTTATTCTCCTCAGCTCCAATTATTTCTAGCCATTTTCCATTGGGTTTTCTTCTTGCCTTTGGTACTTCAATCTTTTTACTTCCGGAAAGATATTGGCCCGTAATAGAATTTGGGTTCTTCTTTATCTCCTCAACAGTCCCTTCAGCCACTATTTCTCCTCCATGGATGCCAGCACCAGGACCTATGTCAACTATATAGTCAGCAGCGTACATGGTATCCTCATCATGCTCCACCACTATCAAGGTGTTGCCTAAGTCAGTTAGGTTTCTTAAAGCCTTTAGTAGCTTTTCATTATCCCTTTGATGCAAACCTATACTTGGTTCATCTAAGACATAGATGACCCCCACTAGGCCTGAACCTATTTGAGTGGCCAGCCTAATTCTTTGGGCTTCCCCGCCAGAAAGGGTGCCTGCTGAACGGGATAAGGTTAAGTAGTCTAGACCTACGTTTTTTAAGAATGACAGCCTGTCAATTATTTCTTTCAATACCTGTTGGGCTATTATCTGTTCTTTTTCTGTAAGTACTAGACTATTAAAAAAGTCTATGGCCTGATTAACAGATAAATCTGTAACTTCTGCAATATTTAACCCATTTATCTTTACAGATAATACTTCTTTTTTTAGCCTCCTACCTCCACAGGTTGGACAAGGATTTTCAGCCATGTATTCATCTATCTTACTTCTTACATAATCAGAACTAGTAGATTCATACCTTCTTTGAAGGTTAGGAATTATACCCTCAAATTTCCCCCTATAATCTTTTAAACCCTGGTCGTCAAAATGGCTTAGGAAGCTGAAATTGATTTCTCTTTCTGTACCATAAAGCAGTTCCTTTATAAACTTTTCTGGTGCTTCTTTTAATGGAGTCTTAGTGTCAAATCCATTATCTTCAGCTAAGGTTTTAAATATCTGATAATAATAAGTTTGGCCATTAGCATTGGCAAAAGGAGCAATTCCTCCCTCATCTATGCTTAGTTCCGGGTTAGGAATAACTAATTTCTCATCTATTTCCTTAGAAAAGCCCAAGCCATTACAGGTTGGGCAAGCACCAAAGGGGCTATTGAATGAAAACATCCTTGGGGACATTTCCTCTATGGCTATATTACATTCAGGGCATGCCAATTTTTCACTAAACATTACTTTTTCCTTATTTATAAAGTCAACTATTACAAGTCCATCTGCCAATTTAAGGGCTGTTTCTAGGGAGTCTGCCAATCTTCCTTCTACGCCTTCTCTAATAATTATTCTATCAACAACTACTTCTATGGTATGCTTTTTATTTTTGTCTAATTTTATATCTTCTCCTATATCGTACATTTCTCCATCTACTACAACCCTGACAAATCCTTCTTTTTTAATGTTTTCAAATATCTTTTTATGCTCCCCCTTCTTTTCCCTAATAATTGGTGCTAGGATTTGAAGCCTTGTTCCCTCTTCTGATTCCATAATCTTGTCCACCATTTGTTCTACAGTTTGGCTGGTAATTTCTCTACCACAGTTATAGCAATAGGGAGTTCCTATACGGGCATATAAAAGCCTCAGGTAATCATAGATTTCAGTCACTGTTCCCACAGTGGACCTTGGATTTTTAGAAGTAGTTTTCTGGTCGATGGAAATAGATGGAGACAAGCCTTCTATATAGTCCACATCGGGTTTATCCATTTGTCCAAGAAACTGTCTAGCATAACTAGATAAGCTTTCCACGTACCTTCTCTGACCTTCAGCATATATGGTATCAAAGGCAAGGGAAGATTTCCCCGAGCCTGATAAGCCTGTAAAGACTATGAATTTGTTCCTTGGTAGTTTTAATGAAACATTCTTTAAGTTATTTTCTCTAGCTCCTTTAATAATTATTTCATCTTTTGTCATGATTTCACCTCTATTTTAGCTTCTTTTTCAATTCTATAATCTTATCTCTTAATTCAGCTGCCTTTTCAAAATTCAATTCTTCTGCAGCCTTTAGCATTTCTGTTTCTAGACTTCCTATTATTCCTTCTATTTCTTCCCTAGTAAAGCTATCTTTATATTCTACCTCTTCTTCAGCTACAATGGTAGCCTCTATTATGTCCCTTACACCTTTTTTGATAGTTTTAGGAGTTATATTATGTTTTTTATTATATTCAGCTTGGATTTTCCTCCTCCTATTAGTCTCATAGATAGCCTTCTCCATTGACTTAGTTATTGTATCTGCATACATAATTACCTTTCCATTTACATTTCTAGCAGCCCTACCTATGGTTTGGATTAAGGAGGTTTCTGATCTTAAAAATCCTTCCTTATCAGCATCTAAGATGGCAACTAAGGAGACTTCTGGCAAATCTAGTCCTTCCCTAAGCAGGTTGATACCCACTAGGACATCATATTTACCTAATCTTAAGTCTCTAATTATTTCCATTCTTTCTATGGTCTCCACATCTGAATGAAGGTAGGTTACCTTAATTCCAATATCCTTAAAATAATTTGTCAAATCCTCTGCCATCCTCTTAGTCAAGGTGGTAACTAAGACCCTTTCTTCCCGGCCTACTACTTTGCGTATTTCATTCACTAAATCATCTATTTGATTATCAGTTGGCCTAACTTCCACAATTGGATCCAACAGTCCAGTAGGCCTAATAATTTGTTCCACAGTATTTTCTGAATGCTTAAGCTCATAGGGGCCAGGAGTTGCAGATACATATATGATTTGATTTACTAAGGATTCAAATTCTTCAAATTTTAATGGCCTATTGTCCAAGGCTGATGGCAGCCTAAAGCCATATTCTACTAGATTAGTCTTTCTAGACCTATCTCCTTCGTACATACCCCTTATTTGGGGTATAGTAACATGGGATTCATCTACGATAATTAAAAAATCCTTTGGAAAATAGTCGATTAAAGTAAAAGGCCTGCTTCCTGGTGGCCTATTGCTTAAATGCCTGGAATAATTTTCTATCCCTTGACAAAAGCCCATCTCTGCCAACATTTCCAAATCATATTTAGTTCTTTGCTCCAATCTTTGGGCTTCAAGGAGCTTATCCTTATCCCTTAATTCCTTTAGCCTTTCTTCCAATTCTTCTTCTATACTTTTTATTGCTTTTTTTAACTTATCTTCAGTGGTGGCATAGTGGGAAGCAGGAAATATGGATACATGGTTTCTAAGTCCAATGATCTCCCCTGTTAAATAATTTACTTCCACAATTCTATCGATTTCATCGCCAAAGAATTCAACCCTAATGGTGTTTTCGCTAGATGATGCAGGAAAAATCTCTAGGATATCTCCCCTAACCCTAAAGGTACCCCTTACGAAATTTATATCATTACGGATATATTGGATATCTATTAGTTTTCTCATTATCTCATCCCTATCCTTAACCATTCCAGGTCTTAAGGATATTACTAGGTTTTCATAATCAATTGGGTCACCCAAGCCATATATACAGGATACAGAAGCCACAATTATTACATCTTTTCTCTCAAATAAGGCTGCTGTAGCAGAGTGCCTTAACTTATCTATTTCATCATTTATAGATGCGTCCTTTTCTATATAGGTATCCGTTTGAGGTACATAAGCCTCAGGCTGATAATAATCATAGTAACTTACGAAGTATTCCACCGCATTGTTGGGGAAAAATTCTTTAAATTCAGAAGCCAACTGATAGGCCAAGGTCTTGTTGTGGGCTATAACTAAGGTAGGCTTTTGGACTCTTTCAATAATATTGGCCATGGTAAAGGTCTTTCCAGAACCTGTAACCCCCAGGAGAACCTGGTGTTTAAGATTTTTGTTTATTCCTTCTACTAACTTTTCAATTGCCTCTGGTTGGTCCCCTGTAGGCCTGAAGTTTGATTCTATTTTAAACTTATTCATATTAACACCTCATCATTTGAACATTTGTTCCTAATAATATTATATATAATTTATACCTTTTGTCAAAGTATATTATCTCCTCCTAATAATATCAGTACCCATTTATCATCAAAAAGTATATTGAAGAAATATGTCCAATATAGTAAACTATTCCTAAGGAGGCGACTTCTATGAAACAGTTCCTTTTTTTTGTAATTGTAGGATTTATGATGCTAATCCTACTAAGCTGTAGTCCCATTAACAACGTCCCCATGACAGTAGAAGATGATATGACCTTTGAAGAAGAGCAAATAAAATACAATATTGAGCAAATAATATTCTCAAAAAGTTTTCAATCTACTGAACCAAGTGTGGAGGTAATTTCCAATAAAAATAATGTAAAAATACTTGCTTCCTTAGGATTAGCCGAGTATTCTGACATAATTATCAACAAGATTGTTAAAAAAGGTAATATTATAAATATTCATGTATCTGGTATTAAAGGTGACAATCCCTCATTGTCAGTACCTCAAATAATTATGGAATTAATCGAATTAAATATAAATAAGGACAATATAACTTTCAATATAGTTTTTGATGACTACGATCAGGTGAAGATAAAATTTGGTATTAACGATATTATAAATAAAATTCAATCCCATTTTAAAATTGCAACTAACAGATTACCCACTTACAATTTGCTTAAGGAAGATAATAATATAATATGGGACATATCTTACAAGGGTGTTTTTGATAGGGAAAATCCTATACTACCTTTGATCAATTTATCAATTTTAATAGATGCTAATTCTGGTGAAATTATTGAGTCAGAAAAAACTATTGTTTCTTCCTCTTTAGATCACGGCCATATTTTAGACTATGTTCCAGAAGATTATATGTTATACAAGAAAATTATATCTAATAACGATGAAGATGAAAAATTAAGTGAACAGCTTTGGTTTATAAACCCATTAAGTAAAGAAAAGGCACAACTATATACTACTGATTACAAGATAGCTGTAGCTCAATTTAATACTGATAAAACCTATATTTCTCTAATAGAAACTAATGAAGATAAAAACGACCTATATATTATTTCCCTTGAAGATAAAAGGGTTTTTAAAATCCCATTTAAAACAAAGTTTAATCCTAGGAGAATGAAATGGAAGGATATTAATACCTTATATCTTCTTGGAAATGACCAAGATACATCTACTATTTACTCCTATAATTTGGAAAGCAATGAAACAAGAGTTGTCAAAAAAATTGATAAAGTTATTGATAATCTAATAATAAATGATGACATCTTCATAGTCACTGAAAAGTTTAAAGATGAAATCAACAGAAATATTTATCTTACTACTGATTGGGATACTTATAAATTGATAGATAATGGATTTAATGTAAAATTTTTATCTGATGATTTAATTGCCTATTTAAAGAAAATCGAAAAAAATGATAACAATTTTCTATTCATATATGACTTAAAAAATGAGGAAATAGTAGCTATAATTGAAGGCAATATTTCTAACTACCATTTGTTTAATGACGATGAATTAATTTATGTGAATCAAAATACTAATAATGCTGATTATACCATTGCAAAATATTCAATTTCAGATAAGAGTACAGAAGATGTAACCACTATTATAGGCAATAGGATATATTATGATGAAAACAATAATATTATTTATTTAAATATATTATTGCCCTTTGAAGATAATAAGACGGAGATGATTTATTCTATAAGTGTGGATAAGCTTAACAATGTTAAAAATCCCTAGGAACTACTATTAGTCCTAGGGGTTTTTTCTTACCGTAATAATTCTTCATATTTAAGCCAGATTTCATATTGAAGTACTCAATTTTTAGCCTATTGAAGTCTAATTTCATGAAATCCTCCAAATCCCTTTCATTGTTGATTTCTACCCCGTTTATTTTAAGTACTATATCCCCTATTTCAAGGCCTACCTTATGGGCAACTGTACCTGGAATGATTTCTAATACCTTTACACCTTTATCTAAGGGGACGAATATGGGCTGTTTTTTTCTTTCCTTTCTTTTATTAATTAAAATTATGAGCTCATGGCCTAATAGTGCAAAAATTGGGGCTACAAACAGATTATCTATAGTTTTTGAAATATATAACAAAATAATACTATATATGAATAATATTAAAGAAGTCTTAGCAGCCTTTCTTTTGGGAAAGCTAGATATGGAATAGTCCCCATAGCTTAGTATTGCCATAAGGGTTATTGGATGAATCAGTCCATCTCCAACAAAAATTACAAAGGGGACTGGCCAAAACCTATTCATCTGGAAACCTCCCACCGTTGTATGCTGCCTTTCCAAATATATGGGCAATTTGTTCCTCCATCCATCTACAAGTATCAGTAAACTTTCTACAATATGGAGTACTGCAACTACTGACATGACTTGAGAAATTTCAATTTCAGGATAGCCAAAAATTAAGTTTGATAATGAAACAATACTACCACCATAGGAGAAACACATAAATCTTGGATTAAAAAATGATAATATGATTACTACAAATAATATATACAAATAATCCATTGGAATGGCCACTACTTCTAGATAAATAAAAGCCACTGTAGTAATTATTCCTCCCAAGATACCAAAAAAAGTAGATACTATGGTTTTCAGCAAGGATGATTTTTTAAATCCTAAATACTCCTTTTCTATCTTACCTATTTGATAGTATTGAAAATATATTATGCAAAAAACTAGAATAAAAAAAGGAGATTTTAAAGTATTTAGGATATCTATTATTGTAAAGATAAGGATCTGATATAAACCATACATACTTTTTCTCCTTTTTTTATGGGTATTATTCAATTTTTGATTTAATTTCTTCTATGGCTCTTTTTAATTGGGTGTCTTCTTTAATGTTTTCTACTCCTATTTCCTCTACTCCTTCAGGTAGTTCAACTACTATATCTGGTTCAATGCCAACACCATGGATATTGGTTCCATTTGGTGTGAAATATTCAGATATAGTTAGTTTCATGCCTGTACCGTCATTTAAATCTATTATCCTCTGTACAACTCCTTTCCCAAAGGTAGTGGTTCCTATTAGGACCCCTCTGCCATGGTCCCTAATAGCTCCAGCTAGGATTTCCGATGCAGAAGCAGAACCTTCATTTATTAACACTGCCAAGGGATATTTTACCATGGACTTGTCTGATTTAATATATTCTCTCTTTCCTGTTTTTGTTTCTGTATATACTATATCTCCTTCCCCAAGAAGTTCATCAGCTATTTGAGCACACCTATCTAACAATCCTCCTGGATTATTCCTTAAATCTATGATTAAACCCTTTATATTTTTTCTACCTAATTTATCTAGTTCAGCTTTAAAATCCTTATAGGTTAAGTCGTCAAAGGATGTAATCTTTATATATCCTATATCATCGTCTATTATACTGGATTTAACTGTGACTAATCTGATTATCTCCCTCACAATTTCTACATCAAATATATCGTTATTTCCATCCTTATCTTTCCTCATTATGGTTAGAACTACCTTAGTCTTGGGCTCTCCCTTCATTACTTTAACTGCTTCATCCATGTTGTCAGCCAAATATTCCTTGCCATCTACCTTTAAAATCTTATCTCCACTTTTTATACCAGCCCTTTCCCCTGGGGTTCCTTCTATGGGTGATACAACAGTTATTAGATTATCCTCTCCAGGGGTAACTACTATACCGATGCCTGCATAGGTTCCACTTGTTTGCTGTAATAGGGATGCAAATTCGTCCTTAGTCATATAATTAGAATAGGGATCCCCTAAGGATTGAAGCATGCCCTTTAATTGACCATCTATTAATTTCTTTTCATCTACATCCCTCAGATAGTTATCCTTAATATATTTTTCAACATAGAGGACCTTAGAAAATTGGTCATAAACTGATTTAAGCCTATCATATTCTGCCTTAGGTATATATGCTTTATTGTTAAATGTTACACTCATCAAATTAGTTAGGGTAAAAGTAATGGCATTTGTAACTAGAACCACTATTATCAACAGGGTTATAAGTTTTCTTTTTGACATCTTCTCACCTCTAATTTTTAGGTTATACTGCTATTCTATTTATTTGCTATTATGATTATACCATTGAAATAAATACATTACAAAGACAATTTCAATCAATTGACAGTGAACAGTCAAAAATTGACAATTCAGTTCACAATTCACAATTATTAAATAGAAGGTTAAGTTCTCCACCAGTGTCCAGCATGGGAAATTTAGATATTAAAAAAGGGGATTAA
>JAAYHU010000148.1 GCA_012735245.1 Tissierellia bacterium
GGGTGGTAAAATGTTTAAGTGTAGAAAAGAAGAAGCTGGCTTAACCATTGTGGAAGTAATACTTTCCCTAGCCATAATTGGTATAATAGCAGCAGTATTCATACCAATGTTTACCATGTCGGCTAAAGCAAATGAAAGATCAAAGGCAGCCCTGGATTCTACATATGTGGGACAAGATGTCATGGAATTGGCCTATCATTTATGCAAAAGTGTTCCTTTTGATGAATCAGTGGGTAGATTGGAGGAGGCATTGGGAAAGGAATTAACTAAGCCTGAGAGAGGATATAGTAAAATATCAGATAAAGAATTTAGACATAAAAGTGGAAAGCAGGTGATTATAGATATTGGAATAAAAGAAGGATATGAGGATCTGGTAAGGATATACGTTGAGGTGTATGGCAAGGATAAAAAACAGCTTGAAGCACAATACGAGTCACTGTATATCTGGGAAGGAAGTGGCAGCAGTGAAGGGGAATAGGGGTTTTACTATTATAGAGCTGGTAGTAGTCTTAGGACTTATAGGTTTAGTCTTGTCATTGATATTTTCTCCCATCATATTTTCCTACAAGAGCTTTCATAAACAAAGTCAGAGTATAAGCAATGTGGCCAATGTCCGCAGGGCAATAAACTATTTAACCCGGGAAATAAGGAAGGCTGATGAAATTGTGGCAGGTGAAAATTCCATAACCTTAGATTCTACTGTTTATGAGGTGTATGAGGGCATACTCTATAAGGAAGGCCAGGAATTTATAGAAGGAATCGGTAAGTTAGAAGTAAGTGAGATAATGGATAATGAAAATAGAAGAATAGGCATAAAGATTAAAATAGCTGCAAATGGAGGCCAGAAAAAAGAGTATGAACTGTCCTCAACTGTTTATATTCGATGAGGGGGATGAGTGCTTTGAGAAGGATAATTAGGGATGAAAAAGGTATTACCCTAGTCATGACCCTTTTTGCTCTGGCAATTATATAAATTCTTGGCATGACAATCATGAGCCTTACTGTGTCTAATTATAAGATGGTAAAAGCAGACAGCAGCAGCCAGGCTGCCTATTATATAGCTGAAGCGGGAATAAATAAGACCATAAGTGATATAAAAATAAAGGTTAATGAACTAAATGAATGGAAAAAAGGGGCACTAGGTCATGAAGATTTTTTTCAAAAATTGGACAAGTACATAAAGGAGGATTTAGATCCTTTATTAGATAATTTTAAAGATTATTTTGGTGAAAAACCTAAGGCTACAATTACTATTGTGGAGGCAGAGGAAGAAGTCATAAATAGTGGTAGTATTAGTGAAAAAATCAAAACTTATAATATAAGTTCCACAGGGCAAATAGACAAATCAAAACGAACAGTGGCAACCTCTATAACAATCAGCCATAAAATTGAAAGGGAAGTGGAAGGCCACCCTGCTTTTGATTATGTGTTGTATAGTGATACCCAAGGCACTCATATAAACATTGGCTCCAACAATAAAATTTATGGAAGTATTTATTCAAATCATCATGTTAAGTTTAAAGGAAACAATAATACAGTTGAAGGTGATATATACGCAAAGGGCAAGATTGATGTAGGAGACGGTAATATAATTAATGGTAATATATATCCTTCCGGTGATTTTCCAAACAATCCTAGTATGTTACCACTAAGTGATAAATTTTTGTTATCCTATAAATCTGGAGATACTGATAAAGGGCAGGGACAAATATCACCAGGAGAATATGGGACACTTACATTAAATAAAGGACAGTCTGTGGAATTTACTGAAGGAGGCAATTATTATTTTAAAAATATTGATGCTAGCAATCAGGATATTACTTTAAAGTTTAATTTATCTAGTGGACCTGTCAATATTGTTGTAAGTGGAAATGTTAATTTTGGAAGAAATTTAAAAATATATGCATTCTATGATGGAAAAGAATATGACATGGATGAATTAATTAAGAAGGATATAGATTTAGCTAAAGATTTAGCCGGTAAAATATACTGGCAGATAAAAGGTGAATTTAGATTGAGTTCAAATAACTATTTTCCAGGTACTATTTTAACATATGGAAAAAATGAAAAAATTGAATTAAGTTCTGGAATTAAAATTATTGGGGGATTTGCTACTAATACTAATAATTTAAAAGATTTTGATAATGTAACCATAGTCTACGCACCACCTAACGGTACTGCTGCTGGAATAGGGGAAGGCTCCGGTGATGGCAATGAAGAAATAATAAAATCCTCCCAGGCAACAATTAAAAAGGTAGATCCTATTAAAGAAATATAATTTAAAGGTATATTACAAAGAAGGCGTTTCCATTTCAGGATTTGCAGGGTGGTTTTCCAAGTTGCCCTTTTCTTTGTAATATACCAAATTATAATTCTTTTCTCTAAATCCATTCCAAAGGCCTATTATCACCTGCCTTTAGCTTCCAAAAGATGGCTTCTATGTTGACATTATATTTTTTATAGCATATAATTATAGTAACATATGAATGAATGTTCAAGTGTTTAATTAAAGGAGGCTGGTTATGAAAGCTGGTGACATTGAAAGATGTGATATTACAGTTATACATGAAGATGTTGTAAATTCAGTAAAGGAAAAAATGCCAGAAGAGGAAATACTATATGATTTAGCTGAATTGTATAAAGTATTTGGTGATTCTACCAGGGTTAAAATTCTTTGGGCCTTAGGGGAATCTGAAATGTGTGTATGCGATATTGCAGCCTTACTTAACATGACCCAATCAGCCATTTCCCATCAGCTTAGAATCTTAAAACAGGCTAGGCTTGTAAAAAACAGAAGAGTAGGAAAGGTAGTCTACTATTCCCTGGATGATGATCATGTGA
>JAAYHU010000004.1 GCA_012735245.1 Tissierellia bacterium
CATCTCCACTAGTTGGGGTTATTAGCCCATTCATGAGCTTAGCTAAGGTAGACTTACCTGAACCGTTGTGGCCTAAAATAGCCAAAAACTCACCTTTTTTTATTTCTATATTAATATTTTTCACTGCTTGTTGAATACTGTCATCTATTAGTGATTTATATTCGTAGGTTACATTTTCCATTTTAATCATATAGTTTTCCATGATTACCCCTCGATTCAATTACTGTCAGACAATTGTATTTTGTATTTCCACAGTATAATATAACATAATAGTTTGCAATTTACAATTAAAGTTGACAATATATTCGTATTCAATTCATAAACAAAAGGGACTAAGATAAACTTAATCCCCTACTCATTATACTAACTCGATTATAGCCATTTCTGCAGCGTCTCCACGACGTGGACCTATCTTTAATACTCTTGTATATCCACCGTCCCTATCTGCATATTTTGGACCAATTTCATCAAATAATTTTTTAACTACATCCTCATCATATATATAGGCTAAAACTTGACGTCTTGCATGAAGATCTCCTCTTTTAGCCAGTGTTATCATTTTATCAGCCATTCTCTTTGTTTCCTTAGCTCTAGTTACTGTAGTTTCAATTCTTTCTTCTCTCAATAATGATGTAACTAGGTTTCTAAGCATTGCTTTTCTGTGATCTGTAGGGCGACCAAGTTTTCTTAATTTTGCCACATTTATCCCTCCTTTATGCCTTTTTTAGTCATCGGATTTCTTTAAGCTTAATCCTAGTTCAGCAAGTTTTCTTTCTACTTCCTCAAGGGATTTTTTACCAAGGTTCCTTACCTTCATCATATCTTCTGGAGTTCTTTGAATTAATTCTTCTACTGTATTTATATTGGCTCTCTTCAAGCAATTGTAGCTGCGTACAGAAAGGTCTAATTCTTCCACAGTCATTTCTAATACCTTATCTTTTTTATCGTCCTCTTTTTCTACCATTATTTCTACATCGCTAACATGATCAGTCAAACCTATAAATAGGTTTAGATGTTCCGTAAGTATTTTGGCTCCTAAGGAAGTTGCTTCATCTGGTTTAATTGTTCCGTTTGTCCATACTTCTAAAATTAATCTATCATAATCCGTTATTTGTCCCACTCTAGTGTTTTCAATGGTAAAATTTACTTTTCTAACTGGAGTGAAAGATGAGTCCACAGGTATAACCCCTACAGGTTGACCCTCTTTTTTATTTCTTTCTGCGGATACGTATCCTCTTCCTTTTACCAGTTCAAGTTCCATGTATAGGCTTCCATCTTCATTTATTGTAGCTATGTGATGGTCTTTGTTTATAATTTCTACATCAGGACCTGTTATAATATTCCCAGCTTTAATTTCTGCAGGGCCCTGAGCTTCTATCCTTAAGGTTACTGGTTCATCAGTATGCATTTTAGCAGCAAGACCCTTAATATTTAAAATTATTTCTGGCACATCTTCCAATACCCCAGGTATTGTTGAAAACTCATGGAGTACTCCCTGTATCTTAACAGAAGATACTGCTGCTCCTGGTAATGATGACAACAATACTCTTCTCAATGAGTTCCCCAGAGTGGTACCATAACCTCTCTCAAGTGGCTCTACCATAAATTTCCCGTAGGTTTCGTCTTCGCTGATTTCTAGAATTTCAATTTTAGGTTTTTCAATTTCAATCATTTAACATTAACCCTCCTTAAAATTTGATTTGTTAACGTATGAGGGCAACTTAAATTTATTAACACTATTATTTAGAATATAACTCTACGATTAAGTGTTCTTCTATTGGTATATCTATATCTTCCCTAGTTGGCTCGGCTACAATGCTACCCCTTAATTGTTCTATATCTACCTCTACCCATTTAACAGTGTTGCCACTATGCTTTTCTACTAAGTCTTTGAATTTTTCACTGCTTCTTGACTTCTCTTTAACTTCTATTTTATCTCCAACTTTTAATAGAACTGAAGGTATATCTACCTTTGCACCGTTAACTAAGAAATGGCCATGAGTTACTAATTGTCTAGCTTCTGCCCTAGATGATGCAAAACCCATTCTGTAGACTACATTATCTAATCTTAATTCTAATAGCCTTAATAAATTTTCACCAGTAATTCCCTTCATCTTATCTGCCATTTTAAAGTATTTTCTCATTTGAGATTCGGAAATACCATAGAACCTTTTTACTTTTTGCTTCTCTCTTAATTGCATTCCGTATTCTGTTGGCTTCTTTCTCATTTGGCCATGTTGACCTGGTGCATTTGACCTTCTAGTTACTGGACATTTATCTGAAAAGCACTTATCTCCTTTAAGATAAAGCTTCATACCTTCTCTACGACATAGTCTGCAAACTGGACCTGTATATCTTGACATCTATTACACCTCCTATTAAACTCTTCTTCTTTTTGGTGGTCTACAACCATTGTGAGGAATAGGAGTAACATCCTTGATCATGCTTACTTCTAATCCTGCTGCTTGTAAAGACCTTATAGCTGCTTCTCTTCCGGAACCTGGTCCTTTTACATATACTTCAACGGTCTTTAATCCATGCTCCATAGCCTTTTTAGCCGCTTCTTCAGCTGCTTGTTGAGCAGCAAAAGGAGTTGATTTTCTTGAACCTTTAAATCCTAATTGGCCTGCACTGGCCCATGATATTACATTTCCTTGCATATCTGTTAAGGTAACCATAGTATTGTTAAAAGTTGATGAGATATGTGCTTGACCTCTCTCTATATTCTTACGTTCTCTTCTTCTTACGCGAGTTGCTCTAGCTTTTTTAGCTGCCACTTAGTCTCCCTCCTTTACTTGTTACTTCTTTTTAATTGCCATTCTCTTTGGACCTTTTCTAGTTCTTGCATTGGTCTTAGTTCTTTGACCTCTTACAGGAAGGCCTCTCTTATGTCTAATTCCTCTATAGCAATTGATCTCTTTTAATCTCTTTATATTTAAAGCTATATCTCTTCTTAGATCACCTTCTACATGATATCCATCAATAATGGATCTAAGAGTAGCTACTTCTGCTTCAGTTAAGTCTTTTACCCTTGTATTTGGGTCTATACCAGCTTTTTTTAGTATTTCGTTTGATCTTGACCTACCAATACCAAATATATAGGTTAAACCTATTTCTACTCTTTTATCTCTAGGTAAGTCAACTCCTGCTATTCTTGCCATTAGTGTCTACACCTCCTAAATTAAATACATCTATCATGGAGCTAATTTACATCCATTAGCCTTGTCTTTGCTTATGTCTTGGATTTTCACAAATAACCATAACTTTACCATGTCTTCTTATGATTTTGCATTTCTCACATATTTTCTTTACTGATGGCCTTACTTTCAATTGTATCCCTCCTATGCTACTTGTTTCGCCAGGTTATTCTGCCTCTAGTCAAATCATAGGGTGACAGTTCTACTGTTACCTTATCTCCAGGAAGTATCCTTATATAATTCATTCTAAGTTTTCCAGAAATATGAGCCAATATCTCATGTCCGTTTTCCAGTCTAACTTTAAAAATAGCGTTAGGTAAAGCATCCACCACTGTACCTTCAACTTCAATAATATCACTTTTAGACATTAAGTTTTCGAACCTCCTGTTCAAACAAATTTAGAAATTGTTATTTATTGAAAGGTTCTAACAATTTTCTAATATAAGCATTATTTATTCCCATCTTACTATTAAGCTTCTCTTTAAACTCTTCAAGTACCGTATTATAAACCATTAAATGCTTTAATTTCTTGCGCTTAGGGTTTTCTAGCTTCCTTAAATCGCCATCAACAATTAATACATGTTGATCATCGACGATTTCTAAGACTAGAAAAACCCTTCCCTTATCTCTGCCTGCTCGTGACTTAACCACCTGTCCAATGGCTATGTCGTCACTGGATATCATTATAAGTTCACCTCTTAATAATGCCTAATTTTACTCTAAGCCCTTAACTATAGTCTCAAAGACTTCTTCTATTGGCTTGGTACCATCAACATCAAGAATTATTCCTTTTTCCTTGTAATACTCAATTAGGGGTTCTGTTTGCTTTTCATAAACTTCTATTCTAGTTGATACAGTTTCCCTATTATCATCATCTCTTTGGAATAATTCTCCTCCGTCTATATCGCATACATTTTCAACTTTTGGTGGATTAAATTTAATATGGTAAGCAGTGCCACATTTTTTGCAAATCCTTCTACCAATAGCTCTTTCTATTAAAATTTCCTTATCTGCATAAATATTAACAACTTTGTCAAGTTTTATACCCATATTTTTTAATTCTTCATCTAAGGCCTCTGCTTGCTCTATAGTTCTTGGGAATCCGTCCAATAAAAATCCATCTTTACAGTCGTCCTTTGATAATCTATCCTTCACAATTGATACCACAAGTTCATCAGGTACTAGAAGGCCTTTATCCATATACTCCTTAGCTTTCATTCCTAATTCAGTGCCTTCTTTAATATTTGCTCTAAAAATATCACCTGTTGAAATATGTGGTATATTGTATTTCTTGACTATAGCCGATGCTTGAGTACCTTTTCCTACACCTGGAGGACCAAGTAATATCAAACGCACAATAATCATCTCCTATAGTTCTAATTTAAAAATCCTTTATAGTGTCTCATTAGCATTTGAGCTTCTAATTGTTTTACTGTTTCAAGTGCAACTCCTACTACGATTATAACAGCAGTTCCACCGAAGTTAACTGCCATACCAAATATTTTGGATAATATAATTGGTAAGGAAGCCAAAATTGCTAGAGACAATCCGCCCACAAAAGTAATTCTTGTAACAACTTTATTTAAGAATTCTGCTGTTGGTCTGCCAGGCCTTATGCCAGGTATAAATCCGCCATGCTGCTGTAAGTTCTTTGCGTATTCTACAGTATTAAATTGTATAGCAGTGTAGAAATAGGTAAAGAACATTATTAGCACTATATTTAGTATGGAATATATCCAAATACCAACATTTCCTGCAGGAGTTAAATATTTTTCAATCCAGGCAGAAGGTGCTCCTTTGAAGAATAATGCAATAGTTTGTGGAAATGCCAGTAATGATGATGCAAATATTACAGGAATTACTCCTGCCATTGATACCTTTATTGGTATATGGGTGCTTTGGCCACCATACATTTTTCTACCTACTACTCTCTTGGCATATTGTACAGGTATTTTTCTTTCTCCTTCTTGTAATGCAACTACTAGTGCAATGATTACTACAATTACTATGGCAAAGATTAATTCTTTAATTATGCTTAAATATCCTAATCTAATTAATTGAATCCTAAAGATTATGTCATTTGGCAGCTTAGAAATTATACCTATAAAGATCAAGAGAGATATACCATTGCCTATTCCCTTTTCAGTGATTAAATCTCCTAGCCACATTAAAAATGCAGTTCCAGCAACCATGGAAATAATTACTATAATATTTTGTAAAGTATTTGTAGTTTCCAACGCTGAACTAAATAACCCAAAGGTATATCCTATTGCTTGGATTAAAGCTAAGCCAATTGCTAAATACTTAGTGTATTTAGTAATTTTTTTCTTTCCTTCTTCACCTTGTTTTGCCAATTCTTCTAAGCTTGGAATAGCTATAGTTAATAGCTGAATTACTATTGATGCTGTAATATAAGGATATATATTGGTGGCAAATATGCTGAAGTTACTAAAGGTTCCTCCACCCATTAAATCTAGAAATTCTAGTATTCCACCTCTAGACCTTTCAAATATATCAGCTATTATGGCCTTATTCATATAAGGCACTGGTATATTTGAGCCTAACCTAAATACTAACAACATTAAAAGGGTGAAAATCATTCTCTTTCTAATCTCTTCTATTCTCCAAGCATTTCTCAAGGTTGAAAGCATCTATATCACCTCTGCCTTTCCTCCTGCAGCTTCAATCTTTTCAGCAGCAGTTTTACTAAACTTATGGGCTTGCACCGTTAATTTCACTTTTACATCCCCGTCTCCAAGGATTTTAATTCCGTCTACTGCTTTGCTTTTCTTTACTAAGCCTTCTTCGAATAAGAGTTCCGGAGTTACCACTGTATTTTCAGGGAATCTATTTAAATCTTCTACGTTAACTATGGCATATTCTTTAGCAAATATATTAGTAAAGCCACGCTTTGGAATTCTTCTAAATAATGGCATTTGACCGCCTTCAAATCCTGGTCTAACACCGCCGCCTGATCTTGCTTTTTGACCTTTATGTCCTCTACCAGATGTTTTACCGAGGCCTGAACCTATTCCTCTTCCTACTCTCTTTTTAGGTCTTGATCCTCCACCTTTATTAGGTCTTAAATCATATAATTTCATTTGGTACACCTCCTTATACTAATCTACAATTTCTACCATATGTTCTACTTTTTTTATCATACCTCTTATTTGAGGGGTATCCTTTTTTTCCACTATTTGACCAATTTTTCTAAGTCCAAGTGCTTCTATGGTTTTCTTATGAGGTTCTGGTTTGCCAATAGGGCTTCTAACCAGTTTTATCTTGATCATAGTCATTTCTAATTCACCCCTAACCTAATATTTCCTCTACTGTTTTTCCTCTTAACCTAGCAACATCTTCTGCTCTCTTTAAAGATTTTAATGCTTCCATTGTTGCATTAACAACATTTCTTGGATTATTTGAACCTAAGGACTTAGTCCTAATATCTCTAATGCCTGCCAATTCGCATACTGCACGAACTGGTCCTCCTGCAATAACTCCAGTACCTTCCTTAGATGGCTTTAAAAGTACTTTACCTGCACCAAATTCTCCTATTACTTCATGCGGTATTGTTGTTCCAACTAGTGGGACAGATATGATGTGTTTTTTTGCATCTTGTATGGCCTTCCTTATTGCCTCAGGCACCTCTAAGGCTTTGGCCATCCCTACTCCCACATGACCATTTTCATCTCCTACTACAACTAAGGCACTAAACCTAAAGTTTCTACCACCCTTTACTACCTTAGCTACACGATTTATACTAACAACCCTTTCTTTTAGGTCTAAATCACTTGCATCTATATATGAACGTTCCATTAATTCCCCTCCTTCTTTAAAATTTAAGTCCAGCTTCTCTTGCAGCATCTGCAAGTTC
>JAAYHU010000149.1 GCA_012735245.1 Tissierellia bacterium
GAGACAATGCCAAGTTTACAATAGAGCTAATAACTCCAATAGCAATGGAAGAAGGATTAAGATTTGCTATTCGTGAAGGTGGAAGAACAGTAGGAGCAGGAGTTGTTACTAAGATACTTGGATAATTATGCAATTAAATAGGTAGGGACCCTAAGGTTTTAGGGCCCCTCCATAAATTTATACCTGCCAAAAAAACTTAAGATTTATACAAAAAAGTCTTGAGTTTTTTCCATGTCTATTATAAAATGTAATAGTGCTTATTTTAGACATTGCGATGAGGCAAAAGGTGGCTCCGCTTAGACGGAGGGAATTTTTGCTGAGAATGTCCGGTTTCAAATCGGGCGACTAGAATTGCGGAAAATTATAAAAAAAATGCAACACACCAGGAAGGGTGTATCGGCAATTCCGGTCGCATGTAAAAAAATATAACATGCGATAGAAGGAGGGAATTACATGTCAAAACAAAAAATTAGAATCAGGTTAAAGGCGTATGATCATGAGTTATTAGATTCTTCAGCTCAAAAAATTGTTGAGACTGCAAAGAGAACAGGTGCTACTGTATCAGGTCCAGTACCACTACCAACAGAAAAGGAAATAATAACTATTCTAAGAGCAGTACACAAATATAAGGACTCTAGAGAACAATTTGAGCAAAGAACTCATAAAAGACTAATCGATATCTTAAACCCAAATCAAAAGACAATAGATTCACTTATGAAATTGAATTTGCCTGCTGGTGTAGATATTGAAATTAAATCATAGTTTTATATGATTACCGAAGGTAATCCGCTGTAAAAAATAGGAGGTGTAATGATGAAAGGCATAATTGGAAGAAAAGTAGGAATGACACAAATATTCAAAGAAGACGGAACTGTAATACCTGTAACAGTAGTAGAAGCAGGACCAATAGTAGTAGTTCAAAAGAAAACAGAAGAGATTGATGGTTATAATGCAATACAGGTAGGATTTGGCGAAGTAAGTGAAAAAAGATTAAATAAGCCATTAAAAGGCCATTTTGAAAAGGCCAATGTACCATATAAAAGATATTTAAAGGAATTTAAAGTGGATAACCCAGATGATTATGAAATAGGTCAAGAAATTTATGTAGATATATTTGAGGCAGGAGATTATGTTGATGTAACTGGTATATCAAAGGGTAAAGGAACCCAAGGTGTTATTAAGAGACACGGATTCGGTAGAGGTAGAGAGTCCCATGGTTCCAAATTCCATAGAATGCCAGGTGGTATGTCAGCAAGTGCCCATCCAGGGAGGGTATTTAAAGGACATAGGATGGCAGGAAGAATGGGTAACGAAAGAGTTACTGTACAAAACCTTGAAATTGTAAGAGTTGATAAGGATAAAAACTTAATCTTAATTAAAGGTGCAATACCAGGTCCTAAGAAAGGTATTGTAACAATAAAAGAAACAGTTAAAAAGCGATAGTACAGGCGGAAAGGAGGATGCAAAATGCCTAAGGTAAATGTTTACAACATGTTAGGAGAAAAGGTTAAAGAAATTGAATTAAATGAAAATGTCTTTGGCGTTGAAGTTAACCAACATGTAGTTTATGAAGTTGTAAAAAATCATTTAGCAAATAGAAGACAAGGCACTCAATCTGCAAAAACTAGAGCAGAAGTGAGAGGCGGTGGAAGAAAGCCTTGGAGGCAAAAAGGTACAGGTAGAGCTCGTCAAGGTAGCATTAGAGCGCCACAATGGAAAGGCGGTGGAGTTGTATTTGCACCAAAGCCAAGAGATTACAGATACAGTGTACCTAAGAAAGTTAAGAGACTTGCTATGAAATCAGCTCTAACATCAAAGGTATTAAATAACGAAATCATTGTGATAGATGAAATTAAGTTTGATGCTCCAAAAACTAAGGATATGGTAAGTTTCTTAAATAATATAAAAGCGGATAAAAAAGCCCTAATAGTTATGGGAGAAAAATGTGAAAATGTAATTAAATCTGCTAGAAACATACCAAATGTACAAACTACCCTCGTTAATACTTTAAATGTTTATGATATTTTGAAGTACAATTCATTTATCATAACAGAGGACGCAGTCAAAAAGGTGGAGGAGGTGTATGCATAATGCGTAATCCACACGATATAATCATTCGACCAGTTATAACCGAAAAGAGTATGGAAGATATGGCAGAAGGGAAATATACTTTTGTCGTAGATAAAAGAAGCAATAAAACTGAAATTAAGAAAGCTATAGAAGCCATATTTGGAGTGAAGGTTGAAAAAGTAAATACTATGAATATGAGAGGGAAAGTTAAAAGACAAGGAATCTATGTTGGTAAGAGACCAGATTGGAAGAAAGCTATAGTAAAACTAACGGAAGATTCCAAGAGGATTGAATTCTTCGAAGGAATGGAATAGAAGTTTAATAGTAAGGAGGGACAACGATGAGCGTTAGAAAATTTAAGCCAACTTCTCCTGCCCTTAGACAAATGACAGTGTTAACTTTCGATGAGATAACTAAGAAGGAACCTGAAAAATCATTGGTCGTAAGTCTAAAGAAAAGTGGTGGAAGAAACTCTCAAGGTAGAATCACTGTTCGCCATAGAGGTGGGGGAGCTAAGAGAAAATATAGAATAATCGATTTTAAAAGAGATAAAGATGGAATACCAGGTCGTGTAGCGGCTATTGAATATGATCCAAATAGAACTGCAAATATTGCACTTATAAATTATGCAGATGGTGAAAAGAGATATATTCTAGCACCACATAATTTAAAAGTTGGAGATATAATCGAATCTGGAGAAAATGCAGATATTAAAATCGGTAATGCATTAAAGCTAAGAGACATTCCTGTAGGTACTACAGTACACAATATTGAATTAAAACCAGGAAAAGGTGGACAATTAGCAAGATCAGCTGGAGCCTCAGCTCAATTAATGGGTAAAGAAGGAAACTATGCACAACTTAGACTTCCATCAGGTGAATTCAGATTGGTTAGACTAGATTGTAAAGCAACAATAGGCCAAGTTGGAAATATATCTCACGAGCTAGTTACCATAGGAAAAGCTGGTAGATCAAGGCATATGGGTAGAAGACCTGCAGTAAGAGGTAGTGCAATGAACCCAGTAGACCATCCACATGGTGGTGGTGAAGGAAGAGCTCCAATAGGTATGCCTACACCATTAACTCCATGGGGCAAACCAACATTGGGACTAAAAACTAGAAAGAAGAACAAGAAATCAGATAAATATATCGTAAGAAGAAGAACTAAGTAGTTAATGTCTGAAAGGAGGAGTAGTAGTGGGTAGATCTCTAAAAAAAGGACCTTTTTGTGATGATCATCTTCTTAAAAAGATAGAAGAATTAAACAAAAAGAATGAAAAGAAAGTAATTAAAACATGGTCACGCCGTTCAACTATATTTCCACAAATGGTAGGTCATACCATAGCTGTACATGACGGCAGGAAACATGTTCCCATATATATTACTGAAGATATGGTAGGCCACAAATTAGGAGAGTTTGTGCCAACAAGAACATTTAGATCCCACGTTGATAAGAGCGAAAGGTCATCAGGAGTAAGATAGATAGAAGGAGGGATATATAGTGGAAGCTAGAGCTATAGCCAAATATGTGAGAATTTCACCACTTAAGGTAAATTTCATATGCAAAGAAATTAGAGGCAAACAAGTAGACGAAGCTTTATCAATCTTAAGGTTTACACCTAAAAAAGGTGCAAGAATCCTTGAGAAAGTTTTAAACTCTGCTATTGCCAATGCTGAAAACAATTTCAATATGGATAGAGACAATCTTTATGTAGCTGAAGCCTACGCACATGATGGGCCTCATATGAAGAGATGGAGACCTAAGGCCAGAGGTATGGCTTATCCAATATTAAAAAGAACAAGTCATATAGGTGTAGTTGTTAAGGAGAGAGAGTAGAAAAGGAGGGATAGATAATGGGTCAAAAAGTTAATCCGCATGGATTGAGAGTTGGTATCATCAAGGATTGGGATTCAAGATGGTATGCAGACAAAAAGAATTTTAGTGAATATTTGGTTGAAGATTATAAAATACGTGAATTTATAAAGAAGAAACTATTTATTGCTGGGATATCAAAAATTGAAATAGAAAGAGCTGCTAATAGGATTAAGATTACTGTACACACAGCTAAGCCTGGTATGGTAATAGGAAAAGGTGGTTCTGGAGTAGAAGAACTTAGAAAAGATATAGAAAAATTAACTAAGAAATCAGTAGTTATAAATGTTGAAGAGATAAAAATCCCTGAACTAGACGCTCAGTTAGTTGCAGAGAATATTGCAGCCCAATTAGAGAGAAGGGTTTCCTTCAGAAGAGCCATGAAGCAAGCTATCCAAAGAACTATGAGATTTGGTGCTAAAGGAATTAAAACTGCAGTATCAGGAAGACTTGGTGGAGCAGATATGGCTAGAACTGAGGGATATAGCGAAGGGACAATACCACTACAAACCCTAAGAGCGGATATAGACTACGGTTTTGCAGAAGCAGACACAACCTATGGAAAATTAGGGGTTAAAGTATGGATATATAAAGGCGAAGTTCTTCCAACTAAAAAGAAGGAAAAGGAAGAAGAGGTTGATAAGGAATAGACCACAAATCCAAGGAAGGAGGAAAAAAAGATGTTAATGCCTAAAAGAGTAAAATATCGTAGAGTTCACAGAGGAAGAATGAAGGGCAAGGCAACTAGAGGTAATACCATCACTTACGGTGAATATGGATTACAAGCATTGGAGCCTGCTTGGATTACTTCCAATCAAATAGAAGCAGCAAGACGTGCTATGACCAGATATGTTAGAAGAGGCGGTAATATTTGGATAAAGATCTTTCCAGATAAGCCAGTAACAGAAAAACCTGCTGAAACCCGTATGGGTGCTGGTAAAGGTGCTCCAGAGTACTGGGTAGCAGTAGTAAAACCAGGTAGAATTTTATTTGAAATGGGTGGAGTATCAGAAGAAGACGCAAGAGAAGCTATGAGGCTAGCAGCCCATAAATTGCCAATAAAAACAAAGTTTGTTGCTCGTGAGGAGACGCAAGAAAAGGGTGGTGAAGCTAATGAAGGCTAAGGAAGTACGCCAATTATCAGATACAGAATTAAACAACAAGCTAAATGAATTAAAAGCTGAGCTCTTTAACTTAAGATTTCAATTGGCTACTGGTCAATTAGATAATCCATCAAGAATAAAACAAGTTAGAAAAGATATAGCCCGTGTGAAAACCATAATGAGAGAACGTGAACTAGGGATAAGAAGGGAGGTTTAATCTTAAATGGAAAGAAAAAGAGGAAACCGTAAAGTCAGAGTAGGAAGTGTAGTAAGTGACAAGATGGATAAAACAGTAGTAGTAGCCGTTGAAACCTTTGTAACACATCCTTTATATAAAAAGCAAATAAGAAGAACCACTAAATTTAAAGCCCATGATGAAAACAATGAATGTAAAGTAGGGGATGTAGTTAGGATAATGGAAACTAGACCACTTAGTAAAGAAAAGAGATGGAGAGTTGTTGATATTATAGAAAAGGCAAAATAATCCCTTTAATCTAGGAAGGAGGTATTCGTATGATTCAAACAGAAAGCCGAATGAGGGTAGCTGACAACTCTGGCGCAAAAGAAGTCTTAGTTATTAGAGTTTTAGGCGGAACAAATAAAAAATATGCAAAGATCGGCGATATCGTAGTTTGTACCGTTAAATCAGCAACACCTGGTGGAGTTGTTAAAAAAGGTGACATTGTTAAAGCGGTAGTTGTAAGGACAAAAAAAGGTATTAGAAGAAATGATGGTTCATATATAAGATTTGATGATAATGCAGCTGTTATCATAAAAGAAGACAGAAACCCAGTAGGAACACGTATATTTGGGCCTGTAACTAGGGAACTTAGAAGAGGAAACTTTATGAAGATCATTTCCCTAGCACCAGAAGTACTATAGGAGGAGGTGTACAGCATGCATGTAAAAAGTGGAGATACAGTAGTTGTAATTGCAGGAAAAGATAAAGGGAAAACAGGAAAAATTCTTAAAGTATTTCCTAAGGAAAATAGAGTAATAGTTGAAGGCATAAACATGCTTACAAAACATCAAAAACCAAAGGGACCTACTTCTCCTGGTGGAATAATTAAAACTGAGGGACCAATTCATGCATCAAATGTAATGTATTACTGTGAGAAGGACAAAACAGGAGTAAGGGTTGGTCGCAAATTCTTAGAAAATGGCAAAAAGGTAAGATACTGCAAAAAATGTGGAGAAGTTATAGATAAATAATTCACGGAAGGAGGTAATAGGAAATGGCTCCTAGATTAAAAGAAAAATATAAAAATGAAGTAGTCAAAACATTGATGGAAAGATTTCAATATAAAAATATTATGGAAGTACCAAAATTAGAAAAGATTGTAATCAATATGGGAATTGGTGAAGCAAGAGACAATCCAAAATTATTAGAATCTGCAGTAAAGGAATTAGAACTTATTACAGGACAAAAACCCGTAATAACTAAAGCTAAGAAATCAATTGCTAACTTTAAACTTCGTCAAGGAATGAATGTTGGTGCCAAGGTAACCCTTAGAGGAGATAGAATGTACTACTTTTTAGATAAATTGATGAATATTGCTCTACCTAGAGTTAGAGACTTTAGGGGAGTTAGTGATACATCCTTCGATGGTAGAGGAAATTATGCACTAGGAATTAAAGAGCAATTAATTTTCCCTGAAATCGATTACGATAAAGTTGAGGCCATTAGAGGATTAGACATTGTAATAGTAACAACTGCTAAGACAGATGAGGAAGCTAAGGTATTTTTAGAAGAAATGGGAATGCCCTTTAGAAAGTAAAGAAGGAGGGGAATATTTTTGGCTAAAAAATCATTAATTGCTAAGCAAAAAAGAAAACAAAAATTTAGCACTAGAGAGTATAATAGATGTAAAATCTGCGGAAGACCTCATGCATATTTAAGAAAATATGGAGTTTGCCGTATTTGTTTTAGAGAATTAGCTTATAAAGGCCAAATACCAGGAGTCAAAAAGGCTAGCTGGTAGTAGGAAGTATATGAAAGGAGGTAGCTAAACTATGATGACTGACCCAATTGCAGATATGCTAACAAGAATAAGAAATGGGAACAATGCGAAGCATGAATCAGTAGATATTCCTGCTTCTAATATAAAGAAACAATTAGCTCAAATCCTGTTAGATGAAGGATTTATAAAGGGTTTTGATGTAATAGATGATGGTAAACAAGGGATAATAAGGATAGATTTGAAATACGGTCCAAATAACGAAAAAGTATTATCAGGTATAAAGAGAATTTCTAAACCAGGACTTAGAGTATATGTAAAAGCTGATGAAGTTCCAAGAGTATTAGGAGGCCTTGGAATAGCAATATTGTCTACTTCTAAGGGCATAATGACAGACAAGGTTGCTAGAAAAGAAGGTATAGGTGGAGAAGTAATCTGCTATGTATGGTAATGAAATGATAATTAATTAATCGGAACAGGAGGTGCACTCATGTCAAGAATAGGATTGAAACCAATTACAATTCCATCAGGAGTTGAAGTTAAGATAAATGATAATAACTTAGTAGAGGTAAAAGGTCCTAAGGGCCAGTTAACACAACAGCTTAGTCCTGAAATGAAAATCACAATAGAAGACGGAGTATTAACTGTTGCTAGACCCAGTGACCTTAAAAGACATAAATCATTACATGGCCTAACAAGGACATTAATTCAAAACATGATAGTAGGTGTTACTGAAGGATATTCAAAAACCTTAGAAATAGAAGGAACTGGATATAGAGCTGCAAAACAAGGTAAGAAACTTGTTTTAAACTTGGGATACTCCCATCCAATAGAATTGGAAGACCCAGAAGGAATTGAGGTAGAAGTACCTCAACCTAACAGAATCATAGTTAAAGGTATAGATAAGCAAAAGGTAGGAAACTATGCAGCAAATATAAGATCCTTTAGAAAACCTGAACCTTATAAAGGAAAAGGTATTAGATACGCAGGCGAAATTGTAAGACGTAAGGTTGGTAAGACTGGTAAGTAGAAGGGAGTGAAGGC
>JAAYHU010000150.1 GCA_012735245.1 Tissierellia bacterium
AACAGCTCATTGATTTGAAAGGATTAATGGGTGATCCTTCCGATAATATTCCAGGAGTACCAGGAATTGGAGAAAAAACTGGATTAAAGCTATTAAAAGAATATGGTAATATAGAAAATATATATGCCAATATAGACAATATCAGTGGAAAAAAGTTGAAAGAAAATCTAATTGAAAACAAGCATCTTGCCTTTTTAAGTAAAAAGCTTGGAGAAATATTGACTGAGGTTCCTATTGAAATAGATTTTCAAGAGTTAGAAATAAAGGAGCCAAATTGGGAATCCTTAAGAGAACTATATGAGGAGTTGGAGTTTAATAGTTTGCTAAATAAGATTTCAACAGATACAGAAGAAAGCAATATGGAGATTGATTTCAAAATAGTAGAAGATAATAATTACTTAGATTTAATTGAGAAGATAAGAGAAGAGAAAAAAATTAGTTTTAAATTTATAATATCAAATCATAATTATATAGAGGATGAAATACTGGGAATAGGTATAAAAACAGCCAGTATCCCAACTCATATAATACTTTTTAATGGTAAAAAAGATTATTTTGTCAGGGAGTTTAAACCTATTTTTGAAGATCCCACCATTGAAAAAATAGGTCATAACCTAAAGCCTGATATAGTTATATTGTCGAGATTAGGCATTGAAATATATAATATTTCCTTTGACGCTATGATTGGAGAGTATTTAATTAACCCTACTCAAAGCTTCTATTCAATTAACAATTTGAGTAGAGAATATCTGGGATATTATGGTGTCGATGAGGAGGCTTTACTA
The DNA here is from genome assembly GCA_012735245.1 of Tissierellia bacterium. Taxonomy (GTDB): domain Bacteria; phylum Bacillota; class Clostridia; order Tissierellales; family Tissierellaceae; genus JAAYFT01. The sequence goes on from JAAYHU010000150.1 coordinate 786, forward strand.
GGAAAAGGAAAAAATAAAAGGACCTTTGATAAATTGTCTAAGGAAGAAATTGGATCTTATATTTCCTTCATTTTAGATACAGTGTTTAAAGTAGAGGATAAGATGAAGAAAATTTTAGAAGACTATGAGATGTTAAATCTCTACTATAATGTAGAATTACCTCTAGTAGAAGTCTTGGCAAGTATGGAATTTTATGGCTTTAAAATAGATAAGGAAGAACTTGAAGTATTAGGAAAAGAATATGATGAGGAAATAAAGACATTAACCAGTGAAATATATGAATTGGCAGGTGGAGAATTTAATATTAATTCACCCAAGCAATTGGGAGAAGTATTATTCGATAAATTAAATCTGCCAGTCATTAAAAAAACAAAAACAGGCTATTCTACTGATGCAGAAGTCTTAGACAAATTAAAGGACCAGCACCCGATTATAGATAAAATACTTAGATATAGGCAGATTGTAAAGTTAAAATCCACCTATATAGATGGGCTTTTAAATCTAATCAATGAGAATACTAAGAGAATTCATTCAAGCTTCAATCAAACAGTAACGTCAACAGGAAGAATTAGCAGTACAGAGCCAAACTTACAAAACATCCCTATAAAAACTGATGATGGAAGAAAAATTAGAAAAGCCTTTGTAGCTAAGGAGGATTATCTACTTGTAGATGCTGACTATTCACAAATTGAACTGAGAGTGTTGGCCCACATATCCAAGGATCCAAAATTAATTGAAGCCTTTGTAAATAATGAGGATATTCATAGAAAAACAGCCTCAGAAGTGTTCAATGTGCCAAAGGAGGAAGTAAGCAGCCTAATGAGGTCTAATGCTAAGGCTGTAAACTTTGGAATAATCTACGGTATATCAGACTATGGCTTAGCTAGGGATTTAAATATTACTAGAAAAGAGGCTAAGGAATATATAGAAAATTATCTAAAAAATTATAAAAAGGTAAAGGAGTATATGGAAAATATAGTCAAAGAAGGAAAGGAAAAAGGATACGTAGAAACCATACTCCATAGAAGAAGGTATATACCAGAATTAAGGGCAAAAAATCATAACATAAGATCCTTTGGCGAAAGAGTAGCCATGAACACCCCTATACAAGGGTCTGCTGCAGATATAATAAAGATGGCTATGGTTAAGGTATATAAGGAATTAAGAAGAAGAAAATTAAAATCAAGACTTATACTTCAAATTCATGATGAGTTGATAATAGAAACCCATAAAGACGAAGTAGAAGTAGTAAAGGAGTTACTAAAAGATATCATGGAAAAGGCCATAGAATTAGATGTTCCTCTTTTAGTGGATTTGGAAGTAGGTGCCAGTTGGTATGATACAAAATAAATGTAAACTAATTGGAATAACGGGAGGAATAGCAACTGGCAAATCTACTGTTGCCAATATCCTCCTCAAAAAAGGCTATTCGTTAATAGATGCAGATAAGATTGCTAGGGAAGTTGTTGAAGTAGGTAAACCTGCATATATTAAAATAGTAGAGGAATTCGGTGAAAATATATTGATGAAGGATGGAAGTTTAAATAGAAAAGCCTTAGGTAAGATTATTTTTTCTAAGAAGGAAGCTAGAGAAAAATTAAATAGTATTACTCACCCCTATATTTTTAATTCCATTAAGGAGAAAATAGAAGTATTGTCTAAAGATAACCCTATTATCTTCATTGATATTCCCCTGTTATTTGAGGAATATTCCTCATTAATTCAACATGGCATTAGTTTTGATGAAATATGGCTAGTGTATGTCGACAAGGATACTCAAATAGACAGACTAATGAAAAGGGATAATATTACAAGGGATGAAGCAATACGAAAAATACAAGCTCAAATGGACATAGATGAGAAAAAGAAAAAAGCTTCCAAGATAATTGACAATAGGGGAGATATTTCCAGTTTAGAAAAACAAATAGACAAATTATTAGTTGAATTAAACTAATCTTGGAGGGGTACTTCTTTGTTTATATTTAGAAAAATCATAAAACGAGTATTAACAATATTTATTACACTTCTTATATTATTAGGGGCTGGACTAAGTTATCTAGCTATAAAATATCCAATAGGATATGAAAGCATAATAGTGAGATACTCCAATGAATACAATGTAGATCCCTATTTAGTAGCTTCCATAATTAATGTAGAAAGCAAGTATGATACTAATGCCATATCTAATAAGGAAGCCAGAGGATTAATGCAAATAAGCCCTCAAACAGGGAAATGGGCCAGTGAAGTGTTAAGGATAGATGACTATAGTGTAGATGATTTATTTGATCCAGAAATAAATATTAAAATAGGCACCTGGTATTTAAGCGTATTACTAAAAGAATTCAATGGTAATATTAATTTAGTCTTAGCTGCTTATAACGCAGGCAGTGGAAATGTAAACAAGTGGTTAAATAATACAGAATACAGTATTGATGGGAACAGTTTATCAAATATTCCCTTCAAAGAAACAGAGGACTATTTGGAAAGAGTAAAGGATAGTTATAGGATATATAGTACAGTTTATAAAAGCTATATAATAAACTCCACAAATGATAATTACTTTTATATTAAGTTAATCAACAATATTAGGAAGATGATAAAGACTGTATTCAGCATTTGATAAGGAGGAAGAAGATGAAGCACAAAAGATATTTACTTATACTTATAGCCTTACTAGTCTTAATTACAGCTTGTCAGGCTCAAAATGATTTGTCTCCGGATAATGACATAAATGAAGAAATAGATGATGTAGTAGAATACTCACCTGTTGAAGGTGGTAATGTAATCCTTCCTTTAACGAATTTCGATACCTTAAATCCATTGATGACGGAAAATAGTAGCTATTATTTTTTTAGCAAACTTATCTTTGAAGGATTATTTGATTTTGATAAAAATTTAAATATAATCCCCCAACTGGCTAAGGATTATACTATAGAAAATGATGGGAAAATTGTCGTAATTCAATTGAAAGACAATATCTTTTGGCATGATGGGGAAAGGTTCACAGCCTATGATGTTGAGTTTACAATAAATACTATAAAATATGCAAATGCTGATACTACTTATAAGCAAATGTTTAGCAAGTCTATGGGGTCTTTTAGTCCTTCAGATATAAGAAGGATTATGGACGTTTCCGTATTAGATGATACAAGTATTCAGATTACCTTTGATAGAGCTTTTTCAAATAATCTTGAAGTCCTTACTTTTCCAATTATTCCAAAACATAGATTTTCTACAGGAAAAGGTTCTAATCAAGATTATAAAAAGGCCTTAGAAATGGAAGATTATACTCCTATTGGAACTGGGCCCTATAAATTTCATTCCTATGAAAAAACAAAGGAAATAATATTATCATCTAATGAAAATTATAGAGAAGGCAAACCATATATAGATAATATAACAGGAATGGTCTTAGATAATGAAGAAGATATATTAACTGCCTTTGAAACAGGACAGATCCATATGGCAACTACCATATCAGTAGATTGGGATAAATATGAGCAAAACAGTAGGATAAAGGCCTTTGAATTTGTATCGGGCAACTATGAATTTTTAGGATTTAATTTTGAAAAGGAAATATTTTCTGGTGAAAGGGGTAGAAGCTTAAGAAAGGCAATAGCTTATGGTATAGATAGGCAATCTATTATTCAAAATCTATATTTAGGTCATGGAACCCAAATAGATGTGCCTATTCATCCAGATTCATGGCTATTATCAGATAAAGGAAATACATATGGTTACAATTTGGAATTGGCTAAAAAGGAAATTAGCAAATTAGGATGGGCTGACAATGATAAAGATGGAATATTGGAAGATGAAGAAGGAAACAAGATTACCCTTAATCTTTTGACTAATACTTATAATTTAATGCGACTAAAAACTGCTGAACTAATCAAGGAAGATCTAGAAAAATTAGGAATAGCAATAAATATAATTCCCAATGAAGAAAAAACTGATGATATAACCTTAGAAGATATAGAAAATCAGTGGGAAGAAATAAATGATCTTTTATCGTCTGGAAACTTTGATATGGTACTTCTTGGTTGGCAGCTTTCAGTAATACCTGATTTATCTTTTGCATTCCATAGTTCGCAAATTGAATATAATACTAATTTTATCAGGTATTCCAATGACACAATGGATCAATTATTAGAAACTGTTTTTTTAGACGGTAATAGGGATAGAAAAATAGAGCATTATGATAAATTACAGAGCTTTATTATTGAAGATTTGCCTTATGTAAGCTTATTTTTCAAAAATAAAGCATTGCTTGTAGATACTAAAATAATGGGAGAATTGGATCCAACATTTTTTAATCCCTATAGGGGTATAGAAAAAGCTTATATTCCTAAGGAATTACAATAATTGGCCACAAGAAAATCTTGAAAAAGTCATATAAATGTAGTATAATAACTAAAGAAATGGGACTACAGCTCTTGTAGTCCATTCTTAAATTATCAGATAAAGTAATTTATAACTTCATATGCGAGGGTGGTGGAACTGGTAGACACGTACGTTTGAGGGGCGTATGCTGAACAGCGTGAGGGTTCGAATCCCTTCCCTCGCATTATAGAATTCTCCTTAGGGAGAATTTTTTTATTACTTTTTTTGATATTTGTTTTATTTTTGGTGATGGAAATAAATAAATATGGTAAACTTATATAGTAATTAAAATTTTGGAGGGATAAACTTGGACCTTAAATCGAAGATTAGAGTTATTGAAGATTTTCCCCATGAAGGCATTAGTTTTAAAGATATTACAACTTTGATAAAAGAAGGAGCAGCCTTTAAAAAGGTAGTAGATATTATTAAGGACAATCTAAAGGATAAAGATATTGATTATATAGTGGGCCCAGAAGCTAGAGGGTTTATTCTTGGGGCAGCTATAGCATATAGTTTAGGTGTAGGATTTATTCCAGTTAGGAAACCTGGTAAACTGCCTGCAGAGATTATTAGTAATAATTATGAATTAGAATATGGCACCAATACCTTAGAGATCCATACAGATGCCATAGAAAAAGGAGCA
>JAAYHU010000151.1 GCA_012735245.1 Tissierellia bacterium
CTTCATACTTAAATATTAAAGGATGTCTTATAAGTCCCTTTTCATACAAGATGTTTGCAATTCCGTCAGTTGTAGTTGACGGTGGAATAAGGACCACAACATCTGATGGATTGTTTTTATCCATAGGGCCTAAACTTTCATCATAAATGGATTTAACAAAAAAAACCCCTATTAGTAAAAATAATATAATTCCTAATAGAAAAACTAAAAACCTATTTTTCTTTTTCCTTTTTTTCACACTTACATTTTCCATAATATTTCAACTCCTTACGAGTTAGCTCCCCCTTTTAATTAATTCACAGTTCTCATTTGACAATTGACAGTGGTAAAACAGTGAATAGTTAATAGCTATTAAGCTGCCAACAAGCTTGCTGCTGAATTTGAGCCTAAATATTTGACTACAGCAACCCTTCACTATTAACTATTTATTAGTATTCTTTTATATTAGTAGCCTTTTTGTAGACTGATAGGATTATGTTGCCAAAGATAGCAACTGAAAGCAATTCTCCTACACCTATCCCTAATACTGTAATAAAATATGGAACTTTAGTGAAATATGATACCCATATTGATACTATTAACCCATTTAATATTACGGGTGGCAATATTCCAGTAATTTTATTTTTCATTTTTGAAGTCAAATATGCAGCAAGTAAAGTCACTAAGCTGCCGCCCAGAATATCTATTAGACCAAATCCAGAATAAAAGGACAGTAATAAATTTGACAATAAGCATCCTATAAAAACTCCAGGTATGGCAGCTGGCTCCACTAGTGGCAATAAGACTAGTCCTTCTGCAACCCGAAGTTGTAGTGGACCAAAGGTTAAATGAACAAAAGGTATGGGCAACATCTGCACTAGTACCAATACTATATATAGAGCTGCTATTATACTGGCTTTAGTTAAATATTTTGTATTCATATAACCCTCCTCCGATAATAATTATTTGTATTTCACATTATAATTGATGATTTGCTAAAATTTAATTCATTTCTTTGGTTATACAGGTAATTTTAGGATTATTGGAACAATTATGGGTACAGCAGTTGAGCATATGACTCCAGTAATAAATGCTATTATAGATGTTTGAGGATCAGTTGAACTTGATATTACTGGCAATGCTGTATCCATTGCTGTAGCCCCTGCAGTAGATACAGATTCCAATTTCCCTATATATTTAGCTACAACAGGAATAAAGATTAAGGCAATTATTTCCCTAAATACGTTGGATAAAAAGGCTAAGGCACTTAGTTCCACATATCCATCTGACAGTAGTATTGTAGAACTTAAACTATACCAGCCTAAGCCTGCCCCTATGGCTCCTGCTTCGTTTATCTTCATATTTAGGAATAATCCTATAATCATACTGCCAACTACGGATCCTACTATAACTGCTAGGGGCACTAACAAGACTTTAAATCCTAGCTTCTTTATTTTATCTAAAATATCTTTTTGTTTTCCAATATCTATTCCCACAAAAAATAATAATACCATAAGTCCAATATCAATTATAAGCCCTATATTATTGGAAAACTCAGTAGGTAAAAAAAAGTAACCTGTTCCTACTCCCAAAATAACAGCAATAAATATTTTAAGACTCAATTTCCTTCTCCTCCATTGGGATGAATTTTTTAACTAAATGGACAAACAGTATGCTGAATCCAACGGTAAATACTGATATAATACCTGCTTTAAGCCCTATTGAGAAAATATTTGAAATGATTTCATCATTGATGCCAATGGTAATTCCCATTATAAACAATAAAAAAAGTAGACAAACAGTTTGTATTGTGTTTAATTTCCCCTCTAATTTTGGAGATAATTTGCCTTTGAATCCGATTATCCCACCCAGTATTAGGATTCCTAAGTATTTTAAAAGACTTGTTACCACATAGGTTGCCCCCTTTGTTATTTGTCAATTTATTGCCTTTAATATTATATCAAAATCCCCAGTATAAATCTATACTAGGGATTTATATTATACTTCCATTATTATTGGTAAAATCATAGGATTTCTTTTTATTTTTCCATAGAGATGGTTTTTTAATGTGTCTCTAATATTTGATTTTAAAGTAGCCCAGTCAGTAATATTTCTTTTTTCACACTCGTTGAGAACTTCTCTAACTATATTACGAGCCTCTTCCATTAAATCTTCAGATTCTCTGACATATACGAAACCTCTTGATATGATGTCTGGACCCGCCAACACCTTTCCTTCCCTTTTGCTCATAGTTACAACTACAACTATCAACCCGTCTTCAGATAGGTGTTTTCTGTCTCTTAGTACTATATTTCCAACATCACCTATGCCTAAACCATCCACCAAAATATTGCCTGCTGGTGCTGTACCTGCCACTGATGCAGTATTTTTAGTTAACTCTAAGACATCTCCATTATCTAATAAAAATATATTTTCCCTTGGCATACCTAGGGATGCAGCTATTTCTGCATGTTTTTTAAGGTGCCTAAACTCTCCATGTACTGGA
>JAAYHU010000020.1 GCA_012735245.1 Tissierellia bacterium
GACTTGCATGTGTTAGGCACGCCGCCAGCGTTCGTCCTGAGCCAGGATCAAACTCTCATTTAAAAAGTTTGATTAGCTCTTATTGTTTAACTCAAAGTCTCACACTGTTTAGTTGTCTTGGTTCATTGACCTCTCTCATGAGGTCACTTACATAGTATAGCAAAATTTTTATTTCTTGTCAACACTTTTTTAAGCTTTTTATTTTGTAGTTTTGTCTTCCTTGTGTTTGTCTTTAATAGCAGTGCCGACCTTTTTTATAATACACGGTTTCTTGAAGAAAGTCAACACCTTTTTTCAAAAAAACTTATTCCTTTTCAGAACCAGTATCTGCAGTTTGTGATTTTTCCTTTGTTTATAGCTGAAATTTAACGTTTTTCTTGAGCTTTTTCTATTTTGTTAGCTTATCTAAAACTTCCTTTTGTGCTTTTATGGTTTTATCTTCCGGATTTAAGCTAGCTGCAATACTAATATCTTCATAGGCTTTATTAAGCTCTTCTAATTGTAAATAGCATAATCCTCTATTGAACAATAGCTTATAATCATTGCCTACATTTTCTATACCTTCTGTAAATACCTTTATGGCTTCTTTAATTTTTCCTACATTAACTAAACATATCCCTAATTCATTATATATTTCCAGTTCTCCACTGTTTAAATCTAAAGCTTCATAAAAGAGATCTATGGCATTTTCAAAATCACCTATCCCTTTGTAGGATGCCCCTAAAAAATATTTTAATTCCCAGAAGTTATCATACTTCTTCAATAGCTTTTCGAATATATCAATGGCCTTATGAAATTCTTCCCTTTGCAAATGAATTAGGCCAGTTTCTATTTCAGCTTCATCCTCTATTAAATCCAGCTCTTCCCTTATTTCCTGCAACCTTAACTCATCCTTGTCTAAGGTTAAATACTTACTCCAAATCAGCTTAGCCTTCAAAAAATTTCCAAAAAATTTATAATGATAGCCTAATTTATAGTAAGCTAGAGGATATTTATCATCTATGTCTAAAATTGATTCTAATTCCCTTGTGGAGGCCTTAATGAATTCCATAGCCTTTTCTTCCATTTCCATATTAAGATACTTCTTTCCTATTTCTTCTAGGTTGAGGGCATAATTAAATCTACCATGGACATTTTCTGGATCCATAAGCTTTAACGCCCTGAAATAAATGGCACCACTGTCATTATCCTTGTTTTCAACAGCTTTAATCCCCTGATAAAATATATAGTCATGGATTTTATCATTAACTCCGTATAAAATGTCCTTATAGTCCTCAATATAAGGAAAGTTAGGATCAATACCCATCAGGTATATGATTCCATCTATTATAAAAGTTAAACTGAGTTCATCCTGTAAATTCCCTTCTTTTATTTCATTAATCAAGGCGTCTGTTTTAATAGGCAGGGGTATTTCTTTTTTTAATGAATATTTCCCCTCCCCTATGACAGTGTCTTTTTTTAATTCCAGAAATGTAACCTTGTCTATATTTTTCTTAAAATATGAGTCTACAACACTCATGAACTCACCCCATATTAAAATTTATTCATAAACATTCTCTTTCTTCTTGTGCTGGTACTTAGTAGCTTATAAAGGTGGCCCCTATATATCATTATAAAGGAAAACAATCCTTGACCTATTAGATACCTAATCCAAGCCATTCCATCTAGGCCGAAGCCTAGATTAACATGGGTTGCAAATATATTTGTAACTATTCTGCCGGTTACCAAGTAAAGGACTGCATATAATATGGCATTGGGCAATAGCCAATTAAACCAATTTTCTTTTATAAAATCAATAGAATACATTATACTGTCAATAGGTTCTAATACCTTTAGGTATAAAGTTTCAGGCAATGCATTTAATAATACAAGTATAGAAAGTGTAATTATTATATTTAACAGATAAGGATCAAAACCCATTAGCCCCCTAATGGCATCTAATATAAAACTGCCAATCCATGCAAAAAAGAAAATCATATATATTTTTCTAAGGTAATACTTAAACCCATCCTTAAAATCCTGAAAAGTTATTTTATTATAATTGATAATATTAAATAATAGATAGAAGTAATTTGATATTAGGCTGGCAGATACAATTGCTATGAAAATACCTGCGAAAATAGATAAAATACCTCTAAATACTGTCACTACAAAGGATATCATGGCTATATTTATGGTTGTATACACTATACCTGTAAATATAATAGGCCAGTTGCCTATTAAACTTTTAACTGATTTCTTCAGTGTTTGCCTATTTACTATTAGAAGGTCCTTGATTATATCCAATTTAACTCAACTCCTTTATAATATTGGTTATATCATAAGTTCTGCATCTATTAATTACGCCATCTTGATAGACAAATAAAATAAAAATATTTTCTTCTTTTATTTTATCAGGCTTGTTTTTTAAATCATAGCCATTTTGTATAAATTTTAAAATATCATACCTAAAATTTTGAATTTTTGTATGCTGTATTATTTTTTTAGTAGGTAAATCTTTATATTGGATTAAATAGTTTTCCAATACCCTTCCATCCTTCAAAATAGTATGGATATCCCCTTGACTTAGGATATTTTTAGTATTATGGACCTCCTTAGGTAGTCTTGCATTTTTGTTGTTTTTCAAGAAATCGTATTTTATTAATTCCTTAAATATATCTAGATATTTAAAGCCTTTACGTTTATAAAAGTCCACTAATATTTCATAAAGCCTAGTCCTACTAATAGAAACTTCATAATAATTGTTCTCCTCCCAATACAGGCTTAAATCTTCATAGAAGTCAAAGGGACTCTTATAGAAATTTGTAACTATATATTCTAAGGAGTTTTCAAAATATCCTTCATTATAGTATTTTTCCACCAAGTCTTCAATTGCTTTTAATTTTATCAATTCTCCATACTTAATATAATGGTTTTCTAAAACCTCGTAGGGAGGTATATCTAAATATTTGAAGCCATATTTTTCTTCATCCATCCTCAGGGATGAACCCTTTAGTAGTTTTAAAAAGCCTAATTGAATCTTCTCAGGCCTTATATCATAGACATCGTTGAAGGATTTCTTGAAGCTTTCATAGTCCTCATAAGGCAGGCCTGCAATTAGGTCTAAATGCTGGTGTATATTCTTAAATGTTTTTATCCTCTTAGTTACCCCTTTAAGTTTAGGAAAATCTGTTGTCCTACCAATGGCTTCAATTGTCTTTAAATTAGTGGATTGCACCCCTATTTCAAATTGGAATAGGCCTTCCTTGACCTTAGATAAGTAATCTAGCATTTCATCATCTAGCAGGTGGGCAGTAACTTCAAAATGAAAATTAATATCCTCTGGATCCCTCTCTATAATGAAATCCATTATTTCCATTGCATATTTTTTATTGGCATTGAAGGTTCTGTCTACAAATTTTACCTGCTTTACCTTGGCCTTTATTAGATTATCCAGCTCTTCCTTTACCCTATCTATATTGAAATATCTTACCCCTTTTATGGTCGATGATAGGCAGAACTTACAGCTAAAAGGACAGCCCCTTGAGGATTCAAAATAAACAATTTTATTGTTAAACTCATCTCCAATATTCTTGTAGGGAGATGGTATGATGTTTAAATCTTTTATTAAGGGTCTCGGTGGGTTCATTATAACCTTATTACCACTTCTATAAGCCAATCCTTTGATACTTTTATAATCATCACTTCCCTTTAAAAATAAGCTTAAAAATTCCTTAAAGCTTTCTTCCCCTTCTCCGTATATAATATAGTCAATGAAAGGATAAGTTTCCAGTATTTCTTTCGAATCGAAGGATACTTCTGGCCCCCCTAAGAGTATTTTTATTTCTGGCTTAACCTTTTTTAATATTTCACAGATCCTTAAAGTCTCTGTTAAATTCCATATATAGACTGAAAATCCTATTAAGTCAGCATTGGTTTTATATAGTTGTGAAGCTATATAATTAATATCCTGGTTTATGGTATATTCTTTCAATTCCACATCTATTATATCTTCAACAAATGCCTTTAAATATCTAATGGATAATGAAGTGTGAATATATTTGGAATTTAATGTAGTCAAAACTATCTTCATCTTGCACCTTCCTTTTATCAAATTATATACATTATATCATTAAATTTAAGTCTTATACAGTGAAAGAAATAATTATGATAATCTCATTGAATTTCAAAGACTTTTTTTATACAATAGATTGTATAGTACGACAAGAAAGGAGATGTCCCATGAGAGAATTCGACAAGATTTCAATTCAAGAAATCTCAAAAAATGACATGTTGTTAATTATCGAAGCCTTAGAATATACAGGAAACAATACCAAAATAGATGATTTTTTGAATTTGAGAAACAGTATAGTGGAAGAATTAAGTTCCTTGGCAGAGCTTAGTGAAGAGGACTTTTTAGAATATCTAAAAAAATAGACCCTATGGGCCTATTTTCTAAATAAGTACATACCAGTTTTCGTCTGCAGTAGAGAAGTTAAGGTCTTACCCTTTACTTCTTTTTTTATTATCTTTACTTCCCTTAAAAGAGAATGATAAAAGACTTCTCCCTCCTCAAAGCTGAAAACATCTGGTAGGATATATTCATTAATCTTAAGTTTTTCAGGATCTATCCTAGACCTCCTTAAATTTATTATATATTCTCCTAAGCTTAAATGGAATTCTGAAATTTCATAATTATTATTTTTACTATACAAATAGTCATAAAGGAATCTACCTATAAGGGTATTCCCTTCATCCCCCTCAATTACCTTAAAGAAGTCTATTAAGGAATAATACCTATTAGACCCTAAAGTATATAAGGCATTTAATAGATTAAGTTTTTCCTTTTCAAATTCAACTCTAAAATTCCCATTATAGTTTTCTATATTTATTCTATAATGGGATTTATACTTTTCAATATAGGATATTTGAGAAAATTTAATAACCCTATCTTTTAAGCCATCTACTAATTTTTCCTTAGTTAAAGCTTGTAAACCACTGGAATTGTTCATAACATGATATAGTAGATAGCTTATGGCTAGTCCTTCAAATAAGGCTTGCAAATTACCAGTTGTAAATAGGATGTTTTTGATGACTTCTTCTTCCAATATATCGTAATCCTTATTTACAACGACTAGAGGGATTATCCTACCTATTATTGAATCATCCTTTTCTCCCCAATAAATTTCAGGAATAACCCTTCCCTGTAGGTTTAACAGGGAAGGGTTATCCCCATTTCTATATTGTAGCCATAATTTATATTCTTCAGTAAATCTTTTGTAGTCTATCCTTGTACCTTCCTCATCTTTCATGGGTAGCAAGGATTTTATTGTAATTACAGCTAGCTGCGAAATATAGCTATATTCCTTGTTTTTATTATAATCCTTTTGAAATAGGTTTAATAATATTCTCTCCATACACTCATCTTTCTAATCTACATTCTTTCTGGTGCTTCAATGCCCAACAATCCTAGTCCTGTTTTTATTACTGTTTTAGTTGCATAAGATAACATTAGTCTCGCCTTCTTAAGCTCTTCATCTTCTATTATTATTGGACATGAATTATAGAACTTATTGTATGCCTTAGCGATTTCAACTATATGCCTAGTAATTAAATAGGGCTCGTTTTTCTCCATTGCATCTATTATGACCTTAGGGAAATTGTATAATAATCTAATTATATTTATTTCTTCCTCTGTAGCTAATAGGTCATAATTTACATTATCCCCAATATTGAATTGTCCCCTGTCTAATAGGGAGCTTATTCTTGCATGGGTATATTGAACATAAGGTCCTGTTTCCCCATCAAAGCTTAAGGTCCTATCCCAAGAGAATACATAGTCTTTGATCCTTTGGTTAAATAATTCTTGGAAAACTACAGCCCCAATACCTACTTGTTTTGCTACTTCCTCCTTGTTTTCCAGATCTGGATTCCTTTCGTTGATTATTTCTAGAGTATTTTTAATGGCTGTATTTAATACATCTTCTAAGAATACTACCCTTCCCTTTCTAGTAGAAAGGGTTCCATCTTCTAAACTGACAGTTCCAAAGTTTACATGAATACAGTCCTTAGCCCATTCATATCCCATAAGTTCAATTATTTTAATCCAAGACTTAAAGTGTAAATTCTGTTGGGCTCCTACTACATAGATATTCTTATAGAAGTTATAGGTTTTCTTTCTATAGAAGGCAGCAGCAATATCCCTAGTTGTATATAAGGTTGAACCATCGGACTTAATGATGAGAGCTGGTGGCATTCCATATTCCTCTAGGTCCACTAAATAGGCTCCATCAGACTCCTTTAGCAAATTCTTCTCCTTCAATTCTTCTATTACAGCAGGCATCTTATCTGAGTAGAAAGATTCACCAGCATAGGAGTCGAATTTGATATTTAGCATATCATATACCTTGTTAAATTCTTTTAAAGATATTTCTCTTATCCACTTCCAAAGCTCATAGGCCTCTTCGTTACCTTCTTCTAATTCCTTAAACCAATATCTTGCTTCATCCCTGAGCTCTTCATTTTCCTCTGCTTCGGCATTAAATCTAACATATAGTTTCAACAGTTGGTTTATTGGATCCTTTTCTATTTCTTCAATATTGCCCCATCTTTTAATGGCGGAAATTAACATACCAAATTGGGTTCCATAATCACCTAAGTGATTAATTGCAACTGTATCAAAGCCTAAAAATGAATATATCTTGTATAAAGCATTCCCTATAACAGTTGTTCTAATATGGCCTATGTGGAACGGTTTTGCTATATTGGGAGATGAAAATTCCACGATGATAGTTTTTCCCTTTCCCATATCTGATGAGCCATATTTGTCCTGTTTGTCCTTAATCTCCTCTAAGGTTACTTCCGTTAGTTTCTTTTTGTTGATAAAGAAGTTAACATAGGGCCCTTTGTTTTCAATCTTTTCAAAATATGGGCTTTCTCCAAGCTTTCCTACTAATTCTTCCGCTATGGCTGGTGGAGCTTTTCTAAAGACCTTAGCCAGTCTAAAGGTTGGAAAAGCATAATCCCCCATTTCATAAGATGGTGGTACTTCTATTAAAGAGGATATTTCTTCCTCTGTTAATTCCTGTATTTGAGTCTTCAACAATTTTACAACTTCCTCTTTAAAGTTTAACATCTCCTTACCTCCTCCTGTTTTTATGAAATATTCTTACTAAAAATATATGTATAAAAAACCCCCGCCTCAAAATAAGAGACGAGAGTTTACCCGCGATACCACTCTTCTTGGCACAAATGCCCACTCGAAATTATAACGGTCCTACCGTAATATCCTACTAAGGTTCAGATATAATCTCCTGAGCTCTCTTCGAATATTTCCTGTGTGCTGGCTCCCACCATCCCAGCTCGCTTTAACACGGTTAAATATCCTACTCTCTCATTCATCGACTTATATTTAATTTAATATATAATATACAATATTATTTACATAAATACAAGAACTATTTATTATTCCAGCATTAACTTTTCAGGCCATATAATATATAAAAAAGATGAGAAAAATTTCTCATCTTTTTTATGTTAAATGTTCATTTAGGAGCTCTACAACCTTTGCTGCCACTTCCCCTGTAACTCCTGCACAGCGAGCCTTCCTCAATGGATCATCGTATCCAACCCCTTGAGCTTCCATGAATTTACCTACTGAGTCAAAACATAATAAGGAATCAGCAACAGTCTGGGTTAAGTTTAGGTTCTCTGGTTGATATGTTGGGAAACTATGCTTCTTATACCAATTAAATAATTCAGACAATAATTTCTTTTGCATATCTTTATCTGCTACCATACCAATGCAAGTAGCTGCAACTCCCAAGGACCCACATAGTGTAGCTTGGCCATATCCCCCTGCAAAAGCTATGAAAGCTTCTGGTGGAATTTGATTAAAGGGGTATCCTACTTCATCAGCTAATGTACCGAAGAACCCATCGGCTACCCCTATACCTCAGCCACCCTTTTCTTTATAAGTATTGTAAGCTCTTGCCTTAACCTTTTCTGGATCTAGTTTTTTATACTTAAATGGCCATTCTGGTGCCTCCATTTGTCCTGCTGCGCCAGCTATGTCAATTTTAGAACATGCGGTCAATAAGCCTCCTAAGCTGCCTGCCATAGCAACTCCCGCTAGGGAAAGTCCTGCACCCTTGATAAAGTCTTTTCTTGACATTTGCCTATTTTTCAAGTCTCCCATAATATACCCTCCCATTATTTTTATAGATTGTCTGATATTTAATTAACATCTCTGTACTGATTATTATAAGGTATTTTTGACGAAGGATATTATAATACTTTGTTATGCTTTATAACTATATTTTATCTGCCACACTTCATTCTCTTGTCCCTAAAAATTGAGGAAAAAACTACCTTTTTTTGGGTTTCATGATATACTAATAGTGTAAATATTTACTCAAGCTAGACACTTGATTAACAAAGTTATGCTTTAAAGCGAGGGATTTTGTCATGAATTTGCAGTATCTAAGATCCTTTTATGTAACTGTCAAGTTAAATAGTATTTCTAAGGCTGCTAAACACCTGCATTTGACTCAACCAGGCCTAAGCATGCAGATACAAAATCTAGAAAAGGACCTGGGTGCCACTTTGCTCATCAGGAGTAATAAGGGAGTAGAATTAACAGATGCAGGGAAAATCGTATTTGATTATGCTGATACTATCCTATCCATGAAGGATAATATTGAAAGGGACATAAAAAGCCTGCAGCACAAAAAGAAAGAACTCATATTAGGCTCCTGTAAAGCCTTAGGTGAATATGCACTGCCATGTAGCATTTATGTTTACAAACAGGACTTTAAAGATGTGGACATTAATCTTGAAATTAGCAATACAGAAGGGGTTATAAAAAATCTATTAGATAGGACTATTAATATAGGCATTATCCATGGCGATATAAAAACGAAAAATATAAAAACTGAACTGATTGCAAGTGACCCACTACTTTTAGTTACCTCTTTACCTATATTGAAGGATAAGATTACCATAGACGAGTTTAAAAAACTGCCACTAATATTTAGAGAAAGCGGGTCTGGAACATATAAGACTATTAAAGATGCCTTGATGATGCACGATATTAAGATAGATGATTTAAACATTATATATGAATTAAATTCAATGGAAGCAATTAAAACCTCTGTTTTATCTGGTAAAGGTATATC